>NZ_OY760905.1:314205-628411 GCF_963664135.1 uncultured Acetobacterium sp. | reverse complement strand
CGTTTCGACCAACAAGTCCGATTTGCTTTCTTTCGTTGATGGAGATGTTGAGATCATTAAAAATTTCATGGATGCCGTAACTAAAATGCATATTTTCTATATTCATTAACATTGTTTCACCTGTTTTCGTTTTTGTTCGGATATTTAAGACTACTTTTACTATTCTATCAAAAAAAACGCCAAATTAAAATGAATAATTTGACGTAATTGGTACATATTGTTATAATTAATTAATTATCCAAAGAAAGGAGAAGTTATCATGCATCGCTTCTCAAAAAAAGTATCTATGACCGTTGTCAAACGGTTGCCAAAGTATTACCAATATTTAACTGATTTACAGCTCAATGATATCGAAAAAATATCATCCCGGGAATTAGCAAGTTTAATGGGACTTACAGCTTCTCAAATTCGGCAGGATTTAAATTCATTCGGAGGTTATGGTCAACAAGGCTATGGCTATAATGTCGGAGAATTAAGGGAAGCTATCAAGGAGATTCTTGGTCTTGATAGTGAATATAATTGTATTATTATCGGTGGCGGTAATATGGGTCATGCCATTGCAAACTATGAACGGTTTAAACGAGAAGGCGTTATTCTAAAAGGCGTTTTCGATGTTGATCCATTAACAGTTGGTACCGTCGTTGGCAGTGTCGTTGTTAAACATATGGATGAGCTTGATGAATTTATCAAGGCGAATGAAATTGACATCGCTATTTTATGTGTACCTCGGGAGGTTGGCCAAAAGGTGGCAACTCAGGTAACGGATTTAGGGGTGAAAGGAATTCTTAATTTCAGTCCATTGGATTTGACGGTGCCTAATGATGTGGTCGTGGAAAATGTTAATATTACGGATAGCTTATTTACACTAACGTATTTACTGGGTGAATAAAATCGTTGTTTTGAAAAACAAAAGAGCTTGGATTTAGTTCCTGCTCTTTATTTTTTTGCTTATAAAAATCACTGATAAAAAAATAGAAACACGCATGGCGTGTTTCTAAGAATTTATAACAAGTTATTTAAACATAATTTTCATTGTTTTTAAGTTACTTTCCACTGGAACTCTTGAAATTAATAAAATCTAAAACTTCTTGTTTATAACTTTCCGGGAAAGAGAAATAAGAAGAAAAAGAGTCTACTTCTTCGTTGGAAAAAACGTAAGATTTTAAAAATTCTTCACAGGTCATCGGTTTGGGGTTACTTGGTAAAAGTTTTGGCTGATCAGTTCGACATAGCAAATAGTCTACCGAGACTTCAAAAAAATCAGCAATCTTAATCAGTAATTGGTTCTCCGGTAAATTTTTATCTTTTTCATATTTAGAGATCGAGCTTTTATTAAGATAGAAAAGATTCGCAAAATTCTCCTGAGTTAACCGTTTCGAGATACGCAACGCTTTTAATCGACTACCAAAAGTATTATTTTCCATTTTTTCACCTTCTTTCAATTTAGAATTGTTGGCACAAATGCACTGCCTATTGATTAAGTATAACATATCTTTAACATTTGTCAAGATTTGCAGTTGAATTTAAGTAAGATATCAGAATGTAATAGAGCATCAAAAAGGCGCTCTTGATTCTCTTAAAAGACGGAGACATTCAATGTATTTTGCTTTGTCCGGGGACGTTTCATTGGCTGAAAATGGCGATTCCAGCGATTGCGATTCAATCGCATTATTTGTTAGAGTATCAAATAATGCACTAAAATCTGCGCTGGCTGGAGAATCAGTTGATTTACGCTTTGATTTTCCGTCTTCTGTTCTAATTTCATCATAGCTGAGACGAGTTAGGGTTGAACCATTAAATGATGCTTCAAGGAAACCCTGATAGCCTTCAGGATCGACAGTGCCGGTTATCGTATAAGTATCAAAAGTATCAATTTTTATCGTTTCATGATCACCTTTGTATGCTTGAGCCAAAATTACAGTTGATAATTCGGTAAAACGGTCAGATGTTTGGGTCGCCCCAGAGACAGCATCGATTTCATCAGGATTTTGAGAGAGGATCAATTCATTGTACAAGCGCAGATAAAGCGCACTGAGGTTGGCTACACCTAAATTCTTCCAGTTTTTATCTGAACCCTCGAGCGTAAGGCGATCGGCATTACTTTTTGATAGTTCCTTAAATGAAACTTGGGTAATGATGCCATTTTTTATCAGAAGATCTAATTTTTGGACATAACCCCGGTTGTCAAAATAGCTGGTAGTGGCAGAGTACTGGCCATCCATCAGGGATTTAGAATTTTCTCCAGACAAAATTGAACCGGTTGTGGGATCATTAATCAGTTCTTTTTCCACACAACCGGTTAGAAACAGGGGTATAAAACCATAGAAAAGGAGCAAAATCACCAGCGCATAGCACTTATGATTTCCAAATTTATTATTGAACATTGTTATCACCAATTTTAAAATTTTGTTTAATAATTTGTTTAATAAGCAGAGGCATTCATCAGTGGGGGGACAATTTGTTTTTTTCGGGAAAAAACACCATTCATATATTTGCTGTATTCACCCGGTTGAAAACCGAAAGCCAATTGCACCAGATTCTTAGCTTCACCAGCCACGATTAGTTCAGTACCACCTAAAATGATGTCGGTGACCATTAAAATGGCAAGGTCCAGACCTTCCTCAGCACATAATTGGTTCATTTCCAGCAGAACATCATCCAGTTTGTCAAAAATACCACGGAAATCGCCAGTATTAATCTGAGAAACCGCAATTTTATAGGCACCCATGGTAAAGAGCTTCTTATCCGTTGAGATGATTTCCGAGGGGGGCATTTCCTTTAGATTACTGCCGGCAACCAGCATTTTTTCGCCATAACTTTTAACATCAATTTCGAGGATTTTCCCCAATTCCCGGGCAATGGTACGATCATCCCGGGTACAGGTGGGGGAATTAAATAATAGCGTATCCGAGATGATGGCACTGAGCATCAGACCCGCCATGGATTTAGGAATCGCGATCTGATGTTCATGGTACATTTTAGCAACAATGGTACAGGTACAGCCGACCGGTTCAATTCGCAGGTATAAAGGTGTAGCTGTTTGAATTTCGGCCACCCGGTGATGGTCGATGACTTCGATGATTTCTGCTTCTTCGACGCCGATGATGGATTGATTGCGTTCATTGTGATCCACCAGAATGACTTTTTTTCGATTGAAGTCGATCAGGTTACTACGAGAAATGGTTGAAAGGACCTTTCCATTGACGTCAACAACCGGGAATCGCTCATGATCGGAGGTCAGCATATTTTTTTTGACATCATCGATGGTTTCATAGGTCATGAAGTATTCCAGTTGATTTTTCTGGTAGTAGTTTTTTATGGGAATCCCCTGACACAGTAGCCGGATGACTTCAAAGGGACCAAAGGCGACGATCAGGACAGCACCTTGATAGTCGTCGGGGATGTGAAAGACGATATCCGGCGAAGCATTGGCAACAATAATAATCCCGGCGCCAGTGGCAAAAGCACGGTTCAAATATGTTTCCTGCTGCACGGTAACAAGAATATCGTTGACGTTCAACTGCTGTTGATCTTCAATTTCAGTGATGGTATAAACATCTCCCAATACGAATTCCGATTGCATCAATCCATAGACCTGCGCTTCCAGTAAGTCAATGATATTATCCAGCGGCGTTTCGCTTTTTCGGAGCAGGGATTTTGAAAAAGGATCGGTATAAGCCGGGATAATATCCGACAGGGAAACCATGCCAATAAGTTTTTCCTCTTCGCTGATAACAGGCAGGGAACGACCAGGATGATCAATGATTTGTCCCATGGTTTTTGATACCGAGTCTTTTTCATAAGCCATCGAAAAATCGGTGAGAACGAGATCTGAAACCTGGGGTTTAACATCCTTGATCAATTCCGGAAGATCGACCTGGAAGGTGTCCAGGACAAACTGGGTTTCTTTATTAATCGGTCCTAAGCGGGCCGGAAAGACCTGGGTGTGACCGAGTGATTGTTTCAAATGGGCATAGGCGATGGCGGAACAAAGGGAGTCCGTATCTGGATTTCGGTGTCCGAAGACATAGGTTTTCTGGGTCATAAAAGGACCTCCTTTTTATTTAAGTGAGTGAATAAGTATTTAAAAAACGCAGTACGTCACCATAGACAAGCTCTCGTTTATCTTCGTTAAGAATTTCATGCCGCATCAGGGGATAGAGAATGAGATCGACATTCTGAACTCTGACCTTTTTTAGCTGCTGGGTAATATGCGTTACTTCTTTTCCCATATTACCGACAGGGTCGTCTCGTCCGGCTAAAAAAAGGAGATGAAAATCTGCCGGGATTTTTTTGAGATTATTAGTATCAGTCGTGTAATTAAGCCCGTAAAATAAATCCCGATAAAATCCGGCGCTGCAAGTAAAACCACAAAGAGGGTCGTCGATATAGGCATCAACATTGGTTTTGCTCAATGATAGCCAGTCATACTCGGTTCGATTCGGTTTGAATTTTTTATTATAACTGCCAAAGGAAAGCTGAGACAACAACTTGGATGGCGTTTTCTCACCGTTTTTAGCAATTTCCCAGCGGGCAATGAGACTGGCTGTTTTTCGCATCAAGCTGCTGATGCCAACGGTGGTGCCAATGATTACAGCACCCTGATATAGTTCGGGATAATCAATGACAGCATGCTGGGTTACCACCGAACCCATGCTGTGACCAATGATAAACAGGGGCAGTTCGGGGTAGATGCCTTTAAGCATCGCCGAGATTTCTTTCACATCCGTAACGACCCGATTCCAGCCATTACCGCTGGCAAAAAAGCCCAGGTGTCCCGAATCCTTGCCGGTTTGACCATGACCCCGTTGATCAAGAATTACAGCTAGAAAGTGATTATGATATAAAAAATCCAGAAATTCGTGATAACGGAGAGCGTGTTCGGCCATGCCATGAACGATGAGAACAACGCCTTTTGGTTTTAGTGGCAAGGGGGTTTCATAATATGTCAGTTTCACATCATCGGAAGCATAAAACCCATTGGTTGTTAAATCAATCATCATTAGACCTTCTTTCAAGGTTGTTTTCTTAATCTATTTTCACATTATAACAAAATTTCTTAAAAAAAACAGGGTTCCCCGTACTAAAAATGAGATAATCGGTGTATAATTAAGATAAAATAATTGGATTAAGGGGGATCAAAAATGAAATTAACAGTATTAGGCAATAATGGACCCTTTCCCGGCCCCGGCGGTGCTTGTTCAGGGTATTTGTTTGAATCAGGAGATACGCACATCGCTCTGGATTTTGGCAATGGCGTGCTGGCAAATCTACAAAAGCGTATCGAGATCGTAGACATCGACTTTGTGATCTGTTCGCATTTGCACGCTGATCATATTTCGGATCTCTTTGTGCTACTCTATGCCCTCCAGATGATGAATCGGCAGATGACCCTCTATGCACCGCCAGAACCGGCATTGGAATTGCAAAAACTGGATTTGAATGACATTTATCAGATTAATAAGATCAATGAGGCGCTTCAAATAAAAATCGACGGTTTAACAATCCGTTTCAAAGAACTGAATCATCCGTTTATGGACTTTGGAACGAAAATTACTGATGGTGAAACGACTTTTTTATACACCGGGGATACCTGTTACACCCCCAATCTGCTGGAATTTGCAACCGGTGTTGATGTAATGCTCTGTGATGGCGCATTCCTGGAGGATATTGTTTCAGACAAACATCTTTCAGTCAAAGAAGCCTGCGAAGTGGCCAATGAAGCTGGGGTTAAGACCCTGATTCTGACGCATTTGGAACCTTTTGAAAAACCAGAAACCTATCTGGAAAAAGGAAAAAAACATTTCCAGGGCAATCTGTTGGTTACCGAAATCGGAAAAACATTTGACCTAAAAGCACTGGCAAAAGCTTAAGGCTTGATTTGATGAAGCGACCTTTATTATGGGGAGTTGTCACCCTCAGTTTGGGAATTGTTGCGGCTTTTTACAGATTTCCGGTCTGGGCCATGATCTGTTTTGCCGGTATTCTTGCGGGCATACCGATAGTTGTTAAAAATATCAAAAAATCTCAGCTTGGCTTTGTTCTGGGTTTGTTTTGTTTAGGAGTCGTATTCGGTTATGGATCATTTCCTGAAACGGATCGATTGACATCGTTTTATGATAAAGATGTGTCCGTGGTTGGCATTGTCACTGATTACCCTAGGGCGACTGAGGACCGTGTAACGATTAATATAAAGACTAAAGAGATGATCAGCACCGCTGACGAAAATGCTGTGTTGAACAATCCCACCGGTTTAAAAGCAACGATCTATTTTCAAAACGATAAAAATACCAATAAAGAAACCGAAAAAGCCCAGGATGATGGCGATGATCATAATTTCATCAATTATCTTCCCGGGGAGGTCGTGTTATTAAAAGGCGTTCTCTCCGAACCGCCCGGGAAAAGAAATCCTGGCGGTTTTGACTATAATTTATATCTCAAATCGCAGTCCATTGATGGCTTGTTAGTTGTACAACCGGAAAACATTGATGTAGTTGGTCGGGAAAGCTCTTTTTATGATCAGATTTTAGGAATTAAACGAAGTTTAGAAGACCGTTGTGATACCTATTTTTCTGAAGATGTTTCTGATTTGCTCAAAGGCGTGATTTTTGGAGAAAAAGACATTAATGAAGATCTTTCCCAGAGCTTTCAAGATGCTGGAGTCACCCACGTTTTATCGGTTTCCGGTTTACATGTGGCATATGTGTTTTTAGCGCTTTCGTTTCTGTTGCTGGCCATTAAAATTAAGAAGCGGTACTGGCTGCTATTTCTGATACCGGTGTTGTTATTTTATGTTGCCCTTACTGGTTTTGTACCGCCAGTGATCCGAGCATCGATTATGCTGTTATGTCTGACATTGGGTCAGGGAATTCACCGGGAACGGGATTCCCTGAATCAGCTGTGTTTGGCAGGCATCGTAATTTTATGTATCTGGCCAGCCCAGCTTTTTCAGGCCGGATTTCAATTATCCATGGGAGCAGTTCTGGGGATTATTCTATTTTATGGACCACTCCTGTATTTATACGAAAAACAGCGTAACAAAAAGCAGGTCCACCACCAAATAAAAGCAGGACCTGTCATTCAAGGACTGGTTTTAACCGTTTGTGCGACCGTGGGAACCTTGCCCATTCTTTTATATCATTTTAAGAGCTTTACCACAATAAGCTTCTTTTCCAACCTCATTGTGGTGCCATTGATTGGAATCTTGTTACTGGCGGGGATGGTATTTTTGATAATCGTTTCAATTTTTCCTTTTATGGGACCGATTATTTCAATGCCCATTGCCTTTTTAGGTGAATCCATCATTGTAGTCCTTAATGGCATCAACGATCTGGGGAAAAGCCTTAACATTTTCTGGATCAATCGGGGCGGCTTTTCAATTGCGGAGATGGGTTTATTTTTTTTAGCGATATTTTTTGTTTCCGGGTATTTCTATTTAAAATTGAAGGCTGTAAAAATTGCCACCGTAAGTTTGGGGATCGGTTTTATCTTAATTCTGCTGGCATCACCATTATTTCCCAAAAATCTAGTGGTTACGATTCTCGATGTGGGCCAGGGGGACAGCATTCTGATTGAAACCCCAGGTGGATTGAACTATCTGGTTGATGGCGGCGGCTATCTTTTTGAGCGATCGACTAAAGTTTCCGAGAGTGTCCTCTACCCGGCTTTGTACTCAAAAAATATCAGACAGCTGGATGCAATCTTCTTAACCCATAATCATGTGGATCATAGCCAGGGCGTTGAAGAGCTTGTCCTCAACGGTTATCCGGTGAAAAAACTTTTTATGAGCATCCAGACCAATAATGAAAAACTCCTGAATCAAGATATGGCACCGGTATCTTTATTAAAAAAGGGATCGGTGATTGAAAGTGGTGACGGAGTCAAGATTAAGGTGTATAATCCAGAGGGGGAAATCAGTCCCAAAGAAGACGATGATCAGAATAATGCTTCGCTGGTGATGGCGATTTCGTACCAGCATACCAACCTGCTGCTGTGTGGCGACATCGAAGCCGACGTTGAAAAACAACTGCTAAAGACACTGGAAGATGAAAGTGGGCAAACCGATTTTCAAATCATCAAAATCCCGCACCATGGCAGCAAAACCTCATCCACTCGGGAGTTCATTCAGGCGGTTGAACCGGAAATGGCGATAATTTCAGTGGGCGCTCATAATCTTTTCGGTCACCCGAATGATGAGGTGCTTAATCGGTTGGATGAGGAACATATTGCCACCCTGAGAACAGATCAGAATGGCGCTGTCGAGATCACCAGCAACGGCGACTTCATCCACTATAAAAACTATGTTTATTAAATGACATAAATTAATGGAGAAACAATGTGAATTATAAAGAACTTAATAAATGTGTAAAAAATAATGAAATCAGTCCAGTCTATTTATTTACCGGCCCGGAGCAGTATATTGGTCACATGATGGAAAAGACGCTCATCGGTACCGAAATCGCCGAAGGTCTGGAACCGCTGAATCTGACCACCTACAATGAAAAAAATCTGGATGTGTCCGAGTTGTTGGCCACCTGCGAAACCCTGCCGATGATGAGTCGTAAGCGAATGGTAATCATACGGGAAGAAGCGCAGCTGGATAAAATCACCGATAAAAAAGACTTGGATCGTATCAATGCCTATCTGGAAAAACCCAGTCC
This sequence comes from uncultured Acetobacterium sp., assembly GCF_963664135.1. Taxonomy (NCBI): domain Bacteria; kingdom Bacillati; phylum Bacillota; class Clostridia; order Eubacteriales; family Eubacteriaceae; genus Acetobacterium; species uncultured Acetobacterium sp. The sequence goes on along the minus strand of NZ_OY760905.1, from coordinate 619,751 downwards.
AACGACGCTGCTGATTATTTACTGGGAACAGCCAGATAAACGGAAAAAGCTATACAAAAGCTTGACCAAAGGTGGGAGCCTAGTGGTCTTTGAAAAGCTTGATGCCGGGGATCTGCAGTCCTGGATTATGCGACGGATTAAAAATGCCGATAAAAAAATAAGCCGTGCTGCGTTGGAACTCTTCATTCAACGGTCAATGTATTTAATCAACGAAAAAAAGACCATGGAGATGGTCGACAATGAGCTCAACAGTCTGATCGACTATACTGGTGACCGCAATGAGATTACCAAAGAAGATATCCTGCTGATTCTCCCGCAATCGATTGAAGAGGGGATTTTCAAGCTAATTGATTATGCCGTGAGCGGGGAAAAGGATCAGGCGTTGCTAATGCTGAACCAGTTTTACATGGAAGGCGAATCGCCGTTTGGGGTTTTCAGTCTGTTACTGCGCCAGATTAGAATGCTGCTGATGGTAAAGATCTATAGTAGCAGGGGACTGCCTGCTAAAACAGTGGCCAGCGAAATGAAACTGGCACCATTTATCGTCAATAAAATTTTAAAAAACGGAAAGAACTATCCGATGGATAACTTATGGGAGATCATGGTCATCGGAGCTGATTTAGATGCCCAGATGAAACTGGGTGAAATTGATCAGAATTTTGCTTTGGAATTATTTTTAATGAAGATTGCCTAATCGCAGCGTGGATCGTATCGATGCTACATTGATCAGTGTCGGTACGAAGGTCAATGGCTTTTGGCAATAAAAAAAGATGTACCTGAGTAAGTACATCTTTGGATAGACCCTAGAGACACGGGTTTTGGGAATATATAAATGAGGTAATTAAGCAGTCATCTTGTTTAAAATTCTAGCCAAAGTACTTTTTTTACGTGCCGCTGTGTTTTTATGTAAAACACCTTTTGTAACAGCCATATCAATTTTCTTTGATGCTAAACGATAAGCTTCCTGCGCTGCTTCAACGTTACCTTCAGTAACTGCAAGATCAAATTTCTTTACAGTAGTCTTAAGATTAGTCTTTACCATCTTATTTCGCAGACGACTGATTTCATTTGTTTTAGCTCGTTTCATAGCCGATTTAATGTTAGCCATGGGTTCACCCCCCTCATTTATTTATAACATAGCAATTCTAACACATTAGCAGAAGATTATCAAGAAAAAACGTGACAAAAAAAATATTTCTTGATAGAATATTGATCTAGGTATAAAAACTAGGGATTTAAAGAACATTTCAACCATTGATATAGATTTGAAAGTAGAGGACTAAAAATTGACAAACAAACAATTACATACACGAAATTTTTCGATCATTGCCCATATTGATCATGGCAAGTCAACCCTGGCGGATCGACTCATTGAAGACACCGGGCTGATGAGCAAACGGGATATGGAAGAACAGTTTTTGGATAATATGGATATTGAACGGGAGCGGGGGATCACCATCAAGCTTCAGGCTGTCCGCTTACTCTATACCGCTGATGACGGTGACGAGTACATTTTAAACCTGATTGATACTCCCGGTCATGTGGACTTCACCTACGAGGTGTCCCGAAGTCTGGCGGCCTGTGAGGGTGCCTTATTGATTGTAGATGGTTCCCAGGGCATTGAAGCCCAAACCATTGCCAATGTTTATCTGGCGTTGGAGAACAATCTGGAAGTCATTCCGGTGATCAACAAGATTGACCTGTTAAGCGCCGATCCCCAACGGGTCAAAGATGAGATTGAACATGTTATTGGCATTGAAGCTCAGGATGCACCACTGATTTCAGCCAAGGCCGGGCTCAATATCCGGGAAGTGTTGGAGGCGATTGTCAAAAAAGTGCCGCCACCAACTGGTGATGTGGAGGCACCGCTGCAAGCCCTGATTTTTGATTCCTATTATGATCAATATCTGGGCGTTATTGCCTCAGTTCGAGTCATTCAGGGGAAAATCCGCAAAGGTATGAAGATTGACATGATGGCCGTGGGCAAAACCTTTGAAGTCAATGAGGTCGGTGTTTTTGGCAGAGGTTTGATTCCCATCGATGAGCTCTGTGCTGGCGATGTTGGCTATGTCAACGCCGGGATAAAAAATGTCCGTGACACCCGGGTCGGGGATACCATTACTGAAACGAACAACCCCGCTAAAGAAGCACTGCCGGGGTATAAAAAAGTAACTTCAATGGTATTCTGTGGGATTTATCCGGCTGACGGTTCCCGCTATGAAGATTTAAAAGAAGCCTTAGCTAAACTGCAGCTAAATGATGCCTCACTGCTTTATGAAGCCGAAACATCGATGGCCCTTGGTTTTGGATTCCGATGTGGCTTCCTGGGTCTGCTCCATATGGAGATCATTCAGGAACGGCTGGAACGGGAATTCAATCTGGATTTGGTTACCACGGCGCCCAGCGTTATTTACAAGGTTGTTAAAACCGATGGCACCGAATTATGGGTGGATAATCCATCCAATTTGCCCAATCCGGTTGAGATTAAAACCATGGAAGAACCGATTGTCAATGCCGACATCATGGTACCTTCCGAATACTTGGGCGCGATTATGGAATTGTGCCAGGAACGACGGGGTGTTTATCTGACCATGGATTACGTTGAAGAAAACCGGGTCATCCTGAAATATGAATTACCTCTTAACGAAATTATCTATGATTTTTTTGATGCGCTTAAATCTCGAACCCGGGGTTATGCGTCCTTTGACTATGATATCAAAGAATATCGGCCATCCGATCTGGTTAAACTCGATATTCTGCTCAATGGTGAACTGGTGGATGCCCTTTCCTTTATTGTTCATCGCGACAAGGCGGCAAACCGGGGACGGTTGATCGCCAAAAAATTAAAAGAAGAAATTCCCCGACAAATGTTTGAAATCCCCGTTCAGGCCGCCATTGGCACCAAGGTGGTCGCTCGTGAAACGATTCGGGCCATGCGGAAAGATGTTTTGGCCAAGTGTTATGGCGGCGATATCAGCCGTAAACGAAAACTGTTGGAAAAACAAAAAGAAGGCAAGAAACGAATGCGTCAAGTTGGTAATGTGGAAGTACCCCAAGAAGCCTTTATGGCGGTTCTTAAGCTGGATTCTTAAAGAATGGACGATATGATTCTCAAGGCTCCTCGGGTCCATCAGAAGCTCAATACCGATGAGCTGTTCTATTTATTGAAAGAGCAGGATCAGGTGTTCAAGAAAAAGCCAGTCAATCGAGAAGATTACCGCTGTGATTGCCAAGGCAGATATTGTAATGGATTTTCCGTATCGCTGAATCCGACGTTGGTTGAAAAAATTGATAAACTCGCAAAGGAATTGAAAAGGTCGGTTCAGATCATTTCCGGGGTGCGTTGTGAAAAGCGTAATACCGAAGTTGATGGATCAAAACATTCCTTTCATCTGCTGGGACGAGCCGCAGATATTCGCTGCGAAACCGTCGGCATCGATGAATTGGCAGCGGCGGCTGAAACAGTCGGATTATTGGTAATCCGGGATTATCAGGGCGATGTGGTACATTGCCAATGGAATGACTAAAAAACTGTTATCGATGGTTGTCCATCGGTAACAGTTTTTTATAAATCAAAAAGAAAAAAGCTCGGAGTAAAATGCAAAGGTTTGTCGTTAAGATGCAATTATTCGATTAGCGAACCAGATATGGTGTTCGTGCCGGGGCGTTCCAATACCAGAGGTTTTCGGTATTCATTCTGGCAAAAAATAATTGAAAGCCCGCTTGTTCCTGGACGGTCAGAACCTCTTCAACCCAATTTGCGACGATGATGATTCCTTTTTCGCTTAAATATTTGTGAACGCATCTGAAAATGATCAGCATCTCCATGATAGTCGTGGAGCCCGCACCATTGACAATGACCATGATTTCTTCACCGGAACGAAGATTTAAGTCATCAATCAGTAAATCCGACATGAGCATTGCGGTTTCATCAGCACTTTTCATTTCTTGTCGGCCGCCACCGCCTTCACCATGCTGACCCATTCCGATTTCCATTTCATCAGTGCCGATCACTGCAAAAGCGGAACCATTTTGTGGATGGGTAGCTGTTTTGCATGCAACGGCAATGGTCGCCATATGATCGGCAAAATCCTGGGCGATGGTGGCCACTTCATGGAGGGATTTTCCCTGGGCAGCTGCGGCACCAACAATTTTGTATAGCGGCACACAGCCGACCAGACCACGTCGTCTTTCAGCTTCAGAACGAGGGGCGTAAGCAACATCTTCCCGGGTAATGATCATGCTTACATTGATACCGGATTTTTGGGCTTCTTCCATGGTTCGATTTCCAGCTAACATATCGCCGGCATGGTTTAAAACCACTAAAAGTACCCCTTTGCCTTTGTCAGCGAGTTGTAGCGCTTCAAAAACAGCTTTGTAACCAGGTGCAGCAAACACATCACCGACAACAGCAATATCAATCATACCTTCGCCGACAAAGCCTTCTAGGGCAGGTTCATGGCCAGAACCGCCGAGAGTTACAATCGTAACCCTGTTCGCAGTTTTGAGTCCTTTATTGATAACAAGGTTATTAGGTGTGACTTCAAGAATTGATGGATTCGCCAATGCCAGGCCTTCCAATAATTCAGAGGTGATGTTTTCGGGTTTATTAATAAATTTCTTTAGACTCATTTGTCGGTTCCTTTATGTTTTAAAGTCTGTACAGCAGCGAATCACTGTTACTCGGTTATCGATAAAAGAATATTCATAATTAATGATACTGAATTAAATCGACTTACTAATACTAACAAAATACATCAATGAAAACAATATTGACGTAATGAAAACAGTATTTAACGTAATGAAAAGAAGAATTAGTCAGGATAATGTACATCTAAAGTTGTAACAATTAATTTTATGCGATATAATAAGTCACGATAAAGGATTGATTATGTGTAAGAAAATAAGGTGAGAACATGTTAAGTATAGCAGTCTGCGAAGATGAGGAACATCACAAAAATTTATTGGTGGACTTAATTAGTCAGTATCAATTTATAAACGGTTATCATTTGTCTGCATTTCAATTTGGACATGAATTAATAGCAGCAATGAAAAAAGAAAAAATGTTTGATGCTATTTTTCTTGATATGCGTTTAGAAAACGAAGATGGGATTGATATCGCAAATGAAATCAGAAAAACGGATGAAAGAACCCATATCATTATCACAACGTCCTTAATTGAATATGCGGTACTGGGTTATTCAGTTAATGCCAGCGATTTTTTATTAAAGCCTATTTCACAAGAAAAATTATATCAGATTTTGAAAAAATTAGAAGTAGATAAAATTAAATCTCAATCCAGTTATCACGAAATTGAAATAAATAAAGTAAAAATAGTTTTAAGAACAGATGACATTTTATATTTTGAGAGTCTTGGCAGAAAAATTAAAATCGTGACGTTTGATGCAGAATATGAATATTATTACAATATTTCCGTACTGGAAAAGGAATTAGATGCAGCGCGTTTCATTTTGTGTCACCGTTCTTATATTGTAAATCTTGGGAATATCAAAAGTATCAAAAAAGGGAGTGTTATTTTAAAGACTGGATTGGTGATTCCAATTAGTCTCAAAAAGAATCAAAAAGTATATGATGAATTTACCAAGTATCTAACAGGAGATCTGCAATGAACAATTGGTATGATTATACAATTCTTGTGGCAATCTTATCAAATGTGTCGGCAATTATTATCTGTTATTATTTTCTAAGTAACATTCTATTCGCAAAAAAGCAAAGTAAAAAAGTGCGATATCTTATTTTGTTTGCAATAACATGCATTTTCGTGAGTATCCTACTGTTTTTTAAGCAATCACCTATTTTTGTTTTTGTATCAATCGGAACGTTTTTATCAATTGGTTTGTTGTTGTTTCAGGGAAACGTGCTGATGCACATACTCTATTCGATATTCTTTGTGGCGTTTGGAGGGCTAGCTGAAACCATTACTGGCATTATCGTAGCACTGATATTTTCTTTTAGCCTTAATGATTTATACCAATACCCAATATATTACACCCTTGTTGCCGTTTGTTCAAAGGTTATGTTATTAATATTCATCAAATTTGCGATCCGCATTATTCGAAAACAAATTCAATTTTCATCATTGCTGGAATCAATTGCGCTTTTTAGTATTCCATTTGTCAGTTTAATTGTTTGTTTAAACTTATACTTTATGGTAGTAAAAGTCCAAGGAAGTGAATTAATTGGTATTATATCGGTTGGTGCTTTGCTATACATCAATATTATGATCTTTGCTATTTTAAAAGTGCTGGATCATGAATCAAATAAAACATTAGAATACAAGAATGCCAATATTCAGCTGGAACTTGAACAAAAACATTACAAAGAAATACTGGAAAAAAATTATGAGGTAAGAGGATTGTGGCATGATATGAACAATCATGTTATTACCATGCAGTATTTGATTAAAAACCATGCATGTGACGAAATTAATGAATATCTGCGTCAACTTCATGATGTTTTGCAAAATGCTGTTGACCATAATCTGTCTGGAAATAATGTAGTGGATGCGCTGTTGAATTACAAAATTAAATTTGCATCTAACAAGAACATTAACATCGTTCATTACATCGCCATACCGGAAAAACTGAAAATGAATAGTATCGATCTATCAATAATACTGGGAAATATCTTAGATAATGCAATTGAGGGATGCTTGAGGGACTCACGAGATGACGAAGATAAGATAATTAAGTTTAACATGTATTACAAAAAAGAGAGTTTGTTAATTGATGTTGAAAATACTGTTGATGAAAAAACAATTAAAAAGTCTGGGAATAAGTTGGTCAGCAGCAAAATAAGTAAGCATAACAAAAGTGGTTATGGCATCTCAAATGTCAAACAGGTATTGGATAATTACGGCGGCAATATGGTTACTCAAATTCTTGATGATCGATTTAAATGCACGATTCTTATTCCGTTGGATTAAAAAGCCGATAAAGGTTGATCAACACGATTGGATTATCGAAATTGACAAAAGTCGACGGATGCGATAATATTATACAGGCATTCAAGGTTAATGATCGAGGTGATCCATTGAAAGAAAAAGAATTGTATCGATTAGTACATGTTTCACAATTATACTATGAAGAGAATAAAACCCAATCTGAAATCGCACAGGAACTCGAAATTTCACGTCCAGCAGTCAGCTACCTATTAAAAAAGGCAAGAGAAGCAGGGATCGTCAAAATAGACGTGCTCTCATATCATCGTACAATTAGGGGGATCCGGCATGAAATGTGTCAGCGATTTAACCTGAAAAGTTGTTACGTCGTCACGCTACCAGACGATATCTATCAGGCTGGCGCAGATGTACTACTGGATTTTTTACCCAAAACGAAGATTTTAGGATTGGGCTGGGGTTATAATATCAGTAAGATTATTGAAGCGTTTCCCCAACAAAGTAAAACAGGAATAAATAGTGGCACAATCTGTCCGCTGATTGGCGCAACGACAGCACCGCAACGGGGTTATCATCCCGATGATCTGGTCAACGAGCTTGCCATCAAAACCGGTTATCAGGCAGGACTGCTGAATAGTCTGGCATTTCCCACCACTGTTGCTGAGCAGGCACAGGTTATGGAGGCTGATAATTTTAAACAGATTTCTGATTATTGGAAGCGAACGACAACCGCATTAGTGACTCTGGGTAGTTTCCCATCAGTTCCTGATCATGGCTCAGCATTGCGGTTTGGTAGAAAATTGATTGAACAGCAAGCCGTTGGCTGCTTACTTTCATATTTTTTTAATCCCCAAGGTGAACTGATTAAAGGGGAAGAAGATTATACCATTCAAATTCCTTTGAATTTTTTAGGTCATGTTAGAGATGTTATTGGTTTTGTACCCCAGGAGGCTAATGTTTCAGCGATCCTCAGTGGATTGGAGACTGGCTTGATTAATCATTTGGTGATCACCGAATCTTTGGCCAGTGAAATTATCAAGACCGAACAAATTAAATAAGCGAGAAAATCAGAAAAACGCCGAATCACTAAGATGATTCGACGTTTTTTTAGTCAATCCGTTTCTTGCTATGGTATTTTTTAACGCCGGGTCAGTAGAGGCTTACCAGCTGCCACCACCGCCACCGCCGCCGCCGCCGCCGGAGAAGCCACCGCCACCGGAGAAGCCGCCACCGCCGAATCCGCCGGATCCAGAGTTTGGAGGAACGATGATTGATGAGGAGATACTGTTCATACTATGCATCATGCTAGTGACGAATAACATGGATGTAAAGTTATTGCCATAGGTTGCCCCATAATACCAACTAGGCTGTTCGATGGCAATTGATTCAAAATTCTTTGCCCATTTATCGGTAACGCCCAGAACATAAGCGTAAGGAAGAATATTGAAAAAATACTGGGGATTTTCATTGACCAGAGCGAGAATACGATCTTTCTCAGCTTTTTCAATGAAATTTTTAAAGCCCAGAACTTGCCCCAGCCAGAGACGACCAGTTTCAGTACGTTGGGTTGCAATAATCTGGAAAAAAGCTGTCCCATAGGTTGCCAGCAGCGCCAGCAGCACCGGGAGTAGAGAATCATATTCCAGCAAAAGATTCACCACAATTATGACCAGAAACGAAACCAAACATAGAACAATTCCTAAAATCAAACGACCAACTGTTTTTTTACGGGCCACGCCGTTGCGGTTACGAATCGCATTGGTAATGATATTGGCACTGAATACGGTTGGCGCAACCGTAAAAAACGACGTGATCCCAATAAATATCAGCCCTTCAAAAAAAGATGTCAGCATGCTGATTTTATACGCACCGTTGATGACATAAGCCAGTAGTGGCAAGGCCATAAAAATACTGATTACTACCAGACCAACTTTAGAAGCTGGTGTATAGATTTGGTTTTTTGGAATGTCGAAGTATCCTTTTATTTGCTCTTTGGTTGCTACGATTGTATCATAAAAACTGGCCGGAACACTGGCAGTCGAAAAGCTGTCAGTTTGATCAAAGATATCGTTAAACAATGTATGTTCAAAATCTTCAGCGGTATCCGGTAAGTCTTTAATCTTATGGAAAATGAATTTTTTCTTATCCACCTGTTCAATGGTCATATAACCCTGATCGGCCCAGTACATCAACAGGGCCATCACTTCCGGTTTATCTAAGGTGCCATCCACAATAAAACCGATCTGTGAGGGGGTGAATTTTTGAGGGGGATAAAACTCCACCGTTTCCACTGGTTTTTTATCACGGCCAGTGAAAAACCAGATTAATGCACCACCCAAAAGAGATAGTCCAAAAATGAGGTACATAAATGGCAAAAACTCATTACCTGTGAAAGTGCCCACAAAATAACCCTCGGGGAGATTGATTTTCAAAGTCACACCCTGATAATTGGATAATGGTTGTTTAAGGGTACCCTCAATCGTATTGCCGTTAACGGTAAAATCAATCCCATTTGTATCAGTACTGCCATATCCGCCAGAGATGAATTCGACTTGAGAAGCATCAAAGGCTTTCGGCATGGTAATTTTGAAATGGGCATTTTCAATCGTGGTATCCCAATTCTGGGGTATAATGTTGAAATAAACATCATCCATTGAATCGATTTTATCATCGCCCGGATTCCACACATACGAAATAGGATAGGTCTGTGTTCCACTGACATATTTATTGGCATCCCCAATTTGAATGACAAAATTTCCGTTATCAGTCGATGTTTCAAATTTGAAATTATCCACGTTAACATTTGTGATACGCGCATTGTAGGGTGTTTCAACGGGTTGCCCGTTAATTTGACGATAAAAAGTGCCGCTGTAGGGTATATAACGATAGATCCCATGACGCTGCTCAGAAAAGGTAACAGTAATATTTTCCTGAATGTTGTAAGCATGATTTTCCTGAACGTTCATGGTGACATCGTATTGGTTGATGTCGAAATATTCTTGGGCAAAGGTGCTTCCAGGAAAAAGAATTCCCAAAAGAAGCAGTCCAAGAAGTAGAAATGTACTTTGCTTTTTCACACGGTATACCTCCTGAAGATTTAACTTATGGCACTTTCACAAGTGCCATAAGTGTTCATTTCTGTTGATGAATCTCACAACTTACTTTAAGAAGTAACTAGTTAAATTTAACCTGAACATTTTCCCGCTCTTCAGCAGAACCGACTTCAAAGAAAGGTTGTTTTTTGAATCCAAAGATACCAGCAATGATATTACTGGGGAAAGATTCAACTTTGGTATTCATGGTCCGGACAACGGCATTATAATATTTTCTGGAGTTGGCAATTTCATCTTCCAGCATTTTTAACTGTTGCTGTAAATCCAGGAAATTTGAATTGGCCTGTAGTTGCGGATACGCTTCTGCCACGGCAAAAAGACTTTTTAAAGTACCGGACAAAGCGTTTTCATTGGCGATTTTTTCGTCAATACTGGTTGAATTCATTGCTGCGGTTCGAGCAGCAGTTACCTTGGTAAAGGTTTCCGATTCGTGAGTGGCGTAACCTTTAACCGTTTCAACAAGGTTGGGAATGAGATCATATCGCTTTTTCAGGTAAACATCCATGGTAGAGAATGCTTCTTCCACCTGGTTTTTAATACTAACGAAGCTGTTTCGAGATATAACTAGCCAAAGTCCGACAATCACAATAAGTCCAATGATAATTAGAACTGCAATCATTTTTAATAATCCTCCTTAAACATTTTGATTAGTCATATTATATCACGTCACCATACATGCCACAATAAAATAAAGGGATACTTTTGAATTGAAGGTTATCATAAAAAAATTACATGTGGTAAACGATTTAATCCAGCTATGGGTAATATTTTGTCTTGTTGGACGGATACTTCTATATTATAATTAATATAAACAAGAAGTTAAGGTGCTTTATATTAATTAGCAATATACGAGGAGATAGAATGAAGTATTCACATATATTATTTGACCTGGATGGAACGCTGATTGATTCAAAGGATAGCATCCGTTGTTCATTTGAATACGCACTAAAAAAGATGAATGTACTGAATCCGGAGATTTCAGATATTAATTCTTTAATCGGGCCTCCGATGCTCACAACTTTTCAGGAGGTTTATGGCTTTTCGTTAACGGAAGCACGAAAAGGTTATGAATTTTATTTGGAAGAATATGTTCTCAACGGACAGATGTATCGAGCGCAGCTGTATAAAGACGTTAAGGAAACGGTCGATGCTCTTTATAAAAGTGGCTGTTTTTTGGGAGTGGCCACAACAAAAAATGAAACAAATGCCCGAAAAATCATTAAGAATCTGAAGCTGAACATTGAAATTGCTAGGGTTTACGGAACCTATAATGATGGCACCCGCAGCAATAAAAAAGAAATTATTACCAACCTACTAGAAGACAATGATGTGATGGATTTAGCCGACGTATTAATGGTTGGTGACCGCCATTATGATATCATCGGCGCCAAAGAAGTGGGCATCAATTCGGTGGGAGTCACCTATGGCTGTGGCAGTGAGGACGAACTGCGACAAGCCGGAGCTACCCATCTGATTACCAGCTTTGACGAATTATTGGAGATTATCGAATAGGAGGAAACAATGGAATCAAAAAACATTAATTTGGAACGGACAGCATTAATTAAAGGTGATTTGAAATTCACAAATTTTGGCCAGATTATTAAGTCCAACCTTTTCAAAAAGTTAATTAAAACCTTTATTGACGAACTCACCGTAAAAAAATCCTATCTGTTAAAGACCTTGGAACCTTTTGAAAATCAAAAGGGCGAATTCAATGAAAGTGCCTTTATCGATTTTGTTTATCTGCTCAATATTAATTCATTGGATGAGATCATCCGCTCGGGGTATTTTGATATTCAATTTACCTATGAAGAGTATTCACAACTCTTTTTGGGTTTTCTGGAAGGCTTTTACAACTACTGGCGAAGTATTCAGCGATTTATGATTAAAACCGATGAATACAGTCCTGATGAAAACACCAAGCGTTCGAAGGCTTATTCGCTAGCCTCAAACAATGATGCCTTTAAAAAAATGGTTTTGGATCTCTATCGTAATATCCATTTTAATGTTACGGGAAAAAGTGTCAGTATTTATCGTCAACTGCCCAGTGGTGCCCAGGTAGCATTTTTAGCCGATAAATTTGAATTTGATCGAGGGGTTAAAAGTAAGAACGATTCACTTTACAATGTTCCCTATGTCTGGGAGGCGATCTTTGAACCGCCGGTCATTTTCTATACCCAGTCCAGCAAACGGGATGGCATCTTTCCGGTAAAGGACAAACGGATTTTACAAAAATTTTATCTCGACTGTGATGAATGGTTTGCGATTCCTATGAAAGTAGGCCGTTTGCTTGCCATCGTTTATGTTCAAAAAGAATATCTGGCGCTTGGGGCAGGCTTATTCAACCTTTTTGAAATGGCAACGCCTGAAGAATTCACCAAAGAAAAACCAGCTGCAGTTGTTTTCTTTGGCTTGGACGAGGTACTTTTTGAAGAAGATGAAAAATTGGGATTTGTAACCAAAGAAGATGATGTATACTATGGCCTGATTCCCGACCTGCCACAGATTGACTACTTTGGTTATATGAAAAAAATGATGCTAACCCTTCATAATATTATTCAGATTGAAATGAAAGCCATGCCAGTTCATGGTGCCTTTGCAAAAATCCGAGTTGGCGGGAAAAAATCTGCTAATGTTATGTTGATCGGTGATAGTGGTGCTGGAAAATCGGAAACCCTCGAAGCCATCAATAAGCTACCCAAAGAGCTGGCCTGTGATTTTGACATTCTCATTGATGACATGGGCTCACTCCATTTTAACAAAGAAGGCGAATTGATGGCAGTGGGAACGGAAATCGGAGCGTTTGTTCGACTGGATGATCTCCAGCCGGGATACGCCTATAGCACCATGGACCGGAGTATTTTTATGAATCCGAATATTGTCAATGCCCGGGTCATTGTTCCGCAAATGTCCTATGAAGAAATCTCAAAATCAACGCGAGTGGATTTTGTTTTCTATATTAATAACTATGAAGAAATTAGCGAAGCGGCACCACCGATTGAGTTGTTTGATGATTTAGATGAAGCCTATGCGGTTTTTTCTGAAGGAAAACGAATGGCAAAAGGGACAACCGGTGAAGTAGGGATTACCACTACCTATTTTGCTAACCCCTTTGGCGCCGTGCAATTAAAAGAAGAACATGAAAAAATCGCCAAGAAAACTTTCAAGAAAATGAAGGAAATCGGGGTTCAAATTGGGATGATCCGAACCCAGCTGGGGATCCCCGGGTATGAACAGGATGGTCCATTCTTGGCGGCACAGGCGCTCATTCAATTTATTGATGAACTTAACAAGTTAGATTGATTAAATATGTTTGCATTCGCTCAATCTTGGTATATAATATAAAGTAAGTTTATAATCATTATAAAGGAGGAAAAAATGGGTAAATTACAAGGAACACAAACATTACTTAATTTAATGGCATCTTTTGTAGGTGAATCTCAGGCAAGAATGCGCTATACATTTTTTGCATCAATTGCAAAAAAAGAAGGTTTCGTTCAAATCAGCGAAATTTTCACCGAAACAGCTGGCAATGAAAAAGAACATGGTGAATTGTTCTACAAACACATCGCTGCTAATGAATATACGACTGGTAATGCAGTTGAAATTCCGGTTAATGCAACCTTCCCGGTCGCGCTTGGGGATACCAAAAACAATTTACTACATGCAGCTTCCGGAGAAAATGAAGAATGGAGCGAACTCTATCCGAAGTTTGCCAAAATTGCAAAACAGGAAGGCTTCGACGAAATTGCTGAAACGTGGCTCGAGGTCATCGTTGCTGAAAAAGCTCATGAAACCCGCTATTTAAAACTGGCTGCAAACATCGAACTAGGGAGAACCTTTAAGCGGTTCAGTGACGTTAAGTGGAAATGCGGCAATTGCGGTTACATTTATGAAGGTGCAGAAGCACCAGAATTATGCCCGGCCTGTAAACATGCGCGGGACTATTTTGAATTATTTGCAGAAACCTATTAATAAATAGAGAAATAGAAAACCAATAAAAAAGAAACGGATTGCGATTGCAGCCGTTTCTTTTTGTTTTCAGTACTATTTAGAATAACTTATTTTTCAAAAGGGAACTGGTACTGATCCAGACCAAGTTCGGCCTTAATATCCAGAATATCTTTGATCAAGGCATCGTTAACCGGGGTACCCTTGTCTTTACGATCCAGCCAGGCATCATATTCTTTTTCGCCGGCAGTGTAGATTCGTTCCTGGCCGGGCATTTTGTCCGAAGCCCGCAGGTCTCTTAGAATATCACCAGTGATTTTCTTAAAGGATTCGGGTTCGGTAAAGTTTTCGATGTTGATGGCAATAAAGAAATGTCCCAAATGGTAGGGTTGAGCCTTACCGTTGGCGTCAAAACCCAGCAGTCCCTTTAAAAACGATCCAGTCTGGAGAGCAGACGATAAAATTTCGACAAAGGTGGCATAACCATATCCTTTATAACCGCCAGTGTCTTCACCGATGCCGCCCAGAGGCGTCAGAGCCGCTTCGCCTTTAACCAGATCGATGAGGATCTGCTTGGTATCAGTCCGGCTTTTCCCTTGGCGGTCGATGACCCAGCCATCGGGAAGGTCTTTGTTTTCGCGATCGTAGACTTCAATTTTGCCCCGTTGTGAAACCGAGGTGGCGCAGTCCAGAACAAAAGGAAAGGCTTCATCACTGGGCACGCCAACGGTAATCGGGTTGGTCCCTAACATGTTTTCGACCCCAAAAGTCGGGGCAATGGATGGTCGGGCGTTGGTGCCGGTCATCCCGATCATATTATTTTCGATTGCCATCAGCGGATAATAGCCGGCAAAACCATAGTGGGTGGAATTTCGGACCACGGTCATCCCCATGCCATAGACCTTGGCTTTATCAATGGCCATCTGCATCGCTTTTTTAGCAATCACATGACCCATGCCATCGTGTCCGTCAATCACGGCGGTGGTGAAGGTATCTTTAACGATTTCAAATTCAGTTACCGGATTCTGGATGCCCTGTTTGATCCGGTCATAGTAAATCGGTTTTAACCGGCCGATGCCGTGGGAATCAATTCCCCGTTTATCGGAGGTGATCAGGATGTCGGCACAGATTTTGGCGTCTTCTTCGGGAACCCCGATACCTTTTAAGGCATCAGTCATAAATGCTTCCAGAATGTCAAAGGGGATACGGTAGGTGGTTTCGTCTTTCATCAATAATTCTCCTTGTCTGATTCTCTTTATATTTATTAGTTGATAACAATTTTGTCAACGTAAGATGAGGTGGCAGCGTGAAGGGCTCCCACATAGTCGCAGCGCAGGCTAATGATATCGCCAACCTCGTAGATGATCTCGGCGTCGGTAACATCAATGACCAGGTGATCGGAGCTGGAACCTTCGATGGTCAGTCCGGGAACCAGAGGGAAGATGTGGTCAGTGTCGGTGTCTTGTCGCCCCAAGCCACAGATAGCTCGTCGCCGGATGCCCTTGTCCTCAAATTCCGGGATTTCGCCAAAGGCGTTGCGGCCGATTTCACCAATCGGATAAGTGGGCTTGTCTTGAAGCTCCAGAATTTCCACATCCAGAATAAAGGCGTCCTGATGGAGGTAATCGTAGCTGTGGTAATAGGCAGATTCCCGGCCAAATAGGATCACATCTCCCAGTCGGAGGTTGTTGATTTCAGCAGGCAAAGTTTCATTATCGACCAGATAATAGGCACTGGAATTACCGCCGGAAATGATCTCACAGGGGATCTGATATTTTTCTTCAAGAATGTCTTTGACTTTGAAAAAGGCCCCAAAGGTCTGGGAGGTTGGAATGGTAGCACCGACGCAGGTAGCGTTGGTGGCAATACCACGCAGACTAATGTTTTTCATCGGACCAATTTCCTCAAGATCCTGATCCAGTTTTGCGAAGGAGTCCGAAATTAGCGCCTCAATTTCGGCGTTAGTCGGATTGCCGTCGCCGATAAAAAGACCTTCACGAAGATCGCCAAGGTCAAGCATGTAGAGAATGCCATGGGTTTTTGCTTGGGCTTGTGCCGCCTGGTTTAACAGCCGGATGGTCTTGATTTCGCTGTTTAAAGATAGGTTTGCATAAGCAACAGTATGATTGACCTCACTGGGCATAGGAACCCGGATCAGCCATTTTTCACAGGCCAGTGGAGCCAGATTTTTAAGGTTTATAATGCGGGAATCGCCAATCGAGGTGGCCCCCCCGTCTAAAAAAGCCTGGGCAATTTCCAGATTGCCGCCGGTACACTTGGTGACTGCGGTGACCTGAACCCCCAGTTTTTCAGTTCGTGTGATAATGGCTTTGGTATTTTCGATAATTTTTTTCTTGTTTATTTTAAGTAAGGGATACATAAATGCTCCTTTGCAGTTTTCTGTGGTATAGTATATCATAAGCGAAAAAAAAGCACAAATCATTGACAGGATATCCGCCCTTATTTATAATGAGGGATGAAGATCGTTAGGAGACAAGAAAAAGTTCGTCCCTTAGTAGGGAGCGGATTTTTTTTTCGCAGCCGAAAACTGTCTGCGAATCACTGAAAATGGATAAATTCTGTTTAAGGATTGTTTGATATAAAGAAAAGTTACCAACGAGCAAATGGAGGAAATATGTCAACTTATGAGCATAAAAGAATAGAAGAACAGTGGCAGAAGTATTGGGAAGAAAATGAGACCTTCCGGATGGAAGAAAACTCAAAAAAAGAAAAATTCTACGGATTGGTTGAGTTTCCTTATCCATCAGGCGTGGGACTCCACGTTGGTCATGTTCGGGCCTATACATCCCTGGAAGTCATTGCCAGAAAACGGCGAATGGAAGGCTTTAACGTCCTCTTTCCGATTGGCTGGGATGCCTTTGGTTTACCCACCGAAAACTACGCCATTCAAACTGGGCGTCATCCTCGGGAAGTAACCGATGAAAACATTGCAGTATTTACCAATCAGTTAAAACGGATTGGTTATGCCTTTGACTGGGATAAAGAGATCGATACCACCGATCCTAAATATTATAAATGGACCCAATGGATCTTTTTACAATTATTCAAGCATGGACTGGCCTTTAGAGACCGTACCTATGTTAATTTCTGCAACGGCTGCAAGGTCGTGCTGGCCAACGAAGACTTCCGGGACGGCAAGTGTGACCGCTGTGGCAGTGAAGTGGTACAAATGGAAAAAGATGTCTGGTTTTTAAAAATTAGAAACTATGCCGAAGAACTATTAAAAGGTCTGGATGACGTGGACTATCTACCCCGGATCCGCCTGGAACAGGAAAATTGGATTGGCAAATCGGTGGGGGCGGAAGTCGACTTTACCATCGCTGGTTACGACAAAGCGCTGCGGGTATTCACTACCCGACCAGACACCTTGTTCGGCGCCACCTTTATGGTCATTGCGCCTGAACATCCGCTGATCAACGATCTTGCCGAATCGATTACTAATATGGCTGAACTAGTGGATTATCAGGAGCAGGCCAAACGGAAAACCGAATTTGAACGGGTGCAGCTTGCCAAGGATAAAACCGGGGTGCGGATCTTAGGCATTCAGGCCATTAATCCAGTAACTAATACCGAAATCCCCATTTTTATTGCCGACTACGTTATGATGGGCTATGGTACCGGCGCCATTATGGCAGTTCCCGGCCACGATACTCGAGACTGGGATTTTGCCAAGAAGTTTGACCTGCCAATTATCGAAGTTATCAAAGGCGGCGATGTAACTGAAGCGGCGTATACCAATACCGATAGTGGTGAAATGGTCAACTCCGGCTTCTTAAATGGTATGGAAGTCAAGGATGCCATTCAAAAAACAATTGACTTCCTGGAAAAGGAAAAACTGGGAAAACGCACCATTAATTATAAAATGAAGGATTGGGCCTTTAACCGTCAGCGCTATTGGGGCGAGCCAATTCCGATTGTTCACTGTCCCAAATGTGGGATGGTACCAGTGCCGGAAGATCAACTGCCGCTGGAACTGCCGATGGTGGAAAGCTATACCCCTACCGATACCGGGAAATCACCGCTGGCCAACATTCCCGAGTGGTACGAAACCACTTGTCCAGTGTGCGGCGGTGCTGCCGAACGGGAAACCGATACGATGCCTCAGTGGGCCGGTTCCAGCTGGTACTTCCTGCGGTACTTTGACAATAAAAATGACGAAGCCTTTGCTTCAGAAGAAAAACTGAAATACTGGATGCCAGTGGACTGGTACAACGGCGGGATGGAACATGTCACCCGACATCTGCTCTATTCACGGTTCTGGCATCAATTCCTCTTTGATATCGGCGTTGTGCCCGTGCGCGAGCCTTATGCTAAACGAACTGCCCAGGGCTTAATCCTTGGCAACGACGGCGAAAAAATGTCAAAATCCAAAGGCAATGTGGTTAACCCCAACGTGATTATTGAGGAATTTGGGGCAGATACCCTAAGAACCTACATCATGTTTATCGGAGATTATGAAAAATCTGCGCCCTGGTCGGATAACGGTGCCAAAGGCTGCCGCCGATTCCTGGATCGGGTCTGGAAGCTCCAGGATATGGTTGTCGAAGAAGCTGGTTATGGCAAAGCCCTGGAATCAGCCATTCATAAAACCATTAAAAAAGTCAACGATGATTATGAAGAAATGAAATATAATACTGCAATAGCAGCGCTGATGACCCTGGTTAATGAATTTAATCGCGAAGGAGCCATTACCAGAGAAGCCTTTAAAACATTCTTACAATTACTCTATCCGGTTGCGCCTCATATTACCTCTGAAATTTGGCAGAATATGGAAATGGGCGGAACCCTTGATGATGCCGCCTGGCCTCAATACGACGAAGCCAAAACCGTGGACGATGTTATTGAAATGGCAGTGCAGATCAACGGCAAGGTTCGGGGAACCATTACCATCCCGGTTGATGCCGATAAGGACGAAGCCAAGGCCGTTGCTCTGGCACAGGAAAACATTCTGGCTTATACCCAGGGCAAAACCATTGTCAAAGAGATTTATGTCCCCGGAAAGATTTTTAATATCGTGGTAAAATAGCAATCATGAAAGTTATTCATTTGTATACCGATGGCGGTTGCCGCGGCAACGGCCAAGAAGGAGAAAATCTCGGTGCCATTGGCGGCGTGCTGATTTATCCAGAGAAAAATGTGACTAAAGAGTATAAACGCGCCTATGAAAACACCACCAACAACCAGATGGAGCTGTTGGCGGTGATTGAAGGGTTAAAGCTGCTAAAAGAGCCATGTGAGGTTCATATTTACAGCGATTCGGCCTATGTGGTTAATGCCTATCTGCAGAATTGGATTGGTGGATGGAAGGCGAAGAATTGGACTCGGGGAAAAGCCGGAGCTTTAAAAAACCGGGAAATCTGGATGGAACTAGATCAGCTGGTCAACAGCCATAAGGTCACTTTTCACAAGGTCAAGGGACATGCTGAAAATCCCTATAATAATCAGGCCGATTTACTGGTTAACCAGGCCATGGATGAGTATTGCTTTTCCAATTAAAATAAAAAAAAGAAATGTACTCCCCCAAAAAAGGACTTAAACCGAATCCGGTTTAAGTCCTTTTTATATCATATAATACATTATTAAATTAAAATGCCATTAATAGGCCTTTGTCATTGGAATAGTAAGTGGTTAAGCCGTGCATCGGGAAAATATAGATTTCCTTGAGATCAAACCGTTTCTCCAGCAGGTCTTTGAGCGTTTCAGCCTGGCTGAGATTATTGCAGTGGGTGATGACCACGGGAAATTGGGGTTGGGTCTTAGTCTTTTCCTCGACCATATTGGCAAGACTGGAAAGCGCTTTTTTTATCCCTCTTGCTTTCGTGACCAGCTGGATTTCACCCTTATCATCGGATCGAAAAATGGGCATGATCGAGAGTACCGAGGCAACAGCGCCAGCCACCCGGTTCATCCGTCCGCTTTTAACCAGATTGGAAAGATCCTGCAGCAAAAAGCGCAGGTTCAGAGTTTCAAGATAGAGCGCCAGCTTTTCACTGACGGTGTCAAAATCCATCTCACCGGCTTTGATCAGATCCCGAAGTTTCATCACCATTAAAATCATCACCGGTGAGGTTGCATGAGTGTCAAAGAGGCTGATTTTTAGGGAATCATCTTCTTCAAGCACCATATTTTTAGCAACCCGGGCACTGTTATAGGTGCCACTTAAACCGGAAGTCATGGTAATCACGTAGCTTTCTTTATTTTTTCGAAGCTCAGCTGCAAAATCCTCAGGGGATGGGCAGGAAGAAGAAGTCGCCGTTTTTTCAGCTTTCATGGCGGCGATCAGTTCTTTGGGATTTAAGGTTTCATCATCTATAAATTCATGATTGCCGACAATTATTTTTAAAGGAACAACTGAAAAATCAATGCCGTCCTTCTCCAAAAAATTCTTAGGTAAATCACATGAGCTGTCGCTGATAATTCGTGGTTTCACATTAAATTCCTCTTTTCAATCGTTTATCTTTTAAGATTTCTCATTTTAACTACGGCTGACCACAGATTAATCAATAAATACCCTCAATTGATAATAAATAACAAGCCAATCGTAAACTAAAATACTTAAAAAGATCTTTCGCTGCGTTTAAATGGATTCTGACAGGTAAGGAATTGCATCATGCATATTCATTTGGTTTAAGACGTCCTGGGTAATCAAGGTGGTTGCGTGACCATTGTAGATTCTACCAAGACTATTTTTAATTGAAAAACGTTTGATTTCATTTTCCTTAAGGGCATCAATCGCCAGAATGAGCTCATTAAAGTTATTAGCAACGACTGCGGCACCCTGACGCTTGAACCATTGAGCATTTTCGCCTTCCTGGCCGGGGGTGGGATTGTATAAAATAACTGGGATTTTTTTCGTCACGACTTCACTGAGGGTGATGCCACCGGGTTTGGTGACCATTAAATCACCAACGGTATAAAATTCGTGAATATCCGGGATAAAACCAAAAATTCGGGTATTATTCAAGTTTTCCATTTCAAGCTCGCGCTGGAGACTCTTGTTTTTTCCACAAATAACAATGGTCTGGAGATTATCCATCTTGTCAGTCCGGCGACAGATATCTTTAATATTTTTTAGAACCCCATAGGTTCCGGCAAAAATAATCAGAATTTTTTTATGGGGATCCAAATTGTACTTATTGATAATGGTATGACGATTTTCTTTGGCATAAAAGGCATCCCGGATGGGAATACCAGTTTTCAGAATTCGTTCGCTGGGAATTCCTTCACCGATCAAGGTTTCTTCAACGTTTCCACAGGCCACATAATAGCGGTCGGTGTCCTGGTGGATCCAAGGTTTGGGAATGCAAAAATCAGTAACCACAGTAAAAAGCTTAATATGCGGATAATTTTCTTTTTTAAGGATCGATGAAATGGTATAACCGTAGGTGTTGATGATACAGTCTGGTTTGAACTCATTAACCATCTTCAATAAAGCCTTACTTGTGAAATTCCAGAGATTGTACATAAATTTTTTATGGGCATATTCTTCAACGTCATAATAAATGCGTTCGTAAAAACTACTCCCAATGGAATAGGAAAGTAAATAAGATTTTTCAATCATGCGATTGAGGGTTGGATTGGTTTTGTCAAATAAATCCTGCACTGAAACGAGGTGCCCCCGAGCTTCAAAACTCTCCTTGAGGGTTTGGGCTACCATTTTATGGCCAGACCCGTGGGAACAAGTTAATATCAGTATTCTTTTTGGTTCTAACATGGTAATCCGTCCTTTCCTGAGATTTTTGCAAAAATCTCCAAATAACTTCATACCATTAGTTTAGTCAGAAATGATTAGATTTCCATTAGAAAAAGGTTGAAGACTAACAATATGCACGGCTGAGTTGTTAGTCCGATCGATCCATATAAAAAAGAAATAAAGATATTTTCTGGCATGTGATACTTTTTTACCAAGTTATTCATCAACCTCAATACCCAAAATACAAATATCATCCGAAGGAGCCTGATCGCCTTTGAAATCAATGCAGGCTTCAATGATGTGGCCACCGATTAGATTAATCGGCAAATCAAAATTATTTTTGACGACCGAGACCACCCGCTCGATTGAAAAATCTTCCCGATCCGGGTTCTTGGCATCGACAAGACCATCGGTAAAGAGCAATAATTTATCGCCTTTAGAAAAATTAATGCGCATATCAAAATAGTGCATGGTTTTCATAAACTGTTGCAAACCCAGCATCGGCAGATTGGGCTTGAGCATTTCAATCGTTTGATTGGATTTCATAAGAATTGCATCCGGATGACCGGCGTTAGCAAAATATAAGACGCCGTCTTTGGGGTCTAGAACCAGGGCAATGGCAGTAAAAAAAGTATTGTCCATCTGTTGACTGATATCGGACTCAATCTGTTTCAAGACTAAGCTGGGGGATTGGTTAATTCAATTGTCCTTCATCGTATAGGAATAACTCAGTTTAATCATACTGGTAATCATCGCGGCATCGATGCCGTGGCCAGTTGCGTCAGCGATTAAAAGACTGATCTTGCCGTTATCCAGAAAATGAAAATCATAAAAATCGCCGCCGACTTTTCGAAAAGGCCTCAAATAGCTATAAAAATGGTAATGATCTGACACAAAGGAACCAGGGGAAGGAATTATCTTACGCTGAAGGTTCTGCGCGAATTCTAATTGCTTGTCGAAAAGTGATACCAAGGATTCATAATGATCTGAACTATTCAAACGGTGACCTCCTTTAGGTTTATTTTGTTTATTATAACATATTATTTTTGACTTGAGCGGCTGATTTCTTTAAAAATGATTGAAATTATTGATACTTACCCTTATAATGAACTTATCAATATGAAATGAGGTGTCTAAAATGATTGAATTTGTATACGGTTCAAAAGGAAGCGGCAAAACAAAAAAAATGATTGACATGGCAAACACTGCACTGGAAACCTGCGAAGGGGATATCATTTTTCTTAATGACAGAGACAAATATCGAGTAAAAGTAGATACTAAAATCAGATTCACAAACTTGGAGGAGTTTGGCATCACTGGATCAGATCAGCTTTTTGGCTTTATTAGCGGGGTAATTGCAGAGAATTATGATGTGAAAATTGTTTTTATTGATAACACTTTAAGACTGATTGATTATCAAAAACCAGAAGACATTTGCAAAATCGTCGAAAAAATCCAACAAATTAATGAAAAACATGATATAAAATTCGTTCTCAGTTTAAGTTGTGAAAAAGAAGAACTGCCAGAATGTGTCACCAAATTAATATAAATGTTTCAGACGAACCTGATTAGCAATAAAAGGGTTCGTCTATTTAATCTTATTAAGGAAAATAAAAACAAATGACGGACAATCCATATAATATTTATTCGGTTTGGTTAAAAGAACGATATGGGGAAAAAGTATATAAAATTCCGGTTAATATTCCGGTAACCTGTCCCAACCGTGATGGTGTCAAAGGGATTGGAGGCTGCGTTTACTGCGGCGAAAAAGGCGGTGGCAATGAAACCCTGTCAGATCAATTACCGGTCTCCGTCCAAATCGAAAGAAATATTGCCTATATCGGAAAACGATATAATGCAAAGAAATTTATTCCCTATTTCCAGAGCTTTTCAAACACCTATTGTGAATTCAGCGATTTTAAAAATTGGATTCAGCAGTCAATTCGACCTGATGTCGTGGAGATTTCAATTTCGACAAGGCCTGATTGCATCACTGATGAACAGCTGCAATTTTTGGAAACAATCAAAAAAGAGTATCAGATCGAAGTAACCATCGAACTGGGTTTGCAAAGTGTCAATGACGAAACATTGACGATTATTAATCGGGGACATACACTGGCTGACTATGAGGAAGTCATGGATCGAATCAAAGAGGCCAGTCTTTTGACCTGTACCCATATGATCCTGGATTTGCCTTGGGACACCGAAGAAGACATTATCAAAGGTGCTGAAGTTCTTTCAATAAAAGGAACGGATTTTGTCAAATGCCATAGTTTATACATTGAAAAAAACACTGTTTTAAAACAATGGCATGATCAAAAGAAGCTGACACTTTTAACTAAGGATGATTACATCACCCGGGCAATTTTATTTTTGGAATATTTAGCCCCGGAGACTGTGATTCAACGACTGATTGGTCGGGTTCCCAAAGAAGACAGTGTCATTACCAACTGGAACACCAGCTGGTGGAAAATCAAAGATGAGCTTGATGCTCGAATGAAGCAAGAAAATAATTACCAGGGAAGAAGATTCGCTGGGATGAATAATAAGAGGTAGTCACCTTGGGAACAAAATATTGGCAGGAATTTCTCATCCCCTATCATCAGGCAGTTGATGAGATTGTCTTAAAATTTACAAGTTTAAAAGAACAATATGAAAAAATCGGAGAATATTCTCCGATTGAATCCGTTTATGGCCGGGTAAAAAGTGTGGCCAGTATTTTAGAAAAAATTCATAACTATGGTGTTGATATTGAATCGCTGGAGGAGTCTATCCAGGATATCGCTGGGATCCGGATTATGTGTCAGTTTGAAGATGATATCTATGAAGTTGTCGATCTGATCAAAAAAAGATCCAATTGTGATATGGAAATCGTCAAGGTCAAAGACTATCTCAGTGCGGCCAAGGCCAGCGGGTATAAAAGCTATCATCTGATTATCCGCTACCCGGTTTTTTCGGTAGCTGGCAATCAGTCCATCTTAGTAGAAATTCAAATTCGTACCTTGGCCATGAATTTTTGGTCGATCATCGAACATTCCTTAAATTATAAATATAAAGAAAATATTCCCGAAGATATCAAACGAAGGTTGGTTAACGCCGCCAATGCAGTCAATGATGTTGATCGGGAAATGTCATCAATCCGGGAGGAAATCCAAAATGCCCAACGGCTTTTTGGGCTAAAATCAAGTTCAGTTACCAGTATTCTAGATAATATTGGCTATTTATACAAACTGAATCAGGGGGATAAAGCATCCCGCTATGAAAAGATCTTTGATGATCTTTTTGCTCAGGAAGATATTATTCAGCTGATCTTACTGCGAAAAGAATTGGAATCGGAAGTGAATAAAATTGAGGCAGAAGTTTAAGAAATTTAAAAACATGTTTGTGATAAAAGGACAATATGTTATAATAACAAATTGTAAATTATAAAAAATCAAGGAGGTTGTCGATGTCTGGACATTCAAAATGGTCGACTATTAAACACAAAAAAGGAAAAGCAGATGCGAAACGTGGTCAAATCTTTACCAAGTTAGCAAAATATATTGCGGTTGCATCCCGAGAGGGTGGCAGCGATCCGGAAATGAATGCAAAACTGAAAGAAGCCATTGTCAAAGCAAAGGCTGCTAACATGCCCAATGAAAACATTGATCGGGCGGTAAAAAAAGGTGCCGGCGAATTACAGGGCAACGTTTATGAAGAAATTACCTATGAAGGATATGGACCAGGTGGCGTTGCGGTGATTATTGAAACCCTGACCGATAATAAAAACCGAACCGCCGGAGATGTCCGCCACGCCCTCGATAAAAATGGTGGAAACCTTGGCACCAGTGGTTGTGTGGGCTTTCTGTTTACCAAAAAAGGTCAGATTATGATCGAAAAATCAGATGATATTGATGAAGAAGCTCTGATGATGCTAGCCCTGGATGCCGGCGCGGAAGATATTGAAACCGCCGATGAAGGCTACGAAATCAGCACCGAACCGGCAGATTTTGGATCGGTTTGTGAGGCTCTGAAACAGGCAGGTTATGAACTGGCCTCGGCCGAAATCGCGATGATCCCAGCTACCGAAGTTGAACTGACAGACGCCGGGGATATCAAAAAAATGTTGAAAATGATTGATATGTTCGATGATAATGAAGATGTTCAGGAAGTATGGCACAACTGGACCGGTGAGGATGATGAATAAACAAAGTGTTTTCAAACGATTTAAAGATGTTGTCCTTTACATTGTTTTTACTGTTTTTCTAATCTTTTTAACCTCATCCTTTGTCATTGAAGATGTTTATTCGGCCGCTGATCAGTTATCCATCGGGGAAAAGGGGATTTCTGATGTTTACTCGATAGCCATTGGCATGGAACCGGCTAACTTAACGATCAACGCCGGCGCTTCCACTGATGATAATAAAACGACGGAAATCAAGACCGATGATGGGACGACAATTGTCATTACCGAATATTCCCTTGGTGATACTAACGATGAGATTCTTGAGTATCAGCAAATTTTATACTCACTGGGATTTTTAATCAGTCAACCATCAAATCAGATTACTGAGGAAGTCCAAACTGCCATTAAAACCTATCAGGCAATGAAAGGTTTGGAGCAAACTGGAAAATTGGATCGTTCGACGATTATTTCACTAGTCGCTGAAGATATAAAATTTGAAAAAGGCGATAGTGGTAAGGTGTTGCAAACCTATCAGCAAATTCTTGTCGCTCAAAAATATCTGGCTGCTGAATCAGCAACAGGGACCTTTGATGATGCAACAGTGACAGCCGTGAAAGCTTTTCAGAAAGCAAACGGTTTGACTGAAACTGGGAAAATCGATGCGAAAACAATCAAAGCACTGGATGCCCTAAGATAAGATTTATCCTGAATACTTAAACTTAATAACTCTTATGCAAAGCCGTCAGATATTATGGCGGCTTTATTATTCTTATGGTTTACAAAAGATTTCTATTTGATATAATGACAAAAGAATCAGATAGATTTATTTTCATATGTGGGAAAAGAGGAAAGAAATGAAAGTTGTCACACCAAAAGAAATGGCTGTTATGGACCGCCATGCGATTGAGGCCGGCACACCCAGTCTTGAACTAATGGAACGAGCTGGCCAAGCATGTGCAGAAATCATAAAGGAGAGCCTCGACGAAAAATCACAGATTATTATTCTTTGTGGACCCGGTAATAATGGTGGAGATGGTCTGGTCGTTGGTCGGTTATTGTCCGAAGCAGGGTATATCGTTCATCTTTTTTTAACTGAAGCTGAAACAAAATTATCAGATGATAATCTCAGCAATCTAAAGAAACTCCAAGAACAAAATATTGCCGTTCGGGCTTTGTCAAGTGCATCGGATTTTGAAGATTTAAATTTAAATATAAAAGGGGCAACCCATATTATTGATGCGATATTTGGAACCGGGTTAGTTGAAAAAGATATCCCGGAAAATTATCATCGTATTTTTGATCTGGTTAATCAAAGTGAAAAAACCATTATTGCCATCGATATTCCATCTGGTTTGCGTGGCGATGTTGGACTTCATGTCGGAAATGCTATTTTTGCTGATCAGACCATTGTTATTCAGACCTATAAAACGGGCTGCTTACTCAATGATGGACCTGATTATACAGGCGATACGGTTCTGGTTGATATTGGTATTGATGAAAACAGCATCCCCAATGAAAAATATTATACTCAGGAAACAGACTTGAAATTTCCTAAGAAACGCAAGAAAAATACCCATAAATATGATTACGGTTCTGTGGTTGTTATTGCCGGTTCTAAGGGCATGAGCGGAGCCGGAATATTGTCCATTGAAGGGGCGTTAAAAAGTGGGGGTGGGTTAGTTACCTGTTACGTTCCCCATGACATTTACATTCCAGTTGTTGCCCGGGCACCGGCGGAAGCGTTAATCAAAACGTATGATTGTAATATTACTTCAGATGATATCAAAAACGACCGCAAAAAAGTTATTCTGATTGGACCGGGAATTGGTCGGGCCAAGAATTATAGCTTTATCCTGGAGCATTTACTGGAAGGCAGCCTGCCGGTCGTTATTGATGCCGATGGCATTCACCATTTGGCAGTAGTGGTTGATTCGCTGAAAGAATCAAAAACGCCGGTTGTCATCACACCTCATTTTGCAGAATTTTCAAAATTGATTGATGTACCGAGAGAGGATATTTTAAAAGATCCGATCGGATATGGGCAAAAATTTGCCATGGAATATCAGGTTGTCGTGGTATTAAAAGGTTATCGAACGATGATTTTTGGGACCAATGGTGAGATTTGGTTTAATTCCACCGGAAATCCCGGGATGGCAACCGGAGGTAGCGGTGATGTGCTGGCGGGAATGATTGCCGGGATTGCCGGACAGAATGTCGATTTGTTTGAAGCTGCCCGAGCGGGTGTTTATTATCATGGCAAAGCCGGGGATTATTATGCCGAACATTTTGGACAAAGTACGCTGACAGCGCATAGTATTATCGAATCATTAAAATATGTTTTAAAATAGTTTTTAGACGAAAAATCCTGGTTAAGCCAGGATTTTTTGCTGTTTATTTTGAGTTTTAAGCTTTTTAGGTTATAATTATTAGATATTCCAGTTTTCGGAACAATGGTAGCATGAGCTTATCATTCTGAGAGAGGTATGCGATTGTGACAAATATAATAATTAAAAAGTTAATCACTAATTATGAAAATACCGGCAATTCAAGGGTTCGTGAGAACTACGGGAAATTTGCCAGTATCATGGGGATCATATCAAATCTACTCCTTTTTATCATTAAAATTACAGTGGGCTTATTATTTAACAGCATTTCCATCACTGCCGATGCGGTTAATAATCTATCTGATTCCGGCTCGTCCCTGGTTACCTTACTGGGCTTTAAGCTTTCCGGGAAACCGGCGGATGCCGATCATCCCTTCGGTCACCAGCGAATGGAGTATATTTCGGGTCTGGTCGTTTCGTTTATTATTCTGTTTCTGGGGCTGCAGTTAATTCAGAGTTCCTTTGAAAAAATACTTCATCCCGAATTACCCCAGTTCAGCATGATTACCGTGGTGGTTTTGATCATTGCGATTTTAATCAAGCTCTGGCAATGTTTGTTTTATCGAAAAATCGGCAAAACCATTAATTCACTGACACTGCTGGCAACCTCAATTGACAGCCGCAATGATATCATCGCGACCTCGGCCGTGCTGGTGGCGACCATTGTTACCTACTTGACCGGATTTGATTTGGATGGTTACATGGGTGTGGTAGTTGCCGTCTTTATCATCATCAGCGGCATCAATCTGGTTCGTGAAACAATCAGCCCCTTGCTGGGAACCGCGCCATCTAAGGAACTGGTCGATCAGATCTATAAGAAAATTCTTGGCTACGAACATATCATCGGACTTCACGATTTAATGATCCATACCTATGGTGAAACTAAAATCTATGCCTCGGTTCACTGTGAGGTGCCAGCTGAATTAAACTGCCTGATCAGTCACAGTGTTATCGATAAGATTGAACGGGATTTTCTGAAAGACCTGGATATCCATCTGATTATTCATCTGGATCCGGTTATTACCAACGATGAAAAAACCAACCAGTTAAAAGAAAAGACAAAACAGACCATTGCATCAATTTCACCGGATCTTCATATCCACGATTTTCGGGTGGTTTGGGGGTTCGATCACTCCAAGCTGATTTTTGATGTGGCAGTTCCCTTTGATATGGAGTGGAGTGATGAAGAGCTGACCATTATGATATCCAATGAAGTTTACAAAATTAATCCGACCTACCACGCGGTCATCACTATTGATTACAATCACTATGTGCCCAATGAGGATGAGTTTTCCGTTTAAATAATAAAACTGATTCTGCATTTAACATAAATAATGGAAACATAAATAAGAGCAACCTTTAATAAATTTAGTCAGATCTTAGGAGAAACAAAATAGCATGAGCAAGAAAAAAACAGCTAAAAGAATCATCAACAATCTATCAAAAACATTTCGAATTTTCACTTTCGGATGCCAAATGAATGAGAACGACTCGGAAAAAATATCCGGGATGTTAAAAGCCTTGGGCTATGTGGAAGAGCAAGATGTCACCAAAGCTGGCCTGGTGATTCTCAACACCTGCTCGGTTCGGGAAAACGCTGATGAACGGGTTTTCGGCAATATCGGCGCCTATAAAACCGTTAAAAAAACCAATCCCGATTTAATTCTGGCCGTCTGCGGCTGCATGATGCAGCAACCGGAAATTGTCAACCAGATCGTTACCAAATATCCCCAGGTGGATCTGGTTTTTGGCACCCATAATCTCCACCAGTTTCCCGAGCTATTAAATAACTACATGGTCAACGGCAAACGGCTGGTCGAAGTCTGGGAGGATTCGGACACTATTGTGGAAGACTTACCAGTGGATCGCAAGTATCCCTTTAAAGGATTTGTGACGATAATGAATGGCTGCAACAATTTCTGTACCTACTGTATTGTACCCTACACCCGGGGCCGGGAGGTCAGTCGCCAACCGGATAAAATTGCCAAAGAAGTGAAGGCGCTAGTGGCAGATGGCTGTGTGGAAGTAACACTATTGGGACAGAATGTTAATTCCTATGGCAATGATCTGGATGACGAGGTCAGTTTTGCCAAGCTCTTAAGAAAACTGAACACCATCGAAGACCTCAAACGGATCCGCTTTATGACTTCCCATCCCAAGGATCTGACCGATGAGGTCATCGATGCCATTGCCGCCTGCGACAAGGTTTGCAATTATATCCATCTGCCGATTCAATCCGGTAGTACCCGGGTTTTAAAAGCGATGAACCGGAAATACACCCAGGAAGATATTTTGGATCGCGTCAAAGCGGCTCGGGATAAGATCCCCGGAGTGGCCATTACCACCGATATTATTGTTGGTTTCCCCGGCGAAACCGAAGAAGATTTTTTAGAGACCCTAAAAGTCATTGAGTTGTGCAAGTTTGATTCAGCCTTTACCTTCTTATATTCCATTCGTACCGGTACCCCGGCCGCTACTATGACGGACCAGATCCCGGATGCTATCAAACACGACCGGATTAACCGCTGTCTGGAAGTGCTCCATCAAATCAGTCACAATATAAATCAAACCTATCTCGATCAGTTGGTGGAAGTGTTGGTGGAAGAAACTAGCCGTAACAATCCTGAACGGTTGGCTGGCCGAACCCGCACCAGCAAACTGGTCAATTTTCCAGGCGATCCAGCTGATATTGGCAAACAAGTGATGGTCAAAATCACCGCCGCCAAAACCTTTAGTCTGGATGGCGAAAAAATCGAACAGGAGGACACCCATGGCGCAGTTAACACCCATGATGACCCAATACCTGCAAATTCATGAGGAGGTACCCGATGCCCTCCTCTTCTTTCGTCTCGGTGACTTCTATGAGATGTTCTTTGACGATGCGCTAACTGCTTCGCGTGAGCTGGAAATTGCCTTAACCGGCCGGGATTGCGGTTTGGAAGAACGCGCTCCGATGTGCGGCGTACCCCATCACGCCGCCCAGAATTACATCACCCGACTGGTGGAAAAAGGCTATAAGGTGGCCATCTGCGAACAGGTGGAAGACCCTAAGGAAGCCAAGGGGATTGTCCGCCGGGAAATTATCCGGGTGATTTCACCGGGAACCATTTCCGAAGGTAAATTACTTGAATCCAAGAAGAATAATTATCTGATGACGCTCTTTCTGGAAAATAATAGCCTGGGGATTGCCAGTCTGGATGTATCCACCGGCGATTTTTATGTGACTCAGATTGAAGCAAAAACTCGGGAACAATGGCTGTCGCAGTTGTCCGATGAAATTGGCCGACTTTTACCAGCCGAGGTAATCCTTAATCCGGCGATGTTTAAAGATACTCAGGCGCTGGGACTCATTGAAAACCGTTTTGGGATTCTGTCCAGTCTCTATCCGGAAAAATATTTTAATGTTAAGCACGGCAGCAAACGGATCGTCGAGCAGTTCAAGGTCTTTGCTCTAGGCGCATTGGATCTGGAGCATCGGGATCACGCGATCGCGGCTGCCGGAGCACTGTTGCTCTATCTGGATGAAACCCAGAAACGGGCCCTGACCCATATCAAAACGATCCGTTATTATAACAGCAAAGACTATATGGTGCTGGATTTATCCACCCGACGCAATCTGGAACTGACTCAAACCCTGCGAACCCTAGAAAAAAAAGGGAGTCTGCTGGGGGTGCTGGATAAAACCGTCACTGCCATGGGGGGACGAACCCTGCGCCGCTGGGTGGAAGCGCCATTGCTAAACACGGAAAGTATTCTCGAACGACAAGGTTGTGTAGCCGCTTTTTACAACAATTCTGCCCATCTGCCCAGTTTTAAAACCATCATGACCCGGGTCTATGACCTGGAACGGCTGTGTGGCAAACTGGCCTTTGGAACCATTAATCCCAAAGATTTACTGGCTCTGAAGCAATCTCTGGGGGCGTTGCCGCTGATTACCGATTTTGTGGAACAGCTGGGTTCAGACAAATTGAAGGTTCTCTTTGACACCGACGATTTGCTGCGTGACATCTGGGAGCATATTGAAAAATCCATTGACGACGATGCCCCAATGGTGCTTAAAGACGGCCATATCATTAAAACCGGCTACCATCAGGAGATTGATGAATTCCGGGAAGCCACCGAAAAAGGCCAGGATTGGATCCGGGATCTGGAATGCCGGGAACGGGAACGGACCGGAATAAAAAACCTGAAGGTGAAATATAACCGGATTTTTGGGTATTTTATAGAGATAACCAAAAGTAATTTCGACCAAGTGCCGGAAGACTATATCCGCAAGCAAACCCTGGCCAATGCCGAGCGTTATTTTACCCCGGAACTCAAGGAAATGGAAAATAAAATTCTGGGTGCCCAGGAAGGGCTGCTGCGCTGTGAAACCCAGGTGTTTCAGGAAGTTCGCGATAGCTTGCTGGAACAAATACCCCGGATTCAGCAAAAAGCCCGGGAAGTGGCTGAACTGGATGCTATCTATTCACTGGCCACCGTGGCCCTCCAGAACCAGTATGTTTGCCCGGAAATAACCGACGATCAGACCTTGACAATAAAAAATGGTCGCCATCCGGTGGTGGAGGACATGATCGGAACCAATCACTTTATCGGCAATGACTGTACCTTAAATAATGATGATCAGCAACTGTTAATCATTACCGGCCCAAACATGGCCGGGAAATCCACCTTTATCCGACAGGTGGCGATCATTACTCTGATGGCTCAAATCGGCTCGTTCGTGCCGGCCGATTCAGCGACGATCGGCGTGGTCGATCGGATTTTCACCCGGGTCGGCGCCAGTGACGATTTGGCCAGCGGTCAAAGCACCTTTATGGTAGAAATGACCGAGGTTGCCAATATTTTAAAAAACGCCACCAACCGCAGTCTGGTGATTTTGGACGAAATCGGCCGGGGAACCTCTACCTTTGATGGCATCAGTATTGCCTGGGCAGTGGTGGAATATCTTCATAATAGTGACAGCATTGGTGCCAAGACCTTATTTGCCACTCACTATCATGAACTCACCGAACTGGAATCGTTAAAACCAGGTATCAAAAATTACAGTATCCGCTTGAAAGATACTCCCGACGGGGTCATCTTTTTAAGAAAAATTATTCCTGGTCCAGCTGACCAGAGCTACGGCATCGAAGTGGCCAAGCTGGCCGGTTTCCCTGCGGGAGTGACCAAGCGAGCCCGGGAAATACTCGGACATTTGGAATCGGGAGAAGACACCTACCGGAAAGAATTATTAGTCAAAGAACCGCCGATTCTGTCTGGCGAAAAAGGTAATCAATTAAATTTTTTTGATGTCGCAAAAGGGATGACGGCTGAAGAAGAGGCCGCATTAGGAACCATCCGTGAATTGAAAATTGATGAAATGAGTCCCATTGAAGTCATGAATGTCATTGATCAATTACGTAA
This sequence comes from uncultured Acetobacterium sp., assembly GCF_963664135.1. Classification (NCBI taxonomy): domain Bacteria; kingdom Bacillati; phylum Bacillota; class Clostridia; order Eubacteriales; family Eubacteriaceae; genus Acetobacterium; species uncultured Acetobacterium sp. The sequence continues at coordinate 586,099 of NZ_OY760905.1, read as the reverse complement.
AACGATAAGGTGATAGGGGAATCTATGAAAACCAAAGAATGTAAACAAATCGTCAAGCGATTGATGAAGGAAAGACTGTACCAGCAAATGACCTTTGATCAATTGGCCGAATTTATGGATCTTTCGAAAAAGAAAGATCGGCAAATGTTAACCCACGTGCTTAAAGAGCTAAATCTTAAAACCAATGATGGAAAAGACCGAAAAAAACCTGAAAAAGATCGACCGACACCAGACAAGGTTAATAATTTCAAGAATAATAGAACTAGAATCGATGACGATTCACCTAAAATAGAAGGTGTTCTGAGAGGCAACCAACGGGGCTTCGGTTTTGTCATTCCCGACTACAGTATTTTTTCAGAAGATATCTACATCCATGAGAAAAACCTTTATGGTGCCCTGGATATGGATAAGGTCAGGGTCCGGATTACATCCGAGCCGGGTGACAAACGACCGGAAGGCGAAGTGGTTGAGATTATCGAACGGGGCCATAAAAAAATTATCGGCCGCTATGAAAAAGGGAAGGGCTTTGGCTTTGTCATTCCTGACAACGATCGGCTCTGCAAGGATATTTTTATTCCCGAACGGCATAGCAAAAAGGCATTCACCGGGGATAAGGTCGTCACTGAAATTCTCACCTGGTCGGATCGGGGCAAAAATCCCGAGGGGGCCATTGTCGAAATACTGGGCAACGAAGCCGAACCAGGTATTGATATTCTCTCGGTTTTAAAAGAATATGATATCCCCATGGATTTTTCAGCCGAAGTCGAGCAGGCAGCCGAACAATTATCTGATAAAATTTCCGATCAGGAATTGGAGAAGCGCAAAGATCTGCGCAACGAAATCATTGTCACCATTGATGGCGACGACGCCAAGGATTATGATGATGCCGTATCGATTCACAAAAAAGACAATGGCAACTTTGTGTTGGGGGTTCATATTGCCGACGTCAGCCATTATGTCAAACAAGGTGATGCCATCGATGAATCAGCTTTGGAACGTGGCACCAGTGTCTATGTGGTCGATCGGGTGGTGCCGATGCTGCCGTTTAAGCTCTCAAACGATGTTTGCAGTCTGGTGCCGGATAAAGACCGGCTGACCTTCTCTTGCGAAATGGAAATCAATGAACAGGGACAGGTGGTCGATTACAGTATCTTCAAATCCGTGATCCGCTCAAAATCCCGGATGACCTATCGTCTGGTGGCAGACCTGTTAGCCGGTACCGGAGATCAGCCCAACCGACTGGAACCGTTTAGAGATGAGCTGACGCTGATGGATGAATTGCATGAAATCCTGCGGGTCAATCGTCGGCTCAATCGCGGAGCCATCAATTTTGATTTTCCGGAAGCCAAGATTATTTTGGACAAAACCGGTTTTCCCGATAAAATTACCATCGATGAACGGTTAGTCTCCCATCGAATGATTGAAGAATTTATGCTGGTTTGCAATGAAACCATTGCCGAGCACGTTTCCAAGTTGGATGCGCCATTTATTTTCAGAAACCATCCGGAACCCCATCCCGAAAAGTTGACCGCCTTTCAAACCTTTATCAATCGCTATGGTTTTAAGCTGGGGAAAAATGATGACCAAGTGCCCTCCGGTGAGGACTTTCAACAATTGGTGGAAGACATTAAAGGCAAAAATGAAGAACGGGTCATTACCCTGTTGATGCTGCGAACCATGCAACAAGCTGTTTATGAAGGTCATAATCTGGGACACTATGCATTGGGTGCCAGTTTTTATACCCATTTCACCTCACCGATTCGCCGCTACCCGGATCTTTTTGTCCATCGCTATCTGGCCAAAGCAATTTTTGGAAAAATCAATAAACGCTCCATGGATTATTTGCAGAAAAATATCGAGAGCATTGCCAGCCATACCTCTGAAACGGAGCGTCGGGCAGAGAATATTGAGCGGGAAATCACGAAGCTGAAGATGACCGAATTTATGACCAGACATATTGGTGAAATATTTACCGGACGAATCAGCGGCGTGACCTCTTTTGGATTCTTTGTGGAGCTGGAAAACACCATTGAAGGGTTAGTTAGACTCCAGGATCTGAAGGATGATTACTATAATTATGATCCCGACCTGCATCAGCATATTGGCGAACATCGTGGCAAGATCTATCGATTGGGCCAGGAAATTAAGATAAAAGTTGCTAAAGCAGATGTGAATGCGAAACAAATTGATTTTGAACCAGTTGAATAATTAAGAAAAGCATGCTATAATAGAGAACTAGCTAAGAAACAGAGGAGTTGCGCATGGGAGAAAATATTAAGATTGTGGCCAAAAACCGAAAAGCACGTCATGATTTTTCCATTGAGGATACCTATGAGGTGGGTCTGGTCTTATCCGGCACGGAAGTGAAATCGATCCGTGGCGGAAAAGTCAGCCTGAAGGAAAGTTTTGCTGATATTTATAACGGTGAGATTTTCGTTTATCAGATGCATATTGATCCTTATGAACAGGGGAATATTTACAATAAAGACCCTTTGCGCATCCGTAAGCTCCTGATGCATAAACAGCAGATCACCAAACTGATCGGGTTGAAGCAGCGGGAAGGCTACACTCTGGTACCACTGACGCTATACTTTAAGGATGGCCGGGTTAAGATGGAACTGGCTCTGGCCAAAGGCAAGAAGCTTTATGATAAGCGTCACGCCATTGCCGAGCGGGATTCAGACCGACGGATTCAAAAAAGTATGCGGCATAACGGCTAGTTAATTATTTGGGGGCGTACTGGTTTCGACGGGGGTTTTGAAGCTTGAGTAGCGAGTCGATGTTGCTGATCATCGTAAAAAGTGGCGCATAAATATAAACGCAAAAACAGAAAAAAGTTACGGGTTAGCTTTAGCAGCGTAATACGCTCTAAAGTTTAATACTAAGACTTCGCAGCATAATTAATGCTGCACGCCTCCCATCTCAACCTGTGGTTTTGGGTTTCGGCGTTCATTGAAGCAGGGAACCGTTTTTGGTAGTGTCTCGCACCATTAACGATCAAGAGGCTGGTTCCTCTTTTTCTATGTCATTGGAGAAAGAGGGGAATGAGAAAATAAACAATGACTGCACTCGGAGAAGCTCCTGTGAATGGATTTTCGGACAGGGGTTCGACTCCCCTCGCCTCCACCATACAAGACTTAGACGAACACTGAGCAAAGGCCGGTTTACCGTCATTGTTGGTGTAATTGTAAGCGATACTGATTTGATCACCGTCGATCAAAACGGAATTGATTAAAGAGTTGATCAACCGGACATTGTTTTCTGGATTACTATAATCCAGCTTTGTGAAGTTGTTCAAAAACCATATGACCGCATCCTTAGTGATTGTCGGTCTTTTTATTTGCTCTCGGGAAATGAAGACCGACAGATTATTGACCTCACGCTCCAGGGCCTCCAGGCGTTTCTTGGTGGAAGGGGTAAAGATACCTTCCTCGATTGCTTTGAGCATATTTTCAATTTTCTGTTGGGCAGCAGCACGATCACAGATTAGTTTTGACAGATAAGGGGATTCGCTCTTGCTTTTACAGAGAGCAATAATGTTATCTGCTATTTTTTCGATATGATCTGAGGTCAGCACATATTCCAGGGTAGTTTTTACAATGATTTCTTCCAGCTTGTCTTTGCCGATCCGCTTGGCATTACATCCTTTTTTCTGTTTACTCATTCCACAAACATAGTAATAATAGGTATTACCACTTTTACTTGTTCCGCTTTCTCCACGATAGGCGCTGCCACATTCCTTACAAAATATTTTTCCAGTCAAAATAAAACAAACATCATTATCTTTCTTTGTTCTAATTTTTCGATATTTCATACTGGTATTCTCCAATCTATTCTGAACACGATCAAACAGGTCTTTGTCAATAATTGCCGGGACACCACCCTCAAGACGGACATCCATATGCTTATAAACACCGATGTATTTTTCATTGATCAACATCGGGCGTAAAGTATTTTTATAAAACTTACCGCCACGGCTTGTTTTAATACCTTGGCTATTCATGATTTCGCAAATATCAGCAAAGCTGTATCCATTATCATAAAGCGTGAAGATCTCAACCACTACTGGGCGCAACTCTTCCACTACTTCAAAGTCTTTGTCTTTTCCGATCCTGTAGCCAAAAGCGATGTTGCCGCCAGCAGATTTTCCTTTTGTTGCGTTTGTATGCATTCCCCGGCGAATATCCCTTGAGAGGTTCAGGATGTAGTATTCGGCTAGACCTTCCATTAGCGATTCGATTAAAACACCCTCTGGTCCATCAGGGATATTCTCTTTGACACTTTTGACCAACACACCGTTTTTTCGCAAGCATGATTTGTTGATTGCCATTTCTTCTCGGTTGCGACCGAAACGGTCAAGTTTCCACACTAGGACGGTATCGAAATGTTTTTTTGAACTATCTTTGAGCATTTGCTTTAAACCATCTCGGTTGTCATTTGTCCCGGTCTTTGCCCGGTCAATATAGGAGTCCAAGATAAGGATATTGTTATCTAGCGCATATTTAGTGCAGCTTTCAATCTGACCCTCGATTGATTCTTCACGCTGATTGTCAGAACTGTATCGAGCATATATTACAGCTGTTTGCATTTTTCCCTCCAGATTCAGGGCATAAAAATGCCCGGGTGTTGTAAAAGCCTGAGAAGAATAGTATAATATATATGAGTAGATATACTGTGGTTTTCTTCCCGGTATATTTAAAGCCGTTCTCCTATTGGCGTAGGAGGGCGGTCTTTTTATTAAGTTAATAGATTAGTATAGTTATTTAATCCAGTTGGATCTTTTATTTAGTAATCGTACGATGCCATCACTAAAAGGGAGAGATTCATTTGGAATGAGAATCATTTCATAAGCTTCAAAAATACATTCATAGAAATGCTGTTATCGTACAGTAAGCTCTTTTTTTAATGGAAATTAGAATAAAATAGATGCTTGAAGTCAAAAATTAAAACACGGGATAAAAACGATGAAATTTATTATTCATAAAAAAATACTGGATTAGAAAAATATTTAATGATCTTGACAAATATAAAATTGTGTGATATGGTGTTAATGAATAAAGGGCAAACTTATCGAAAGGTAAGGACGCAAAGCTATAGGGTCTGAGTAATATTTTTCCAGACAGCCAGTTGCATATTAATATTTCAATAATTTATGCATTATGCAACGTTTAATTACGTTGTTTTTTTTATAAAATTTATTATGTTAACTTTAGCTACAAAAAATATAAGGCTTTATTTAAAGCCATACAAAGGCGTTTGAAAAGCACTTCATAATAAATTTATATCGTTAAATTAAATATTTGGCAAACTTATCCAAAGATATAGAAATGAGTGATTAAGATGGTGAAATCATCATTTAAAATGAAAACGTTTACGGTTGTTCTCATATTGTTGCTGTCACCGATGTTAACGTCATCTGCCAGAGCGGCAGAACTAGAACCGATAGTGGACCTGGGTGCTGGCCTCAGTTATGCAGTTTTTGCCGGTACGGAAATTGCCAATACCGGAACTGACACAAAAATAAATGGTGATATTGGGACTTCACCGGGAATGCTCATCACCGGGTTAACGACGGATCAATTGACCGCTGGTATGACACATGCAAATGACGACAATGCTAAGCTCGTTCAAAATGATTTAATGATGGCTTATAACAATATTAAGGATAGCGATAATGCTAAAGCGATTACCACTAATTTGGGCGGACAAACACTCTCACCAGGAGTTTACTCATTAAACTTACCGGCAACCATCACAGGAACTCTTAAACTTGATGCTCAGGGTGATATCAACGCTGTCTTTATTTTTCAGGTAAATTCAACTCTGATCACCGAAAAAGGCAGCCGGATCGAACTTATTAACGGAGCACAATTCAGTCGAGTCTTTTGGCAGGTTGCAAACAATGTAACGTTGGGAGAAAAGACTGACTTCAAAGGGAATATTTTTGCAGACACATCCATTTTTTCAGAAACAGATGTTACCGTGCAGGGTCGCTTATTGGCCATCACAGGTGGCGTTACCTTAAATAATACACAAGTGGACACGATTGAAATTGTACCAGAAAATGGCGAAAATATGGAGACTCCACAAGTATACAATCCCTCTGACATCATTGAAGAAACACCGAAGACCGGTGCGTCGGATGTCACTAGCCCTCAAGAGACCGATTTCCATGATATCATTGAATTAGTCCCTCAGACTGGGGATCTTGTCGCTGCTCCACAAGAAAACATATTATCTGATACCCCTAATGCCGTACTGACAACTAAACCAAATACGGTGACATCAAATATAAACCAGATAGTTCCGGTTACGAGTGACCCGATCACTCTTGACGGAGCAGGTGACACTTTTAAAGTGACTGTCGATTTGGGTGCGATGACATTTAACTATGATTTGGGAACATGGAATCCGAATGCTCACTCCTGGGTTGGCGGAGGATGGAATGCGGCTGGCTTTAATGGAAGTAATGATCAAATAAAAGTAACGAATGAATCGGCTCAACCCGTTGATGTGACCTTTGCATATATGGTGTTTTCACCTGATGGCGGCAACATTACAGGGACATTTACACAAAAATCAGGCAATTTAAATGGTATTCAAACAGGAACAATGCATTTAGGTCCTGCATCAACGGCGAATACCTATCTGAATCTCCAGGGGCAACCCACTCAAATTGGTTCGACCCCAACGAAATTCGGGTCGATTAATATTCAGTTAAACTCAGTATTACCCTAGATTCTAACCTGAAACAAATGTTTAGAAAGAAGGAATAGTGATGGTTAATAATAATGCAGTTTGTGGTGGCTTTGTCGCTTTGAACAGTGGCATGATCGCAGACAGTTATGCTAATATGACGGTTTTGGGAAAAGGAACCACAGCAGGCTTTTGCGGCAATAACAAAGGAGAATTAAAAAATTCTTATAGCACTGGACGGGTCAAAAAGGCAAAAGTCACCGGCGGATTTAGAGCCAAAAATTCAGGATCTGTCGTTAATTGCTTTTTTAATAAAAGTAAAGCAAATTCAGAAAAGCTGCTGGACATCGATTTAGGTAAGCTGGAAAAAGACATGTCTTTTGAAGCATTTCAAAGGCAGTTCGACTGGGATTTTGAAAATGTATGGAAAATTACGACTATAAATAAAAAAAGTACAGATAGTAATATTACAAACTCGAATGAACCTTTTCTGCCTACATTTATCAGTGAAAAATTTTACTGCGAACTACCGTCGGCAAACGATGTTATTGAATTATCAACGGCGGAACAGATTTATAAAATTGCTGTAAAAATTAATGAAGGCGATAAAATTTTCGCAAAGGCGCGGTATTTGCTTGTCAATGACATTGACCTTAAAAACAAAAAATGGACGCCGATCGGCATTGATGAAAACAATCCATTTAGTGGCACCTTTGATGGTGGTGGATACGGCATATTGAATCTCATGGTCAATGACAAAGATCTGGAATATGCAGGATTCTTTGGAGTAATCAAAGAAGCGATCATCGTTAATTTAGGGATTGAAGGGGTTGTAAAAAAAAGTAAATATTCAGGTGGGTTGGCCGGTGTTAATGAAGGCAGCTATATAAACTGCTGTTTTGCAAGCTGCGAAATAACCAGCAGCCAATTTGCCGGTGGTTTAGTGGGAAAAAACAATGGTGAAATTCTGCATTGTGTTGTTTTTGGAAAGATAAAAAATAGCGGGAAAGTATTGCTGCCGTGGCTTATAGGTGCAGGTGTATTCGCCGCAGTGATGATAGGCGTTTTTGCTTGGTTTTACAAGGATAAGACGCCTACCTATCCGGCAATCCCCATCGACGATAGTGTGACGGTTATTCCAGATGAAAAAATAGAGCCCAGCGAGGGGAACTCGGTATCGTTTGAATTTGCAAAAGAGATTATATTTCAAAATGCAGCATCCGGAGGCGTCTTTTCATTTAAAAATCCTGGGGATTCAACCAAAAATATTGTCATTGAGCTCCAGTTAACCGATGCAGAAATGATAAAAACATTAGGTTTAACCGGCAGAACACCAGTGGAACAGGCAAGAATTGAAGCGCAACCCGGATATTCGCCAGATACAACACGACAGGTGATTGGAAGATCCGGTGCGATCCCACCGGGATATGCACTTGATGAAATAAAACTGCAATTATTACAGGATGGAACAATACTGAAAAGAGGTGAATATAACGCCGTTATCTATCTTGTTTTTTATGATATAACGACCAACGAACAGGCAATGCTGAATACTCAGATGCCGGTGAAGTTAATCATATCAGAGTAGAGGACAGAAACATATATCTATGAAAGGAGAAAACAAAATGAAAAAGCTTAGTACAATGATTGGAACCATGGCAATTATGGCCTTGATAGTTACACCTGCTTTTGCGGCACCGTTAGATCCTGGAGATATTTCAGGCGGAACGGGTCATGATGTTACCGGCACAACCTCACAAACGGATGCTTACAGTGCTACCGTTGCATGGGGTTCGATGGCTTTCAATTATGCCTTTGGGACATGGGATCCAGATACTCACGCATGGGGCGGGGCTGGATGGAGTGGAGCAGATTTTGATGGAACAAAAGATCAGATAGCAATTACCAATGACTCAAGCCAGCCAATCAATGCTGCTTTTGCTTATACGAAAGATTCCGCTAAAGGTGGATCGACGACAGGGACATTTACAAAAGTAACAGGTAATTTGAATGGTGATCTAACCGGGACGATGGCATTGGATCTTTGCGCAGCAGGTGGGACGGCTCCGGTTGAGGAAACTTACCTGAATTTACAAGGGGTACCGGCAGCAAATACTACGGCAGGAAAAGTGGGTGCAATTACAGTGTCACTGACGACTTCAGCTACCAGTTCAACAACTGAGCTTGCCAAGATTTTAGACTCAACAGTAGCAGCAGTATCGGCATCAGCAAATACAGAAGTACCGGTAGAAACAGCTATGACTGCACTAGCAGATGCTGCAGTTGCATCGGGTTATACGGTTACCATGGCAAATGGTGTTTACACACCGATTGATGCAACAACTGGCACGTGGGTTGGTAAATTTACCGTCACCAATGATAACACCCCATCAAATACAAAGACAGATGCAGCTGACAGAACTATCTTAGTTACTGTTACCATAGTATAATTAAAAAAGTAAGCTAGTTTCAGAAAAAGGGCAGACATCTGCCCTTTTTATATAAAAAAAGTGCAAAAGCTGAAAGGAAGAAGACGATGAATACCAACAGAAAGATCCCGCAATCTTCAAAAGTGTCCAGAAAAACCATGTTTTTGTACATGTCACTCATTGTGATCATCCTCATTGCCTTGATATTGACTGGGATTTTAGTCTTTCAGCGATTGAATACGACACCCCAATTTATACCTCCTGAGTTTGATCCATCAGCACAAGTCGGAGAACCCACACCGGATATTGATTTAGGTTACACCACAGTGAATGTGGAACAAGGGTTTGAAATTAAGCTTTGTGGCAGAATGTTTGTTAAAAACAATAGCGTCGATATTAATCTAACCAATCCGGCATCAAATGATCTGTGGATGATGACCGAATTACAGGATGAAAATGGTAAGGTGCTTGCAAAAAGTGGCATCATAAAACCGGGAGAATATATTCAAGCAATCACACTGTTAAAGAATGTGACCGCAGCAGAAACAAATGTAAAAATAGTTGTGATTGGTTATGCACCGGATACTTATGCCAGCAGAGGAACGGTTGGTATGAACACGAAGCTGTTTAAACAATAAGAATTTTTGTAGAACCGTAAACAAGAGCTTCATGCGAATGAGGCTTTTTTTTGCGAGAAAAATAACAACCAAACCCCTGCTATTACGCCATTTAAAGCCATTACCCTGGCGTGATAGAATGAAGACAAATCTAAGAGATGAGGACAAAAACTATGGCAGTAACACAAGATTTTCTGGAACAGAAGATTCAAATCCGTTCCAACCATGGCTGCGGTCAACACCGCCATGGGATTATTCTGGCAAAGAATGTGAAAGCCAAAAAAGCAGGTGTCAAAACTGGAGAAGCTTTATGGCAAGCCCGGTCTAAATGCCCGGATCTGGTAATCGTACCACCGAACTATGAACGTTATTTGCGCTATTCAAAACTGTCCAGAAAAATATACAACCGATACTCGGATCAGGTGGAGCCGTTCGGTTTGGATGAAAGTTGGATCTCCGTCACAAATAGTGTTAAAATCCATGGGAGTGGCGAAGAAATCACTCAGAAGATCAGTCGGGAGATCCAGGATGAGTTGGGAGTGTGGGGTATCCTGGAACAAGATCTTTGCCAAGTTTGGTTCGAACTACAAGAAACCAAACGCCATTACCGTAATCACGAAGGATAATTACAAGAAGATCGATTTGGAACAGCCAGCTGAGGATATGCTTTATGTTGGCCGATCCACCAAGAAAAAATTATTAAAATATGGCATCTATACCGTTGGTCAATTAGCACAAAGTAACCTGGACTTCCTGGTTCTCATATTTGGTAAAATGGGGGCAGTTTTATGGCGGTTTGCCAATGGTTTGGACGGATAGCCCGGTAAAAATCCTTTGATGCGCAATATAACGGAAATGAACGGATTCTTAAAAGTATTGGCAACAGTATCACCACTCCCAGGGATCTGAAGAACCTGAAGGACGTAAAGATTATCATTTATATGCTGACCGAGAGCGTGGCCATGCGTTTGAGAGAAACCGGCTGCTATTGTTTAACCGTGGCTATCTATGTCCGGAATAAAGAATTGCACAGATTTACCAGGCAAATGAAGCTAACCAAGCCATCGGATTTAACCAATGAGTTTGCCAAAGCTGCCATTGACCTGTTTGTCAAAAGCTATGACTTCAGATCGCAAATAAAGCTATAAAAGCAGATACAGAACTGCGGCAGCAGGGATTATTTATCCAATACAAAAGGCAGATGGCGTGATATAATTGGTTACGATAACTTTATTTAGCCATACGACTAAGTAACTATGTCTATTGCATAGTTACTTTTGCAAAATTTATCATACATTATCAACAATTAGGAAGGAAAGTACATCTGTGGACAAATTAAACAGATTCAAAAAATATGATGAAAACATTAAATGATTACCTATACTCAGGCGATACCGTGCTTAAGATTTTGCAGCGCTATTCTGATGATTTAAAACAGTCGGCGAAAGAAACGGACAATCAGATTGAGCTTCTGCATTGTAATTTTCTGCTTCAGATTGCGGAACTTTTGCAGCACAATGATTTCCTGTCGTCGCAATCCCAGCGGATTCGTGAATTCTATAAACTGATGGCCAATGATTATCCTTTTCTGGCCTTTACGTTTAAGGGACGAATTAAATCGCTGATCCGCGCGGAAGCAAAATTTAACGGATATATTGTGGAATATATTTATGATTATTATATTGAACATGGCAATTACCCTTCTCTTCCTGAACTGAAAAACGCGTTAAATTGTTTTCGGGATCTGATTGCCTATCGAATCGTGATTTCTCTGCCAAAATGTAATCTGAAAGCAGGGGAGACTTGCGCCGATGAAGAAATAAAATATCTCTATGATGTTGCTAACCAGTTGCCTGGTTTCATGGAGGAACGGGGATTTACCGCCGAACTGTCTTCTTTAACGGGCCAGAAAAAATCGTCTTTGTTAAAAGAGAATGCAAGCCCATACTACCGGGATTATATTGCAAATTCAGAGTCGACCGGTTATCAGTCACTGCATATCACATTTTATGATAACATTGCCCGTTGTTATGTGGAAGTACAACTTCGGACTAAAGAGATGGACGATTTTGCTGAGATTGGTCCGGCTAATCATTTAGGTTACGAAAAACGACAAGAAGGTGAAAGAGCCAGACGCGAGGCAATTCCCAAGGGTGAAAATATTTATTTTGATGATGCCTATGAAAGAGTTATCACCTTGCAGCAGCTTGAATTATCAAAATTGGACGTCAATATGTTTTCTGCCATGGACAATTCGCTGATCAACGACGGCTGTGGTCTCTACCGCGGCAGACTGATTCTTCCCTATGAGCATCTGTCACGATTTCAGAATGACCTGATTGATTAAGTTTTATCAAGTCGTGATAAGACTAGGGAAAATGAGCGTTTAAAAGGATAAACCAAGTCACCGACCACCACTTCAAGTGGTAGTCGGTGACTTAGCGATAGTCTATTTGAAAATTATTAGCATAATTTGCAAAATGAAGCATCGATTAAAATATCGATGAATAATACAATTAATCAGGGGTATAATCATCATAATAGCAAAAGCAAATAATTGAAGGGAGAATAGAAATGATCGATTTGGATTTAAGAAAACTGACATTTAGCGATGATCTCTATTTGTCGAATGCAACTGGGGAAGTATTGAAGGGGGATTACCAGAATGGGATTCTCAAAGTGATGGGCGATCGAGGCGAAATCTTGACGTTCGATTCGATTTATGAGGTGGTGGAGCCAAAATTGGATCGGCTGACCTGGCAAGTAAAATATCAACCCATAAAGTCGGAAAAGGACGAAGTTATCGGGTATGAGGAAATTAGGGAAGATAGCTAAAAAGAATTGAATCGGTATCATTCGAGTTGAAATCCCCTGGCGGGGATTTTTTTTGTTTGGCAGTTGTTTTTCATAATTTAAAAGTAAAGAATGAAAATCGGAATTTGAAAAAAAGCTGAGGATCAACAGACAAATGCCAGTAATAGAAAAACCAAAAATTTTGAATGCAGCTGCTTGCTAACAATCCGAAAGTATTCCTTTCTTTGGTCAATCTTATGATTAAATTAATAAGCAGACAAATAAGGATATCAAAAAAGCGGCCGATAAAATTTTTGGAGAGCTTGGTCTTAACATGACAACGGCAATCAATATTTTTCTTAGACAAGCAATCCGGGAAAATGGGATACCTTTTGAACTAAAACTGTCCGTCCCAAATCAGGAAACAGTCGCTGCAATTACCGAAGCAGAAAACTGGACAAAGATAGCAGTGTCAAAGGTTATTCCAACATGGATGATTTGCGAGCCGCGCTGGAAGAATGAAATACGAAATTAAATTCACGAATCAGTTGCTTTAAATCATCCGTCATTATGACTTGGTATTGGAAATTGATCGATGGTAGTAAAATAGCGCGAGAAATTATGAAACGTCTGGCAATTAAACGGGCGTTTCTTTTTTTGCTCAAAAACAAAAAAACTATCCCTAAACTATCGAATCATCTTTAACCCCATCAATCTTTAGACCGATCCCATTTCACCCAGTCCCGAAGCTTCCAACGCCGCAGCTGATTTCAGCTGGCAGAAGATGATATCCTGGTGAATGAAGTAAAGTTCCAGCGGAAAGTCTTGACAGTTTCGCTGCTTAACAGAGAGCGTTTGACCGGCTGCTGCAGCCAGCTCACCAATGCCCTCATAGACATGGACATAGAGATCAGCGTTGCAGAGCCTAATATGCTCGTGAGCAGCCAGTTCAAACAACGCTTTTTTAGCGGTTATCAGGCGGTTGAGATAACGATTGGATGATTGTTGCAGGCGGTCGCTATTTTTCAGAGCATTTTTTCATTCATATTGATCTCCCCTTCTTAAAAAACAGACTAATTTTTAAATGCAAAAGAAACGAATAAAGGTTGCTTTGCTGTCGGTTTCTGTAAAGTAACAGCGAAGCCCGCACTTTTGCAATTAATGATGCATGACATTCAAATTTTTCTTGATTATAGCATCTTCGGTCTGTCAAAGTAAATGGGTTTTGCAACAAAAAATCATTTCAGAAGAAAACTGACGGTCATCAGTTGAGATTGACCAAATCGTTGCATAGTAACCGTACAAAATGTACTGAAATAAATTAGTATCACTAATAACGCTTTCAATCAGCAATATTTCGACTATAATTATTTTTAAAATGCTAGGAGGTGATATAACTATTGACCATTTAAAGCCATGTCGGTCTTGTGTTATCATTAGTTCAAGACAGTCTATAAGAAATAAGACAATAGAAATTAATTGCATTTTGAAGGAGAAGAATTGTTATGAGTGATCAGGAAAGAAAAAAATTATCGGTTATCGCGTGATGATGCTGCGAGGGGAGCGAACCCAAAAAGAGGTGTCCCAGGCTATCGGTATCAGTGAAGGTCAACTCTGGCATATTGAATTGGGGCGAACCAGTCCCAATGATAAGGTAAAGCCAAGGATGGCCAAATATTTTCGCGTCAGTCTGGTGGCATTGTTTTTTACCTTTGATAAGCCTTTTCTGCTGCCGAACAAACAGGGCAGATGTCCGAGAAGGTTAAATTGGCAGGTAATGTGATGCAGGTGAATTTTATTTCTGATGTGACCAGCTTTTATCGGCTGATCAAACGTCAGCATCTGGGGATAAACGCCCGGATGCTCTGGTTTCATTTGTTTTGTCTCTGGAACGAAGCCGGCTTTCCCGAATGGCTGCAGGTGGGTATGTTCCGGATGATGAGTATGATTCAAGTGAATAATAAAAATGCCTTGATCCGGGCCAGATGCGAACTGATCGAGGCAGGATTGCTGGTCAGCCAGCGCGTCGTAAATCGCCAACCCAACCGGTATCAGCTTTTGTCTGTTCCGCGGGAAACCAGCAATGGGATGGGAAAAAAACCAAAAATCGAATCACGCTGCGAAATTGAAAAACATCGAACATTGATTGCTTTGATGTCAGTTTTCACAAACAACCAGAAGAAATCGCTATGTGAATTTTTTTGAGGTCGCGGGCAGTCGCCAACTACAAGCAAGCTTATGATTGCTCGTTGCCTTCGCGAATTTTGTAACGTGTAGTCGAACAGCGTAAAAACTGTTTCGTGTAAAACCGCAGCGAAGCGAACGGTAGTGTTGTTGCAAATAGAATAATAAGAATTTGGAGGAACAAAATGACACAAGAATTATTTATGGAAAACTATGGTGAACTGGTCCAGAATACCCTGGTGAAATCTCAGGTGGTTAAGGCCGAGGAGGAAATGTTAAAAAGGCTCAAAGAAAAGCTCCAGACCAATCTGGAAAATGCCGGATTGGATCGGATCGATTACGCCACCGGGCTGGTGCTGGCTGGGATATTTCGCAAAAGCCGGAAATCAGAAAAAGGCGTTCTGGAAAGCCGGGCCGCCTTCGACTGGCCCCTGACCATCTCCTCTGGAGCCCGGTGTCCGCCGGTCAACCGGGATGCCGGTGGCGTTCCTGATTCCTGCCATTTAACCGGCGAGGCCTTTGATGGCTACTTTGCTGGCCATATGAATGCCGCAGTGATTGAAGCCATGGCAGATTTCGCCGTGAACCAAGGCTTTGGGGTGATCCGTTATCCCGATGAATTGTTTTGCCACTTTCAGATTCCATTGCGGAATTCGATAGTTTACTAGAAAAGCACCCACGCTATCAGGACACTGGATTTTTATATGACAGTATTTTGAAATTAAACCAAAAAACGCCTATAATTGGCGTTTTTTTGATTAACTCAGCTTTTCTATCATTGCTGATACGTGATTGGCGAGGGCCTCCTCATCGGCTACAAAGACAATCACGGCAAGATTAAGAAGGACTGTTGGATGATGGATTTCTTTAACCTGAACCTCGTCACCAGTGGTGGAGAGCATGGCGCTTTTTCCTTTTTCGGTAAGATGGGCTTTGATGTGCCCAATCAAGCCGTTCTGGTTGTCAACCCAGTCGGCCAGCTCTTTCAGTCCAAGGGCCAGGGTTTCTTTTACCTGGGTGTAGTCTCCGCTGATTTCACGTTCTGCCGAAACAATTACGGCGTTTTCATGATGGGTGATGGAAATGTCATCATGACCAAGCTTGGGGTGCTGATGTTCGTGATATTCATGATCGTGACCGCAGGCGCAGGGTTCTTGCTCGTGAAGGCGGTCATGGGATTTGCCGTGTTCGCTGTGATCATGTCCGCAGGAACAGGGCTCACTGGCATGATGGTGATGCTGATCTTCGTGTTTCATTTGCGGTATCCTTTCGTTTTGATGCAATTAACGCAGTAAATTTTCGAGTGAATTTTTCTGCAAACTTCTCATTCATAGTTTTTCCAGCAGATTTTCCCAGAAACCATCACTCAGCTCAGTAATGGCAGAGATGGGGTAGCAGGGGACCGTCGGATTATAAGTTTTGATGCTTGCAATTACCGCGTCAATACAATCCTCTTCCACAGCGTCAATTTTATTCACTAACACACCCATGGCATTTTCCAACTGGCCGGAGACAAAAGACTCCATGGCGGCAATCAGCCGGAACCAACGCTGGGCATCGATAATGGTAATAATCCCGGTTTCAAACCCAAAGGCATCTGTCACGGTGTGCTTGATCTTATCAGGATAGGCCAAACCGGTGGCTTCAATAATAATCCACTGGGGAGCGAATTCCTTTTTAAGAAACAAAACTGTATCTTCCAGCTGAGCCGACGATGTACAACAGGCGCAGCCCGCAAAGAGATTTTTTACTGTAAGCCCCTGATTTTCCAATAGCAGGTTATCAACCCCGGAGCTCCCAATTTCATTTTCAACAATCACCACTGGTGTGGTATTTTCCTCTTTTCTGGACCGGGAAACCAGAAACTTAGCCAGCTGCAGTAATACACTGGTTTTACCGGATCCCAGAAAACCGCCTAATACAATGACTTTCATGTTATCACCTCTTTCTATTTTCAATTCCGTTCCATTATCAACATCGACAAGCCCAGATAAAGCAGTTCATCGTTGGAATCTAAATTAATTTTAAATAATTCTTCCATCCGTTCCAGCCGGTTGAGAAAGGAACTGCGATGGATATACAGTTTCTTGGCCGCGGCTGCCGCATTGAACCGGCAGTCAAAATAAACCAGCAGGGTTTGGTAATACTCGGTATGCTTCTCCACATCATAGTGTCTGAGCGCCAGCAATTTTTCGCTGCAGACCTGATGCATCTCAAAAATACCAGGGCTGTTTTTCAACAAATGAGAAAAGGCATAATCATCAAACCGATAGGTCCAGAACATTGGATGATTGCGGGTGCCAAAATCCAGAGCAATTTCGGTCTGTTCATAGGCGGCTCTCAAATCCGAAGCATTCGTGAAAACCCGGCTTAATCCGGCAACCAGCAGACTTTCCCTGAGAAAATAGGGCAGCTGGCGATAAAAATTCTGATCACTGCCAGACTTGAACTGATCCAAATTAGTCAGCATCAGAAATCGCTCCTTAAAATTCAGACAGACACAGCCCTGCCACTGGTTTTCTATTTCCGAACTGAGGTAGTCCGTGTAGACATTTTTGGCATACCTGGTGTTGGACCGGAACTGGATCAACTGGAGATGATCTGTAATTTTCCAGCTATTTTCGGAGGCTGCTTTTATCCATTGCTCATCCGAACTCTGTTCATTCAGAAGCATCTGCACCAATGGCTCCCGCAGGCTGTTGAGCGCCACTTCTTTTAAATCGAAGGACTGATATTTTTGGTATAGCTTATCTGCTGTGTTAAACAAATGAGCCAGAATGGTCCGAACATAGATTTTAACAAACATTTCATTACCGTTAGTCAGCTGAATCACAAATCGTCCCACATATTCATTCTGATCTAAAACATTCTTGCAGATCATTTCATCCGTACCGGATGGTGAAACCATGGCATAATCAAAAATATCAGGCAAATCATACAACGCCTGAAAGCTGGAATCAGAGATAAAATCATTGACCACTTCAGGAAGTGAATTTTTGTTTTCGTCCATAAAAGTAGAGCCGATGATCATCTCAATAGATCTGGAATAGGCGGTATAATGAAATTTCTTATCAATTAAAAGAATCGGCTCCGACAGAATCGGTTCGCAGCAGTCAATCAGGTCCTGAAAGCTGCCATTCTCATAATAGATCTGATTCAAGCGCTCATCCCACCGATCAAAACGGTTGTAGATATCCTGGAGATAATTAAAAAGCGATACCGCTGAAAGATCTGATTCCACCACCATCACGGTTCCTTCAACTGATTTCAGCGATCGGTTGGGTTTTTCGATACACAAAAAGAGTGTATCAGCGCCATGGTTCTGACTTTCAATCAGTGATTTGAGACCGCCGTCATCGATGATGACCACCGTCCCGGAAATTTGCAGACCTGTTTCATAGAATATGGGACGCATAAACCCAATGACGGGATCACTCTTTTTCTCAAATTTGACGGCAAACTTTTTAATTAACCAGTAGTAGATTACGTTCTGAGAAAGTCTCATAGGCACCTCTAATTTTAAATAAATTTTCAGAAATTTCACGATGTAACTTCATTCTATGACATGCATAATCATTTTGCAAGAGGCATTATTATTTCACAGCGATATCCTACACTATGTAGAGTATGAGCCCTGCATTATCCTCTACTATGCCGTATGTACTTTTCGTAAAAATGTCGTTATAATCAAACCATGTAAACGGTTTTAATTAAAAATAACCATTGAATTGGTAAGATTCATTAAATTTAGGAGGAAATATCATGTTATCACCAAAAGAAAATTTTTTACTGGCAGCAGTTGAACACAAAAAACCAGAGTGGGTTCCCAACGAAATGAGTGATGTCATTATGTATGGCGGAGCTTTCGAGAGTTTTGAAAACGGCCCAGCCGGCGGTGGTTTGGACGGTTTCGGAGTAACCTGGCATGCCACCGAATCAGCTGGTGGGCAACCGGTTCCAGGTGGGCAACCCGTGCTGGATGATATTGAAAAATGGGAAGATGTCGTTAAGTTTCCAAATTTGGACGAGTATGACTGGGAAGGCAGCCTTGCCATGCAAGCCGCCATTATGGGAGCTGATCGCGATCAGCGAGTGGTTGAATATGGGATTTGGAATGGTCAGTTTTTACGTTTGACGCATCTGATGGGTTTTGAAAACGCCCTTTGTGCCATGCTGGAAGAACCGGAAGCCTGCGATGCACTCTTTGGTGCCATTACCGATTATAAAATTAAGCTGGTTGAACGGGTAGCCAAACATTTTAAACCGGATATTATTACCAGCTATGATGACATTGCCACCGAAAGAGGTTTATTTATGTCACCAGGAACCTATCGTTCACTGATTAAACCCCACCATAAGCGGTTAAATGACGCCATTAGAGCCAATGGAATTGTTCCATTTATCCATACCTGTGGGAAATGTGAAGAGATCATTCCCGACTATATCGAAATCGGCACATCAGCTTGGACATCGGCTCAACCGATGAACGATATTGAAGGCATTTTGAAAAAATACGGCAGCCAAATTGCTGTGGTTGGTGGTTATGACACCAATGGCCGACCTGGTCTGGAAGATGCCACGAATGAAGAAATTGATGCTGAAGTCAAACGTTGCATGGAAACCTATGGCCCTTATGGCAGCTACGTATTTATGGGCTTTAGATTGATGAGCGGGGCTGGTCCGGAAAGCTTTATGAAAGGTATTCTTCCGATTAATGCTGCTGTTGAAAAATATAAGAATATCAAGTAATCTACACAAAGAGTAATCACTGGAGGAGAAGACCATGATCATTATAGGAGAAAAAATTAACGGTGCGATTCCATCAACCGCCAAAGCGATTGCAGCCAAGGATGCGGAATTTATTAAAAACCTGGCCATCAAACAGGCGGAAGCCGGAGCGAATTTCATTGATGTCTGTGCTTCTGTGGACGATGACATCGAACTGGAAACCATGAAATGGCTGATTGACATTGTTCAGGAAGCCACCGATGTACCGATTGCCGTGGATAGCCCTAATGTCTATACCTGCATCGAGTCCATGAAATATTGTAATAAACCGGGACTGTTTAATTCCGTTTCCTTGGAAGGAGACAAGGTCGATGTGGCATTTAGAGCTATCGCTGACACCAAATGGGAATGTGTTGCCCTGTTAAACAGCGACAAGGGGATTCCGAAAACCGCTAAAGACCGCCTAGATGTCTTTGCCGATCTGATGGTTAAGGTGAAAGAATACAATATCGACCCCTCCAGAATGCATATTGATCCATTGATTGAAATGCTGTGTACCTCCGAAGACGGAATTCAGATGGTGACCGAGGTCATCCGCGGCATCAAAGCCCAATATCCGACCATCCATGTCACCGGCGCTGTCAGCAACATTTCCTTTAATCTGCCAGCCCGACGGATTGCCAACCAGGCCTTTGCTGTTTTGGCGATGAGCGCCGGCATGGATAGCTTCATCCTGGATCCTTTAAACAAGGATATGATGGGAATGCTGTTTGCTACCGAAGCCATGATGGGCGAAGATGAATACTGCATGGAATACATTGGCGCCTTCCGCGAAGGTATTTTTGTAAAATAATAAACAGCTGTTGGCTTCGCTGCCGGTTTATGCCAAACAATTTCTCCACTGTACGTCGGACAGGCTAACGCCTGTTCGCCTACACGTTACGAAATAGTTTGCATAAACCAACATCAAAGCAATTAATGTTCACGATATTAAAATAAGTTACAACCAAACCCGGGGCCCACACAGGTTTCGGGTGGATGAAATAAAGATAAGCATATTAAAACAAAAATCAAAACATTTAAATCAAAGGAGAAATCAACATGTCGAAAATTGAAGAAGTAAAAGGTTTAGTCGAAACTGGTAAATCAAAGAAGGTTGCCGCAGCCGTTCAGGAAGCATTGGATGCTGGCGATAAAGCACAGGACATTCTGGATGCGATGATCGCTTCCATGGGTGTGGTCGGCGATAAATTCTCATCCGGCGAAATCTTTGTACCAGAAATGCTGATTGCCGCTAAAGCCATGTCCAAAGGCGTAGAAGTTTTAAAACCAGTGATGGCAGGCGATGGCTCGAGTTCACTGGGAACTTGTATTATGGGAACCGTTGCCGGCGACCTGCACGATATCGGTAAAAACTTGGTTGTCATGATGCTTGAAAGCGCTGGCTTTGACATGGTTGATCTGGGTGTTGACGTACCAGCAGAACGATTTGTGGAAGCGGCTAAAGAAAATAACAACGTTGTGCTGATTGCCTGCTCTGGTCTGTTAACCACTACGATGCCTGCCCTTAAAGAAGCTGTCCAGACAATTAAGGTGGCAATGCCTGAGATGAAAGTCATCGTCGGTGGTGCCCCAGTTACCCAGGAATATGCGGACGAAATCGGTGCTGACGGTTATGCCCCAGACGCTGGCAGCTCGGCAGCTAAAGCTAAGGAAATCATTGGAGCATAAGGTTTACACTTTATGTCATAAAATAATCGAAAATTAATAAACGCAGTCAGTAGTCAATCTTAAACCTCAATTTAAGATTGACTATTTTAATATTTAATGCTTATAGGAATTGTCTTTTTTTATAAGTTAAAATACTCTTACAACAATTGCAAGCTATAAAAATGTTTAGCAAATAGAAATACTATCTTTTCAATCAATTACGGCATTCAATTTTCCCCGGCAAAACTATGATATGAGGTAAAAATTATGAAAAATAACAAAAGAAAATGGTTATTTCAATTATGTATTCCAATTCTCGTGATCTATTTATTGATTACCTGTGGGGCTTTAGTTATTTTAAACCAAAATGGTTTATCTAAATTCTTAATATTTAATCAGCCAATAATCATCTTGGCAATTTTGGGTGTCGGCCTTTGTTTGAATTTAGGTTCGTTGATTATACGGAGAAAGAGGTTTTACGACTCAAAGAAAATCTGTTGCTTTTGGCAAATGGTGACCTGAATTTTGATCTGAGCGTTGGCGAAGGCAATCAATACACAACCGAACTAAAAGAATACTTCGAGGTAATCAATGGGAGTTTAGGCGTTGTCAAAGGATCTGTCGGCGATCTGATTGTTGAAGCCGATACGCTGTTAAATGCCATTATCAAGGGAGATCAGATAAAAGCTGATGAGGCACGTTTTAAAGGATCATGGAAAACCATCATTACTGGAATGAACAACATCATAATGGAAATTGCCAAGCCTTTAGATGAAATTGCGGCAGTAATGGATGGAATTTCGATTGGGAATTTGAGAACCAGTATAACTGGTCAGTATGAGGGTGGTTTTGGACAAATGAAACAATCGGTCAATGGCACCGTTAAACAATTGAACAGTGTCATTGAAGAAATATCAGCGGTTACCCGGGAGATTGGGAATGGTAACCTTGATATTGATGATATTCAGGCATATAGCGGTGATTTTTCAGGAATTTCAAATGCCCTGAACGAGATTATCAAAACATTAAATACCCTCTTAAGTGAAATCTATACGGCGGCATTGCAGGTTAGTTCAGGCGCAAATCAGGTGGCCGCTGGCAGTCAGTCTTTAGCCCAGGGAGCAACCGAACAGGCCAGTACCATCGAAGAATTGCCGGCATCAATCACTGAAATTGCCGATCAGACCAAGGAAAACGCAAAAAATGCCAATAAAGCTCGGGAATTAACGGGGACTGTTCGTGAAAATGCTGATATCGGTAACGGCCAGATGGCTGAAATGCAAAACGCTATGATTGATATCAATCAGTCGTCCAAGGACATTTCAAAAATCATTAAAGTGATTGACGACATTGCCTTCCAGACCAATATTCTGGCTTTAAATGCGGCGGTTGAGGCAGCCCGAGCTGGCCAGCATGGCAGGGGCTTTGCGGTGGTGGCAGAAGAAGTTCGAACCCTGGCGGCTCGCAGTGCCGAAGCGGCAAAGGAAACCACCCGGCTGATTGAAGGTTCTATCGATAAGGTTCAGCATGGGACGCAAATGACCAACGAAACCGCAACGGCTCTTAATGGTATTGCCAGCGGTATTGGCGAAATCACCGATTTAGTTGGGGATATTGCCCTGGCTTCAAACGATCAGGCAACGGGCATTGCCCAGATTAATGCCGGCATCGACCAGATGACACAAGTGGTTCAGCAGAATTCGGCAACATCAGAAGAAAGTGCGGCTGCTAGCGAAGAACTTTCAAGTCAAGCGGAGTTATTAAAGGAAACAATCCACCAGTTTAATTTAAGAAAATAAACTTAAAAATCAATAAGATAACGACGAAAGAATCGATTGACCGTTGTTTGAATTTCTTGTGCAAAATCAAACTCAGTTGTGATTAATGTGATAATTCTATATAAACCAGTCAAACTGGTAATCATTACAATGATGTTTTATAATTTCATTTTTTACTGTTGAAGAGGACGCTGTTACTGGAAAATTGGTTTAACCTTGATGGGGCTTTTGCATCATAGCGAATAAGCTATAATGCAGAAGCTCTTTGTCTTTTCGGCCATTGTCTCAGAAGCAAAAAAAGACTTAAACGTCAATTTCTTAAAAAATTAAATTTTATGAATTTAGAGATTGACAAAACGTTTTCAAAGGGTTATATTGTATCCATACTTACTTGTACGTATAAGTTGATCGAGAGGTGAATGATGACAGATACCAAATTAATACTTTTCACCGGTTTTCTTGGTTCGGGGAAGACGTCATTACTTTTAAAATGTGCAAAATATCTGGCCCGGAATAAAAAGAAATGTGCCATTATCATCAATGAGATTGGTGTAATCGGGATCGATAATTTACAGATGAAAAAATTGGGTTATGATGTCTGGGAACTATTTGGCGGCTGTATCTGCTGTACGCTGGCAATCAGCTTGGAAGAGACTATCCAGCAATTAATGACGGATTATAAAATCGAATACATCCTGATGGAACCTTCTGGGGCAGCGGATCCGACAAGCTTATATCAGCCGCTTTTCCACAGTGGTTTTACAGCCGCACAGATCAATAATATTTTTATTATGGACCCGACCCGGGTGGAGATGTTTGAAGCAGTTCTGGAACCTTATTTACAGTCAGCGATTCCATTGGCAAACCATGCAGTCATTAATAAAATTGATCTGGGAAGTGAAGAAGAAATCAAAAAATCTAAACAGATCATCATAAAATATAATTGCAAGGTACTAATTACAGAAATAAATCTGAACGAATTAACAGAAAATCAAATAGAACAGCTACTCAATTAAGGAAATGGAGAAAACCATGTATCAGAATAATTTTGAAACACTGGCGGTCGAAACAACGTTGACGTCACGGCAGGAAATACTAAATGAAAAATGGCAGGAAATCGGAAGGTTCTTCGTGTCGAGTTATATTGAACAAATTGGCAAAACAGAAACAGTCGTCATCGGACACATTAAAGGTTTAATAGAACTGGGTGATGAAAATTTTATTAAATTAAGTTGTACCAGCCAAAACCAGCCGATCATCAGTGAAATCATCGCAGCGGATGGTAGCAGCCGAGCCGGACGATTAACCTTAAATGGGATTGTCAGCGGGGTTCCCAAAGATAAGAGCATTCAGTATTTTCATATGGCATTGGAAAGAACCTGCAGCGTATTTGAGTTATTGACGGACTATCGCGAGACAGTACATGGTGATTCAAAAAGCGATGAAAAAGAAGCGGAGGCATGTCCGGTCTGTCATGGACATCATCATCACCATGACGAAATCTGCGGGCATCAAGACTAGAGGGTAATAACCGATTAAACCGTCGGTATTATAAAGCAAATAAAATCTGGAGGTAAGGTGAATGCAGAAAAGAAAAAAAGAGACTCCTTAATATTTCAAGGTACAGGCATTGCGGGCCACATTGTACAAAGAAGCGTAAAAGGAGTTCTCATTATTATCATATTAACATAAATCAGGATAAATATAAAAGTAATATTTTCAGATTGTTAATTATATTAAAATTTTATTTAATGGTGATGAGTTTCTCCTTCTGTCATATTCGGTTCAAATAAAAAAATCGAACTATACAAAACATGGAGGATAAAGAAATGGCGAAAATTAGTGAATTACTGGCGAATCTGGAAATGGATGAGCTGATGAAAGCGGTCCAGCAAGAATTGGATAACGGCACCGATCCCTTAGAGATTCTTAAAGAAGGCGAAGCCGGGATGATCAAGGTTGGTGAATTGTTCAGCGCCGGAGAATATTTTGTTTCCGATCTGATGATGTCCGGGGAAATGTTCAAAGAAGTGGGCGAAATGCTGGCACCACACCTGGATGGAAAAACAAGTGAAGTTTTGGCTAAAGTTGTTCTGGGAACCGTTGAAGGGGATATTCATGATATCGGTAAAGATTTAGTTTATGTGATGCTTAAATCAGGAGGCTTCGATGTCATCGATGTCGGTGTGGATGCCAAACCGGAAGTATTCGTCAATGCGCTGAAAGAATCCGGTGCGCCAATTTTGGCACTGTCCTGTCTGTTAACAACCTGCTATGATTCGATCCTAAACACAGTAAAAGCGGTTGAAGCAGCCGGGTTGAGAGATCAGGTCAAAATTGTGATCGGTGGTGGACCCACCGATGAATCAGTTGTTAAATATACTGGTGCCGATGCAGTTGGCGATGACGCCCAGTCGGCCGTCAGATTATGCAAGGAGATGTTGTAAGATGGCAAGTAAATTGTACGAAGAAAGATCACAGAAGATAAAAGATACGGTTAATTTCAAAAATGAACGTGTTACCACTTGCTTTATGGGACAAGCCGCACCTGCTGCCCATATGAATGTGAAAATGAAAGATTTTGCGATGAATTCGGACATTATGATTAAAACAACGCTTGATTATATCAATGAAATCGATGCGATTACACCAGTTGATTGCCTGAACACTGGCGTTACCGGAATGCGCTCAGATCATAGTCTGCCAATGGCCTGGCTGTCAAAGATAAAAATGCCTGGCAGAGAATTGCCGGATGATTCTTTATGGCAAGTCGTTGAAACGAATGTCCTCACCCCGGAAGATTATGATGTGATCATTGAACAGGGTTTTGAAACAATATTTAATCGGATTTTCCCCACGCTTGTGGATATGAACGAATTTCAGGAAAGTATCGCATATCAGCAGAAAAATGGACAGAAAAATGTTGCGCTATTTATAAACAGTGATCTTCCCGTCGTTAATAGCGGTGTTGCCAGCCCGCCATTTGAAGTGCTGTGCGGTGGACGATCCATGTCTCAGTTTTTTATGGACTGTTATAAAATCCCAGATAAAATTGAAAAATCAATTGAGGTGATGTTACCTGGTTCAATTGCCGGGATGTTGGCCAGCATAAATCCGCTGTGTGGAAGTGGTGCCTGGGTTGGCGGCTGGCGGGGCGCCAGTGCTTTGGTATCACCTAAAATATGGAATCGTCTGGTTTGGCCGGGAATGAAAGCCATGGGATTGGCACTCATTGAAAATAATAATATTGCTACTTTCCATCTCGACCAATGTTGGGATCGCGATATTGAACGGTTTTTGGAAATCCCCGAAAAGAAAGCCATCATCAATACTGATGGTATGACCGATCTAAGAAATGCCCGAAAAATACTCGGCGACCATGTGGCGATCATGGGCGATGTGCCAGCACCCTTGCTGGCAACTGGGACAACCCAGGAAGTAAAAGATTATGTCACCAAATTGATTGATGACATCGGGCCTAAAGGGCTGTTTATCACTGCCGGCTGTGATGCGCCAGCCAATACAAAATTTGAAAATATGGTGGGGATGTTCCAGGCCGCCAATGACTGGAAATAGAACGGAGACACCATGATATTTATCGGAGAAAAAATAAATGGCACCCGCAAAGCCATTCAGGAGGCCATCATCAACCGGGATGCGGACTTCATCAGAAAAACGGCTCGGGATCAGGCCAATACCGGGGCCGACTATCTAGACGTGAACGCCGGCACCGATCCCTCCCGGGAGAAAGAGGACATGCTGTGGCTGCTGGAGGTCGTGCAATCTGTCACTGATACCCCGATCTGCATCGACAGCTCTACCCCGGAAGTGATCCAATCAGCCATTCATGCGGTCAAAGCAACGCCAATGATCAATTCCATTAATGGTGATCCGGAACGACTGAAAAGTTTTATTCCCTTGATCAAAGAACGTGATTGCAATGTCATTGCGCTGGCGCTGGACGAATCGCAATCCGGGATGCCAAAAACCGTTGCCGAACGGATGACAGTATTGGCGCGGATTTTTAAGGCCACCCGGGCAGCCGGGATCGCTGATGATAAAGTCTATATTGACCCCTTGATTATGGCCGTAGCCACTGATCAGCAGGCGGGTCTGATTGCCTTTGAATCGATCCGGGCCATCCGGGCGACTTATCCGGAAGCCCATATCACCGGAGGACTGAGCAATATTTCCTTCGGTCTGCCCAACCGGGCTCTCGTCAACCGCACCTTCCTGACATTAGCCGTGGCAGCCGGCATGGATTCGGCGGTGGTCAACCCGGAAAATGTGCCGCTGATCGAGTCTCTAAAAGCCACCGAGCTGCTTTTAGGTCGGGACCGATTCTGTCGGAAGTACACCACCGGAGCAAAAATTGAGTTTGTGAAAAAATAGCGACAATGACCGTATTCCAATCTTTTGGCCCTTTTCCTGAACCTTCAGGAGAAGGGCTGTCAATGCTTATAAGCTGAAAAAAATATTAGGAGAAGAACATGAAAAGCTATCTTGAAAGAGGAAAATTTACTGAAATCGCAGAAATTGACAACATCAATACCATTCATATTACTCAGGAAGTTCGCGACCGCTGTGCCGATAACTATTGTGGATTCTACGGAAAAAATCACAGGTGCTCTCCGGCGGTGGGAGATCTGGAGCATTATCGACAATTAATAAAAGGCTATGGCGAAGGGTTGGTATTTTCCAAAGCCTATCCGGTGAAGAGCCGTTATGATTATCAAGAAATGTTGGACGCCGGTACCTGCAGTATTTGTAAAAGCTGTGCTATCCTGACGGACGAACCCTGTCGTTTTCCTGAGGATGCCATTCCATCCCTGGAAGCTGCCGGCATTGATGTTGTCGGGTTGAGCCGCAGTTTGGGAATGACTTATAATAACGGTGCTGATAAGGTGACCTATTTTGGGCTGGTACTCTATCAGGCTAGCTGAAAATGAGTAGGCTGAAAAAAGTAATTATGCTATAATCAAACATACAGATCTGTACGTAAGAGTTGAGGGGAAAAGATGAAGAATAAACTGATCGAACTGATTGCGGATTTAAAGTTGAATGAAGCTGAGGAATTGGCAGACGAATTAATCCAACAGGGAATTAAAGCCCAGGATCTTTATGATATGGTGATGGAAGGGTTGAATGCAATCGGCAAGAAATACGAGAATGGCGAATGCTATATTGCTGATTTGATTGTCTCGGGAATGATTGCGAAGAATATTTTTGCATCAGCCAATCTTCATCAAAGTGGCAGAAATGGTATAAAACCATTGGGAACCGTCCTTTTTGGGACAATTTTTGATGACATTCATGATATCGGGAAGGATCTGATGATCGATGCCCTGGAAAATCGTGGGATTGCAGTCATTGATCTGGGGGTGGATGTCAAAGTCGAGAAATTTATTGAAGCGGTTAAACAGCATCAACCGGATATTATTGCTGTCAGCTGTGTGATGACCAATTCAATTCCCTATCTTCAGCAATTGGGGAATGCCTTGGAAGAAGAACACCTACTGGAAAACCGTCGTTTTTTATTGGGTGGTGCCGTGGTCAATCATGATTATGTCAAAATTCCCCAAATCGATTTTATGACTAATAATTTTTATGAGGGCATCCGCTATTGTGAGGTTTATCTGGAAGAGAAAAACAAGGGAGCAAAAGCTGAATGAGTGATGTTTTATATTTGGCAATTGTGGCAAGTTTAAAGGATAAAATCTTAAAAAGCCAGCTCAAACCTGGCGATATGCTCAATTCTGAAACCTCACTGATGAAAGAGTATTCCGCCAGCCGGATGACGATCCGCAAAAGCCTGTCGCTGCTTTCAAATGAAGGATATATTTATTCGGTTCCCGGCAAGGGTAATTTTGTCTGTAAACCTGAGGTAGATATTTTCCAGTTTAAATTTAATAAATATGATGGTTTAAATACCCATATCGATGAGGTCAAACTGATCTCGGTCAAAGTGTTGTTTCCGGAAAAACAGATTGATCGGATCTTAAATTTAGAAGAAAATCAGAAGGCCGTGGAAGTGAAGCGGATTTTATTTTCAGATCAAAAAGAAATTGCCATGGAGATCATTTATCTGCCCTATGTCCATCATCAGCCAGTCATTGAAGACATGCTGAAATTTGCCAACTATCTGAAACCGGTCGAAGAAAAACTGGCTTTTGTCCTGGATAAATCACTGAATATTACGGTGGCCATGCCTTCTGAAGAAGTTCGGGAAAAACTTAATTTGGGCGAAAATGATCCGATTTTTGAAATCACCGAAATCATCAAGAACGAAGCCACCCTAAAAATTCTGGAATACGCCTGGTTTTATGTGAGTCCCAAGTATTTAACCATTAAAGCGGCAACCCCGAAAGACAGTGATGATAAACGGATTTTCTAATATTACCCTGTTCTGATAATTAAACCAGTCAAAAAAATCCTCTCAGATTCTGTGCATATTGCATAAATCTGGGAGGATTTCTGCTTTTTTGAACTGATTTTGAGTGGTATTGGATTATTGTGAACCCTGATTTTTAAGATCGGGTAAGGGAGTGCCGGTTTCACTCTGCCAGCAAGCCTCTTTTGAAAGATTGCATTGATTGCATGTCATATGCTTTTGGAAATAATCCGGTCTTATAAATATTTCGAAAGATTCTTTGGAATAGCATTTTCAAAATAAGTAACTGTTGTTTGCGGATCTGGTATGTCATTTTTTAAAAAAGCATCTTCTACATGTGCCAAACATCCCATAAGAAAAAAAGCAAGTGATTCATCTATAGCAGGAGTAATTTCATCATGATAGACCTCTTCAATTAAACGAAGGTAGAGCTCTTTTAAAGGGGTTACAACTGATATTCGAATATTGTTTTGGCCAGTATATTTAAATATATTGATAAAAAAAGAACGATTCTCCCAAACAATCTCTGTTGTATACAACAACTATAAATGAAAATTTAAATTATCTTTATTTTCGTCAAAATAATTTTCCATTATGCTAAAGTAACATGAATTTATGATTTGGTATTTGTCATTGAAATAATTATAAAAAGTACGGGTGCTTAAATGACAGTTTTTGACAATATCTTTAACTGTTACTGCATCAACAGGATTTTTAGAAAATAGTTCAATGGTTGATAATTCCAATAATTTTTTGGCATCTGGTTTTATAATCATTTTTCTCCTTAAAGTTCACAATGCGCTTAATATGTGAAGTTAATTTATCAATGAGAATAGATGTGAATTTCTAAAAAGTATAACACATTCTATAATGGAGAACAAGAAATGTATTGATGATTCAGAAAAACGAGCGGCATCGTTTGTAGGACATTTTATTATAAATTAAGGAGTAACAATATGGGTAAGTTAGAAAAAACCAGCTGCACTTTTTGTGGAACACATTGCGGTCTGGAAATGGAAATTGAAAACAACCAGATCATTAATGTAAGACCAGATCCAGATAGTCCCAGGACCAAAGGCTATTGTTGTCGAAAAGGAAGAACATCCAAGTATTTCCAGCACAATCCTGACCGTTTGAACTATCCACTAAAACGGGTCGGTTCGGAATTTGTTCGAATTTCCTGGGAGCAGGCATTTACAGAAATTTCAGAAAAATTGAGCAAAATTCTGGATGAATCTGGGCCAAGGGCTGTCGCACGAGTAGGAAGCGCCGGTGCAGCATGCTAGGGAGAAGCGCCATTTGCAGCGTCATTTATGAAGATGGTAGGGTCACAATATACTTTTAATCCAACGGGGCTTGAATTTATGGGGCTTTTTGGGGCGGTGGGTAATTTAATCGGTAAACAAGGCTATTGGATTGATCCAGACGATGAAGAAAGTGAAGTATTGGTCGTGTGGGGTTGCAATTCCTATGTCAGTCATCAGATACATAGTGAAGGTCGGAAAGCCACCCGTGAAATTTCTGAAGACCCTGATAAAATGTATATTGTTGTTGACCCCCGGCTCTCCGAGACAGCACATATAGCAGATATGCATGTCGCCTTACGCCCTGGTACCGATGCTTTGCTGATACGTGCCATGATTGCCCTGATATTACAAGAAGGGTGGCAGAATCAGGAATATTTAAACAAGCATGTCAGCGACTTTGACAAGGTAAAACCGTGGTTTGTGAATGTTGATATCGAAGAATCCTGCCGTGTTTGCGAGGTTTCTTACGATCAGGTGAAAGAATTATGCCGCCTTCTCACGACCCGAAAATGGAGCCTGCATGCGGATCTTGGGGTTTACATGGGTCGTCACAATACGATGAGCATCAGTTTGTTATTTGATTTAATGGCTGTTTGTGGAATACTGCTAGTATCGGGAGGTTCTATCGTGTGGGGCGGAATTGTTCCTTTTGGAGAAGATACTTTCGAAAATGATCCCAACGTGTGGCGGACACTGGCAACCGATCAGTTCCCGGTTACCGGTATTTTCCCGGCATCGGCGCTGCCAGCTGAGATTCTGAACGATCATCCCAGTCGGATCCGGGCGTTGCTTGTGTCAATGAGTAATCCGGTACGTTCTTTTCCTGATACAAAAGCACAGGAAGAAGCCTATTCCAAACTTGATCTAATGGTCGTAAGCGAAATATGCATGACGGAAACTGCAAAGTATGCACATTACGTCCTTCCCTCAATGACCGCTTATGAATCTTATGATTTCAGTGTTATCCAATGTTCTTATCCAGAAATATATCAATCGATGAAACACCCTGTTGTTCAACCAGAAGGTGAGCGAATGGATGGAGGGGAATTCTGGTTGCGATTGGCAGACGCGATGCGCTATATCCCGGCAATTCCTGATTCGCTTTATGAGGCGGCAAAGAACAAGTCCCGGATGGAATATTTTAGTGAATTGATGGGCTTTGTAATGAGTAGTCCAGAAAAATTGATGCCGGTATTATTTTTTATTATTGGAAAAACATTGGGCGCAGCCATGGGATCGGTAAAAAAAGCCGGGCTCTGGGCAGTGTGCATGTTTGCCCCGAAAGAGTTTCAGGAAGGTGTTCCTGCTGCCGGCTATACACCCGGTCCCGGCATGATGGATGAAGTTTTTCAAACTGTCTGCGACCACCCGGAAGGAGTGCTGATTGCTAAAGAGCAACGTGGTGATAACTTCAAATGGGTAGCGCATGAGGATGAAAAATTACATTTATACGTTGATGTCCTGGATGAATACATCAAGGACATCACACCTGAAAAAGAAGAACAGGCACTGAAACTACCGGAAGAATTTCCTCTTATTCTTAGTGCCGGGAGACATGCTGATGGCGGCCATAATGGCTATATGCGAAACCCCGATACCTATGCGTACCGTAATCCCTGTACGCTTGCTATCCATCCGATCGATGGCGATATGCTGGGGCTTAAAGACGGACAGATGACCAGAGTGACGACGGAAGCCGGCTCGGTCGAGGTCGAAGCAGAGTTCACCTACCAGACCCGTGAAGGTTATGTGATTATTCCGCATCATTATGGTTTTGATTTTAATGAAAAAAGGTATGGGGTGGAAATCAACAAGCTGACCAATTTAAAAAATATTGAAAAAGTGACAGGCAACCCCATCTGGCGATATGTTCCATGCAGAGTTGAAGGGTTATAAGGAGGAGCGAAAATGAGTGCAAAATATAAATCATTAATAGAAAATACCAAAAAAGATGGGGGCATTTTTGATGTACTCCTGGCAATCCAAAAGGAAAGTAACTATGTGACAAAGGCTGGGATATTGGAAACGGCAGAAGCCTTTGGCATGTCACCTGCACATGTTTATGATGCGGCATCATTTTATAGCATGTTGAGATTTGAACCACCGAGTTTGACCGAGATTTTAATCTGCCGCGGTGCACCATGTCATGTGGCCGGTTCAGTTGAAGTGATTGCTGCAATTGAAAAGGAAATTGGCATCAAAATCGGAGAAAAAACAGACGATGGAAGATACTCCTTTGATTACACAGAATGCTTGGGGCAGTGCCAGGCAGCGCCTGCTGTTTTGGTAAATGGGAAACTATACACAGACATCACACCGGAAGACATACCTGTTTTACTTGAAAAAGGGGGTCCAGAAGAATCATGGAAGAATTAAGAATTACATTACGTAATGCGGGAAAAATAAATCCCGAACAGATTGAGGATTATACCAAAGTTGGTGGATATACGGCGCTAAAAAAAGCAAGAGCAATGGATCGCGAGACACTCATCAATATGCTGGAACAATCCGGAAAACTGCGTGGCCGTGGTGGCGCCGGATTTAATACCGGACTGAAATGGAGTGGCGCATTTAATGCCAAAGGGACTGTAAAATATGTGGTTTGTAATGCTGATGAAGGCGAACCGGGTACGTTTAAAGACCGGATGATCATCGAGTCTGATCCCCATACGATTCTGGAAGGTTTGTTAATTGGTGCATATGCCATTGGTGCAAAAGAGTGTTATATTTATTGTCGCGGTGAATACGATAACAGTATCCGGATTCTGCGAAATGCCATCTCCCAGGCAGAAGAAAAAGGGATTTGCGGGGACGTAAAAATTCGCGTTCATTCCGGTGCCGGTTCTTATGTGTGTGGCGAAGAAACCGCACTTTTAAATTCGCTGGAAGGCAAGCGGGCTGAGCCGAGATTAAAACCACCATTTCCGACAGTCGCTGGTTTTAATGCAAAGCCGACAATTGTAAACAATGTTGAAACCTTTGCGACAGTACCCGTTATTATCGAAAAAGGAACTGATTGGTTCGGCTCAGTAGGTTCAGAGAAATATCCGGGGACAAAAGTATTTTCTTTAAGTGGGGATATTGTCAATAAAGGGTGTTTTGAAGCAGAAACCAATGTAAAACTACGCGATATCATTGATGGTTTTGGTGGTGGTGTTGCAAATGGCAAGCAATTAAAGGCCGTCCAACTTGGTGGAAGTTCTTGTGGATTTTTAAAACCGGAACAATTAGATACACCGGTGGATCTCGATTCGATGCGTGCGATTGGAGGCACGCTCGGTTCAGGAGCGGTGCTCGTCATTGACGACAGTCACAATATGGTCGACATACTGGTCGGTATTGCGAAGTTTTTTAATCATGAGTCATGCGGAAAATGTACGCCATGCCGTGAAGGTACCCTTAGGGTTGCCGAACTGATCGAAAAAATCTCAGCTGGAAACGGAAGCAGCAAAGATCTAGCAGAAATTAAATTGTTGTCGGACTATATGAACTGGTCGGCCTTCTGCCCGTTGGGCCAGTCTGCTACAGCAGCAATAACCAGTGCAATGTCACTTTTCCCTGATGATTTCAGTGCGAAAATGGCTAAGGAGGTGTAAGGGATGGAAACGATCAACATTAACATAAACGGAAACGATTTTTCTGTGGATGTGGAAAGTACAATTCTTGAAGCTGCAACAGCAAATGGCATAGCTATTCCGACATTGTGTGCCATAAAAGGAATCGACTCCAGGGCAAGCTGCAGAATGTGCGTGGTTGAAGTAAGTGGTGCAAGAGTCTTTCAACCTGCGTGTGCAACTAAAGTCAGCAAAGGGATGGAAGTTAAAACGGATACGCATAAAATCCGGGAGTCAAGAAAAACAACCTTGGAGCTTCTGCTTTCGCGTCATACAGTCGATTGTCATCATTGTATGAGAATTGGGAACAGCAAATGTGATGATCTGGATCCTGATTTTTGCCAGATGTGCTTTTTCTGCGATTGTGTCAGAGATGGATTTTGCGAACTGCAGGCATTGGCACGTGAGTATCAGGTTGATGTACTGCCATATCCGCATGAGGATATCGAGCAAAAAATAGATGAAAGCACCGGCTCGATTATCCGCAATCCGAACAAATGTATAAAATGCCGTCGATGTGTGGATGTCTGTAATGAGATTCAGACAGTCCATAATTTAAGCATCATCAACAGAGGATCCAGCACGAAAATTGTCCCGGAAATGGATGAAAATATGAAAGACAGTCCCTGTGTACAATGTGGTCGTTGTGTGGATGTCTGTCCCACGGGGTCTATTTTTATAAAAGAGCATAAGGATGAAGTTGTTTATTATGCTCATAAGTATGGTACCGATACAGCAGCATTTATTTCATCAAATGTACTGAAAAAACTTGCAGAGTTGTTCCGAATGGATACACCTGTTATGGATGCCGGGCTTGTTGTTGCAGGGCTTCGCAAAATTGGCGTGGACTATGTCTATACGGATGAGGTTGTGAATCTGCTATCGGCTAAGGATGGCGAAAGAGCATTGTTAAAAGCACTTGAAACAGCAAAAGAAACAGTGATTATTACTGACAGTTATGCCGCAGAAAGATTTGTCAAACAAAATTTTGAAAAACTGGCACCTAAGCTCATCACTTATGATTCACCGCAACGGATCTTTGCCAAAAATATGAAACAGATCTTTGCCGGAAATCAGAATCCCGACTTTCGCCTAATATCAATTACCGAGGGCGGCGAAAATGCTGCTGAGGCGTACGAAAATAAAAGTGTGGACTTCATAGTTGCAGCCAGAGAATTATACCGTATCTTCCTGAGAACTGGCGTGGATCCAAAGCAGCGAAATCCTCTAGTCCCCGATAGAATTGAGGTATCAGGGGATGTGCAGCCGGCAATGGCATTCTTTGCCCCGGTAGAATGGTCAATGGAAAAAGAAATAAACCAAACCGAAATCGTATTAAATGGAAACAGTTTAAAAACCGCAATCGCCACGAACCTCGGTCAGGCAGGCGTATTGCTGGAGCAAGTACAAAAAGGGAATTCTTCCTATAAAGTGATTCGAATTAATGCATGAGTATTATTTGAAAAATTGGCAAAAAGGAGTTTTTTATGACGGAATGGAAAAAGACGCAGTGTAGTCTTTGTGTTTTAAGCTGTGGACTGGAGATGGAAGTTGAGGATGGTAAGATTGTTAGTGTCCGTCCTGATCCAACTAGTCCCAGATCACGAGGTTATTGCTGTCGTAAAGGTAGAACAGTGAAACGATTTCAAGACCATTCGGACAGACTGGATTATCCCCTGAAAAAAGTTGGTGATCATTTTGAACGAATTACCTGGGAACAGGCGTACCAAGAAATAAGTGAAAGGGCAAATAAAATCATTGAACAGTATGGTCCCCGCAGCTGTGCCATGGTTGGCGGCGCAACACCGGGTTCCCAGGCGGAACTCGTATTTGCCAGAGCGATGATGTCTGCCATCGGTTCACAATATCAATACAACGCAATCGGCATTGAATTTTGCGGGAGCTGGTGGAGCCATGGAAAGATATTCGGAGATCAAATGCATTTTCTGGAACCGGATGATGATAATTGTGAAGTACTGATGTTTTGGGGGAGCAATTCCTATGTGTCAGGACAGATTTTAAATGCCAGAGAAAAGATTCGCAGCGCTTCACAAAATCCAGACAGACAGGTGTTTGTGGTCGATCCGCGCTTGTCAGAAACGGCAAGAATGTCAGACATGCATATTATGTTAAGATCCGGGACTGATTCTCTGCTGTTGCGGGCGATGATTGCATTGATAATAAAAAATAGCTGGCAGGATCAGAACTATTTAGATAAATATGTGAAAGATTTTGATCAGGTAAAACCTTGGTTTGAAGATGTTGATATCAAAGAAGCAATTCGGGTTTGTGGATTACCCTATGAACAGGTCGAAGCGTTCTGCAAAATATTAGCCACAAAGAAATGGGGTGTTCATCAGGATCTTGGTCTGTTTATGGGTCGCCACAATACGCTGAACAGTTATTTGCTTTTGACCTTGGCAGTTGTTACCGGGGTAGCTCTTATGCCGGGAGGATGTATTGTCAATGATTGTGTCGTAACCAGAGGAAAGAGCATCGATGAAAATGACCCCAAGGTATGGCGCACAGTTGAAACAAATCGATTTCCAATTATGGAGACCTATCCTTCAGCAGTGCTGGCACAGGAGATACTTAGTGAGAAACCAGAGCATCTGCGATTGATCTTTTGTTCCGCATCCAATCCGCTTAGGTCTTATCCAGATACCAACGTCATGGAGAAAGCAATGCGAAAGTTGGATTTACTGGTAACGGTGGATGTGTGTATGACAGAGACCGCTCGTATATCGGATTATGTTCTTCCAGTTAAAAGCACATATGAGACCTATGACTTTAATGCATTTCAGATGAATTACCCAGAGATGACGGCGCAGATTAAACATCCAGTCATTCCAAAACAGGTTGGCGAGCGTAAAGAAGGGGGCCAAATATGGATTGAGATGACAAAAGCGCTTGGAAAAATGCCGCAACTGCCAGAAAGCCTATACAAAGCAGCCGAGAAAGCGGTTCAGAAAAATGATCGGATTTCTTTTTTTAGAAGTTTAATCCTTTATACCATTAAAAATAAAGTTCAGGTGGATTTGCTTCCCGCAGTTGTTGGAGAGGTTCTTGGAAAATATATGGGTTCACCGACAAAAGCAGTATTCTGGGCAGCGATGATGACATCTCCGATGGCAGGCAGTGGAATGGTCGAACGTGCTGGTATTAAACCAAATGGAAAACATCCGATTATGGAAAAACTTCCCAAAATGAAAGATATTTGCGTGATGGATGCAGCCTATCAACTGTTGCTTGATCGCCCGGAAGGCGCTGTCATTGGCAAAGTTGATCTGGATACGATGATTAATCGACATATTGTTCATAAAGACAAGAAGATTCATCTATACTGTGATGAAATAAATGAATACATCAAGCGGATTACACCGGAGAATGAAGCGGAAATTCTAAATGGTAATCAGGAATTCCCAATGGTTCTCAGTTCCGGTAATCACACCGATTATGGCGTTAATATCGAGATGCGAAACCCGGCATCATATAAATATCATAATCCATATAAGATTGCCGTACATCCAGATGATGCAAAACAAATTGGTGTATCAGAAGGTCAGGAAGTAAAGGTAACAACAAAAGCTGGTTCCATTATAATTCCCGTGGAATATACATGGCAGACCAGTCCGGGATACGTATTGGTTCCTCATCATTTTGGAATTGAATTTAATGGGCAGAAAATCGGGCAATCGGCAAATACCCTCTCTCATAGGGAGGATTTCGATGAACTGACTGGTAATCCAATGCTTCGCCATATTCGATGCCGCATTGAAGCCAGTAAAAAACATAATACACCTGCGCTTTGAAGCGATCAGAATAGTCCGGTTATAGTCGTTTTGAACAACTGGTTGAACTTAGCATCACAGAAGAAATTCAGGCTAATAATGTTCAAAATAAATAATGCAAATAATAATCTCAAACCAGTACGGATCGTCACACCAATAAAATAAATAAATCTAAAACACGATTGAATAGCAATGTTTAATCGTGTTTTTATTACGAAGAAAATTGATACCGCACTCATTTATGTTATAATAATAACAGTTTTAAAGCGAAAGTTAACGTTACCGAGTTGTTTTACGCTAAGAATATTTTACAGAGGATTGATTATGAAACATCGATTTTGGTTGGTAACAACATTATTCATATTGCTGGCCGGGGGCGTGATTCTCACCGGCGTGCTGATTGAGACCGAACTTGTCTGGGGTTTAGGCCTGGCATCGCTGCTGTTTATCTTGATAATTACTCCGGTTTTGGCCTTACGGTCAAAACGTCTGGGACGTTACGATGAATCTCAAGCACTGGTGCGGTGGAGCTATTCCCCGGCGGAGGCGAAGACCGTCGCACAGGACGTCCTAGCCTGGCAGCGTCAGCGAAACCGCTGGTTGGTGCCATTTACGGCGGGATGTCTGGTAATTCTTGGCGGTATTTTAGCAGCGGTGTTTCACGAGCAATTTCCGGAGACACCACTGTGGCAGTGGCTTTTGCTGTTGTTGCCGGCATTGCTGCCCGGGGTCGTCCGGGCACTGTACCATTTATATTTAATGACGATCATTCTTCGGGAACCCTGTGAAACCGTAATCGGGCATGATTTTTTACGTTGGGGCAACACCCAGCCGGTGTTTAATGAACGCGAAGCACTCAAACTTGCAGCTGCGGATATTGTCGAAGAAAATGGGGCAAGCTTTGTCCGGGTGCTGTACCGCAGCATCGGGCGATTGCGCTATGGCGGTAAGGTTCAGTATCGGGATTATGTATTGGTGCGGATACCAGTTGGCCGCCAGGCCGAAGCCCGAAGTTTGGTTGAGGCTATTCGCAATGGCAAGAACCAGAAGTGACAAACTAAGTATGAATAACTAAGTATGAAAAACAGTTCACGCCATTATTCGCCGATACGTTATGATGCAAACCGGCTGCGAAACTGGTCACAAAGCTAGTCATAAAGTTAGTCGTGAAGATAAGGGCACGTTTGCCAATGGCCTAAATAAATTAGTTATATCAAAGGAGAAGCCTATGAAAAAGAATGCCAAAGAGGCAATCATCGAATCATTTAAAGAACTGGTCAGCCGAAAATCCATCGACCGGGTCACGGTCAAGGAAATTTGTGACCATTGCGGGGTCAACCGGCAGTCTTTTTATAATCATTTTTCTGATATTATGGCGGTCTTCAAAACTATATTTTACGAAGAATTATCCCAGGAAATTGCCCAAAACAGAACCTTTGAAACCTGGGGCGGCGGGTTTCTGGCAACCATGAATTATACCAAGCGGAATTCAAAAATGATCCTCCATATTTACAATTCATCTTACTGGCCGGAAACCAATACCTATCTGACTCATCTCTCCAGCCGCTTGCTGGACTGTGTGGTTGATGAATGTGTCAAACAACTAAAGGTGCAATTGAAGGAACAGGATCGAAAATTTATTGTCAATTTTTATCGCCATGTTTTTAATGGGTTATTGATCGACTGGGTCAGCGAAGGGATGCAAGAAGAACCGGAAATTATCCTGAAAAAACTGTTGATCATGATTAGAGGAAGTATTCCCCGTTCGGTGGAAGCATTTGTCAAAGCCGATATAAAATAATTATTTTTTTATAAAAGGAAGTGTCGAAGTCGACACTTCCTTTTATGTGTCTATTGAAGAATATTTAACAATGGTTGTATAATGCTGGCATCAAATCATTTAGGGGGAATAAATTATGTTTGTTTTCAATTATGCTGAGGGAGCTACAGCGTTTAGCGTTTGGGGTGTATGGGTAATCGTATTCATCGCACTCTTTGCATTTAATGAAGTAGCCCGACGGTGGAAATATGTTGGTTTTTTCTGTTTCGTCATCTTACCAATTTTCCTTTCATCGCTGTGGTTTACGGTATTAAGAGATACCATCTATACTGACTGGTTTCATTTAGCAAAGGTCTATTCGGCCACCGCTGGATGTATTGGTTTCTGGTGTATCCGACATGTTAAGTGGAAAGACAAAGCCAGCGGTAAAGAACGTCGTCTGGTGGATGTTAAATGGGTACTCACTTTTCCGGCCCTGATTTTAGCGATTAATATTATTGAAGCGGTATCCCGAGATTTCCAAATCGGAATGCAGTATGCCGGCGGTGGCATTTTAGCTGACGAAGCTATGTATGTATTGGGCGGCTCCTGGAATTACATGAACGGGATCGCCGGGATCCTGAATATCATCACGATTACCGGATGGTTCGGTATCTGTATTAAAAAACGGACCGCCAAAGATGGCAGTAAGGATATGCTCTGGCCGGATATGCTCTGGTTTTGGATCATCGCCTACGATTTATGGAATTTTGCTTATACCTATAACTGTCTTCCCGGTCATGCCTGGTATTGCGGTTTTGCCCTGCTGTTGGCACCGACACTCTGTGCCTTCACGGTGGGAAAAGGCGCCTGGCTGCAACATCGGGCTCAGACCCTGGCCATCTGGTGTATGTTTGCCCAGACCTTCCCGGCGTTTATTGATGAGGGGGCATTTGCTGTTGCATCAACCTACAATACCACGGCGCTCTTTGGGTTTAGTTTACTCGCATTAGTTGTCAATATTGCGCTCTTTATTTATATGATTTATAAAATTGTCAAGACAAAGAGAAATCCATATCTTGGTGAATTATATACAGATCTGAATAAATATCAGGAAGTCAAAGCATTGGCGGAATAAGGATCACAGTTTAATTTTAGGTGTGGTAATTTAATCAAAAAGATTTAGAATAACGGAGGTAATTTAAATGTACTATAGTAATGGTAATTATGAAGCATTTGCCCGTCCCTTAAAACCAGTGGACGTCGATAAAAAATCAGCTTATTTAGTCGGTGCTGGTCTGGCATCGCTGGCAGCAGCCTGTTTTCTGATCCGCGATGGTCAAATGAAGGGTGAGAATATTCATATTCTGGAAGAACTGAGTCTCCCGGGCGGCGCCTGTGATGGCATTAAAGACAATCAGAAAGGCTTTATCATCCGGGGCGGTCGGGAAATGGAAAACCATTTTGAATGTCTATGGGATCTGTTCCGATCGATTCCGTCCATCGAGACCGACGGGGTTTCGGTACTGGATGAGTTCTATTGGCTGAATAAAGCCGATCCTAATTATTCACTGATGCGGGTAACCAAAAACCAGGGTCGGGATGCCGAGCTGGGCGGTAAGTTTGATCTCAGTGAACAGGCTTCCAAAGAAATGGTCACTTTGTTTATGACCAAGGATGAAGACCTTTATGACAAACGGATTGATGAGGTCTTCTCGACAGAACTGCTGAATTCGAACTTCTGGCTGTACTGGCGAACCATGTTTGCCTTCCGCGACTGGCATTCTGCTTTGGAAATGAAACTCTATTTACAACGATTTATTCATCACATCGGCGGACTGCCAGATTTATCAGCACTGAAGTTTACCAAATATAATCAATACGAATCCCTGATTTTGCCAATGGTCAAATATCTGGAAGCCCATGGCGTTAAGTTCCAATATGACACCATGGTCACCAATGTAATTTTTGATTGTAAAAATGGTAAAAAACGAGCCACCAAGATTATCTGCAACCATGCCGGCAAGGAAGAAGTCATTCCACTATCGAAAAATGAGCTGGTCTTTATCACCAATGGCAGCTGTACTGAAAATTCAACCCTGGGCGATGATGACCATGCCCCGGCCTTTGATGATTCCATCAGTGGCTGCTGGGAACTGTGGCGAAACATTGCCAAACAGGATCCCGCCTTTGGTAAACCGGATAAATTTTGTACCAATACCAAAGAAACCAACTGGGAATCAGCGACGGTTACCACACTGGACGACCGCATTCCGCCCTATATCGAAAAGATCTGCAAGCGTGATCCTTTTAACGGCAGGGTTGTTACCGGGGGCATCATCACCGCCCAGGATTCTAATTGGATGCTGAGTTACACCGTCAACCGTCAGCCTCATTTCAAGGAACAGCCTAAAGACCAGCTGACGGTTTGGGTATATGGTTTATTTTCCGAAGTACCGGGTAACTTTATCAAGAAACCCATGAAAGAATGCACCGGGGTAGAAATTACCGAAGAATGGCTTTACCATATGGGCGTGCCGGAATCCCAGATTCACGACATGGCGACTAAGTCGGCTCATACGATTCCTTGTATGATGCCTTATATTACGGCTTTCTTTATGCCAAGACGAGCAGGAGATCGACCCAAAGTGGTGCCAGATGGCAGCGAGAACTTTGCCTTCCTGGGACAATTCGCCGATACCCCCAGAGATACCGTCTTTACCACCGAATATTCAGTGAGAACCGGAATGGAGGCCGTTTATACCTTATTGGACATCGATCGCGGTGTGCCCGAGGTATTTAATTCTTGCTATGATGTTCGGGTTCTGCTGGATTCTACCGTCAAGATGATGGATGGCAAAAAGCCTGGGGATACAAAGTTGCCGTTCATTATGAACTTTGTTAAAAAGAAAGGCTTAAAGAAGATTTCCGGAACCGTGATTGAAGAAGTATTACAGCGCTATAATATCATTTGATTTAAATAAAATAATTTAAATCTTTAAAATAAATATCTAAATTAAATAAATACCCAAATCGGAGAAATAAAATGGATGCATATAAAGTACTGGCGATCAAGCAGAGTGTTTTTGATGACAATGACCAACAGGCAGATTTACTGCGAACCGAACTGAAAAAAGAGCAGACCTTTTTACTTAACCTGATGTCATCCCCAGGTTCCGGCAAAACAACCACGGTGTTAAGAACCATTGAAGCCTTAAAAGATGAGATGACCATCGGTATTATGGAAGCCGATATTGACTCAGATGTGGATGCCCAGACAGTTGCTGGGACGGGTACCAAAGTCATCCAGCTGCACACCGGGGGGATGTGTCATCTGGATGCCGATATGACCAGACAGGGGCTTCGGGGTCTTGGTACCGCAGGCGTTGACTTCGCCATCCTGGAAAATGTCGGCAATCTGGTATGCCCAGCCGAGTTTGATACCGGGGCTTCCAAAAATGCGATGATTTTAAGCGTACCAGAGGGAGATGACAAACCGCTCAAATACCCGCTGATGTTTTCCATTGTTGATGTATTGCTGATCAATAAGATTGATGCGGTCGATTATTTCGACTTTGATTTTGAAGCGGTCAAAGAACGGGTCACAAAACTAAATCCCGGCATCAAGGTGATTCCAATCTCCGCCAAAACCGGGGAAGGCATCGGCGAATGGGCCGATTGGTTACGGACTGAAGTCAGAAACTGGAACGGGAACCAATAATTCTAAGTGCGTGTTAATAATGGAGGAAATAAGATGGTAAAGAAAAAGGTACTTGAACTAGCCAATAAAATAGCCGCTGGGATCACCGGCGGCATCGTCAAAGTAAAACCAAGCGACCCGGAATACCGGATACTGGCACCGGTGACATCCGATGAAGAAGCCGAAGTTGCCCTTAAGTTGGAGATCCGTAAATATAAAACCGCTGTTGAAGTCGCCAAGCTTTGCGGCAAGCCCGTCGATTACGTTGAGAAAATTCTTTATAAGATGGCGGTTGACGGTTCAATTAAAGTGGAAACCGAAAACGGTGTCGATGTCTACTGCCTCGAACTTTTTGTTCCCGGCGTCATGGAATACATGGTTGTCAACAAGGAAAATGTTGCCAAGTATCCGGACATCGCCGCTTGTTTTGAAGAATACACCCGCAAACTGGGCGGACTGATGGCTGGTAATATTCCCATCGGATCAGGCGTTATGCGGGTCATCCCGATTGAAAGCGCCATTGATGGGGATACCAAACGAGCCTCCTATGAGGAAATATCACATATCCTAAACGGCCATGAGGTCTTCTCAGCGGCGGATTGTGCCTGTCGGACATCGATGCGATCCATCGGCGAAGGCTGTGGCCATACCATTGAAGATATGTGTATCCAGGTAGGGCCAGCTGCGGAATACTATATCCGGACGGGCAAAGGCCGGGAAATTACCCGGGCAGAAGCCTTTGCGATTTGCGAACAGGCTGAAAAAGAGGGGCTGGTTCATTCCATCCCTAATTTATCAGGGCCGGGAAATGCTCTGGCGGTCTGTAATTGCTGCGGTTGTTCATGCTTTGGACTGAGAAACACCACCTTTTACCGAAATCCCGACTGGTCACGTTCGAATTACGTCGCCCAAGTGGATAAAGATAAATGCGTGGCCTGCGGCGAGTGCGTCGAAAATTGTCAGGCCAGCGCCGCAACTTTAGGTCAAAATTTATGTACCAAGAAACCAATCCCGGTTGTTGAAGTTAAGGATCGCCCCTTTGATACCCAGTGGGGAAAAGATAAATGGAATTACGACTATCGTCATCGAAAATTTGTGGAGGAAAGTGGAACCAGTCCTTGCAAATCTGAATGTCCGGCTCATATCGCGGTTCAGGGTTATATCAAAATGGCGGCTCAGGGTCGCTATCGGGATGCTCTGGAGCTGATCAAAAAAGAAAATCCCTTCCCGGCAATCTGCGGTCGGATCTGTCCCCGCAAGTGCGAAACCGCCTGTACCCGAGGTAGTTTTGATGAAGCTTTGGCCGTTGATGAGGTGAAGAAATTTGTTGCCGAACAGGATTTAAAAGCAGAACACCGCTTTGTCCCGGAAAAGCGAGCCCAACGCGCTGAAAAAATTGCCGTCATCGGTGCCGGACCGGCCGGATTATCCTGTGCTTATTTTCTGGCGGTTGATGGTTATCAGGTCACCGT
Organism: uncultured Acetobacterium sp.; assembly: GCF_963664135.1. Taxonomy (NCBI): domain Bacteria; kingdom Bacillati; phylum Bacillota; class Clostridia; order Eubacteriales; family Eubacteriaceae; genus Acetobacterium; species uncultured Acetobacterium sp. Next base: position 541,130 of record NZ_OY760905.1, on the reverse strand, counting down.
CTTTGAAAAGCAAAAGAAACTGGGGGGGATGTTAACCCTGGGGATTCCTAACTTCCGTTTGGGAAAAGAGATTGTCAATGCTGAAATCGACGTCTTAAAAGAATTGGGCGTGGAATTTAAAGCAGGGATTGAAGTTGGCAAGGATATCACCCTGCCAGCGCTGCGAAAACTGGGCTATGACGCCTTTTATGTAGCGATCGGGGCACAGGTCGGTAAAAACCTCTGGCTCGATGGCGAAGACGCAGCTGGTGTGATGACCGGGGTCGATTTCCTGCGCCAGGTCAGTCTCGGTGATGAGCTAAAACTGGATGGACCGGCCATCGTTATTGGCGGTGGGAATGTTGCCATTGATGTCGCCCGGACAGCCGAACGCATCGGCGCAACTCAAATCGATATGTTCTGTCTGGAAAGCCGAGCCGAAATGCCCGCCCTGGATGAAGAAATTGACGAAGCCTTGTCTGAAGGGATTGTCATCAATAATTCCTGGGGACCAAAACAAATCCTGGTCGAAAATGGCCGGGTTGTCGGGGTCGAATTTAAAAAATGTCTGTCGGTTTTAGATCAAACCGGCAAGTTCAATCCCCAGTTTGATGAAAATGATACCAAAATTGTCAAAGCAAACCATGTCCTGATTTCAGTTGGTCAGGGAATGGATTGGGGCGAATTGATCAAAGACTCTAAAATTGAATTAAACCTCAATAAAACTATTAAAGCCGATCCGATTACTTACCAGACCGGTGAACCGGATGTCTTTGCCGGCGGCGATGCCCTGACTGGACCCAAGTTTGCCATCGACGCGATTGCGCTGGGAAAACAGGGCGCTGTGTCAATTCATCGCTATGTCCACGGTGATAACCTGACCATTGCCCGGGATCGGGAATATCATGCTTTTGATACCAATAACCTGAACATGGATGGCTATGATCGGATGCCCCGACAACGGGCGATTCACATCGATGGCAACCAATCCAAAGAGACCTTTGAAGATTTGCGGGTAACCTTTACCGAGGAACAGATTCAGAAAGAAACCGAACGCTGTCTGGGCTGCGGCGCCACCTTTGTGGATCAGCATCAATGCGTAGGCTGCGGTGTCTGTACCACCAAATGTAAATTTGACGCCATCTCCCTGGTTCGGAAATATGACCAGTCCGGCATGGAGTTAAAGGACATGAAACCGGCGGTGATCAAACATGTGATCAAACGACAGGGCCGAATCGCCGTCAAAAATACTAAAAAAACCATCAATTCGATTTTTTCAAAATAATAAAGAAGTGATGATGAAATTCTTAGACAATAACGAAATTTAACGATTTGAACAATGATTGCTTTGATGTCAGTTTCACAAACAGTTTTGTAACGTGTAGGCGAACAGGCGGTAGCCTGTACGCTGTACAGTGTAAAAACTGTTTCGTGTAAACTGGCAGTAAAGCTCATGGCAGTATATTAATTAGCAAGTTATTTAAGAAGGTGAGGTGAATCTACGTGCATGAATTGGGGATTTTAATGGGCGTCATCAATACCGTCGAAAATTTTGCCATAAAAAATGGGGTAACAAAAATTCAAACCCTGGTGCTGCAAATTGGCGAGCTTTCGTCGATGATTCCAAAATATATTGAAGACTGCTACCCGGCCGCTGTAGAAGGAACCCTCTTGCAGGAGACCGAGTTAAAAATTGAAATCTTACCCGGCAATGCCATTTGCCAAAGTTGTAACAGTGTCTTTAATCTTATTGAGAATAAGGATATCTGTCCAAACTGCGGTACCCAGGATTGGGAAATATTATCTGGTAAAGAGTTTATGATAAAAGAAATTATTGCTTGTTAAGTGATTGCAACTAAATACAAACATAGAGAACGGCTAATTCTTATTTAGTCGTTTTTTTGTTTGTTCGGTCAGAAAGATACCGTCTAAGAACTGTAAATAAACAAGCAAAAAAGATAAATATAAAGTTAAAAAAGTGTTAGCATTTAATCGGTAATGAGTATTTTCTTAACAGTTTCGATTATTGCATCGATACCTGGAAAGAAACTTGAAAATTTACTGTCTGGATTAGGATTTTTAACAAAAATAAAGCCATCTTCTTTTAATTGGTTGAAATTTCTCTGAACACTGGGTTTACTGTACATTGTCGGGTTTATATGTGTCGCAAATACGATCTGAGATTTTGCTGACAATAGGCTCGTTGAAAGAAGATTATCGGCTATGCCATTTGCTGCTTTTCCTAAAATGTTTGCAGATGCTGGAGCAATCAACATTAAATCGGACTTAATTGAAATCGATTGATGATTCGAATCAAAAGCTTTCGGCAATTCAAATTGTTCAATTTGTATGGGTGTTCCTGCCTCTCTCTGAACCAGTAAAGGCGAAACAAAGTTAATCGAATTCGGTGTCATAATAACATGCACATCTGTTCCCAAAACTTTTAGTTCTTTTATCAATTCAAGCGACTTGATTGCAGGACTGCACGCAGTAATTCCTAAAGTAATTGTTTTTCCATTCAACATAGTTGTTACCTCCAAAATAAAATTTAAACGTGTCGGGAATTTCGATAACCGAGCTCATTTCAATTATAATAATATTATATCATATGCTGAATTTTTTAATTTAATTTCTTCATATGAATGTCAAATAATGGGTAGTAAGATTTATTTCTTTATTAAATAAAAAAGGCATTGACACTGTTGATTATATTATATAATATAGTTACGAAAACTAGATTATATAATATAAATAATTATATAAAGCGTGACCTAAAGTAATGGGTTAAAAACAATCATACAGAATCGCGAAAAGCTGTTTTAAGCTCAAGCGCAAATTAAAATAATTAATAATCGAAAAGAGGATTCAAAAATGGACAATGAACATGAAAACGATGTGAAAATGTGTGTGTTTGGCGATTCAATTGGAAAAGGGGTCTTGCTTCAAAATGATTCAGGCCGCTATGGACTGGTTAAAATAAATTTAAATGATCTGGCTGGGCAGAAAAAAATAGTTCTAGATAATTTTGCAAAGATGGGGAGTACCGTTACGAAGGGACTCGCTGTTGTCAAACGCAATGCCAGTAAAATTGCCAAATATGATACGATTTTTTTAGAATTTGGAGGCAACGATTGTAGTTATGCCTGGGATGAGATTGCTGAAAACCCTCAAAATGAACATATTCCCAAAACACCAGCAATTACCTTTGAAAAAACATATACCGAAATTATTGACGAAATTAAATTAAATGATGGCAATCCCATAATGCTTTCATTACCGCCACTGGTTCCGGAGCGCTATTTTGAGTGGTTTTCAAAAAATTTAAATCGGGAAAATATTTTAAAGTGGGTGGGAAGTATCGATGTCATTTATCGGTGGCAGGAAATGTACAATTTAAAGGTGGTCCTGCTGGCCAAGAAACTGTCGATCCCCCTCATCGATATACGCAGTGCGTTTTTAAACAAACGCCAGTATAAAGATTTTTTATGTAAGGACGGGATTCATCCCAATGATTCAGGTTATGAATTGATTTATAATACGATTGTGGAAGCAATGCGAGAGCGAAACGGACAGAAAGATGGTGTAGTTTTTGTCAAATAAAAACAAAAATATAAATGAAGAGGTTTTAGAACTTATTCGTCAGGGTGACAATGATCGCGTGGAGTTTAGGCACCATACTGGCGGGCCAAATCTGCTAAGTAAGATCATCTCATCTTTTGCCAATGCATCTGGTGGTAAATTGATTATCGGCGTTGGTGAAAATGGCAAAATTTATGGATGCAAAAAAGATTCAGTGTTGGAAACTTTTAATAAAGCAAAAGAAAAACTAATTCCTTGTCCGGATATTTTCATCGAATTTATTATCTTGGAAAATGAAACCGTAGCAGTCATTACCATTGAACCAGCTGAAAAAATTGTTGCATCGAGCTTAGGCGTATTTAAAAGAACTGACAACTCGGACGAAATCATGAAAACAGAAGAAATTTCAGAAAAACTGTTAAACTCCGAGAGTAATGATTTTGAGAATACCGTTGCTGAAATGGCACAGCAAATTACCCAGTTAACGATTTCGTTAGAAGAAACAGTCAAACGCTATCAAGATAAAAATAAATTGAGTCGGAAAATCATGGAATGGATTGCCTGTGGAATTATCGGGATTATTTTATCCATGATTATTCATTTATAAAAGGCTTAAATATGCGGCTATATTAACTGTACATGACCATATTTTGAGGGGAATGCTCCCCTCAAAATAAGTCTATTGGTTTTTGATACCCACCTGGAAATACATTTTGTTTGCAAATGCCAGTACGGCTGAACGTAAAATAATGAGTTCCTGGTCAGCTTCTTTTGCTTGTTTAGTCGGGTTAATATTACCAGCGAAAACAGCTTCTATGGCACGTTCCAGTTCATCGCAAAATAAATTATAGGCATAATCGATTGAGTGGAGATTGATTAAATAGGCAATCAAATCAGACGTTTCTGAAATACTAAGGACCCGTTTCATAATGCATATCACAAAAAAATACGCCTGATGTCCTCTGTTATAGCGTTTTTTAATCGGCGGTTCGACGACTTTTTGTTTAACATAGTTATTAATCATCATCGAAGTGATAATTTTCTCACCCCAAAGTTCTTCGAAAATAATTAAGTTCTTTTCTAAAATACTTACTAATTGATCCATATATAAGTCAATGTCAGGAAGTTCGTTCCATCGTGGACAGTGAAAGTTAAGTATTTCTTGTGATATTGTTTTCATTTTCATGCACCTCATCAGTATCTAGTCTATTCTTATTATAAGGTAATATGCAAGATGATGTCAAAATTAAATAAATAAAGGTAAGTTATTCTCATAATGATGTTAGTTAGTTGATAAAACTAGAAAGTGTCAATTAGTTGTTTTCAAAATCTTAATTAATACAGGTTGTAAAATTAGCATTGACTTGATTAAAAAAAGCATCAATAAGAAAGATCATCTTAAAATAAATATTTGACAGAGCTTGTATTGCATATGGTAAACTAATTTGAAGATAAAGAAAATAATGAAGGAGAAAAATGATGGATTCGGTGATTTTAGGAAAAACGAAATTAAATGTCAACAAAAACGGCTTTGGCGCCCTCCCCATCCAGCGCATCGAAAAAAAGGATGCCGTTTATCTATTGCAGAAAGCATTTTATCATGGCGTCAATTATTTTGATACGGCCAGATGGTATTCAGACAGTGAAGAAAAAATTGGAGCCGCCTTTTCATGGACTCGCGAGAAAATTATTATTAGCACAAAAACCGCGGCGCAGACGATCGATGTTTTTTGGAAAGAACTAGAGATTAGTCTTACGAATTTAAAGACGGATTATATCGATATTTATCAGTTCCATAATCCGGAATTCTGTCCGCAACCTGGGGATCAATCCGGTTTGTATGAAGCGATGCTGGAGGCTAAAAAACAGGGAAAAATCCGTTTTATTGGCATTACAAATCATCGACAGACGGTAGCAAGAGCTGCCATAAAATCAAATCTCTATGATACCTTACAGTTTCCCTTTTGTTATCTTGCCAGTGATGAGGACTTGGAAATTGTGAAGGCCTGTCAAATAAACGATGTGGGATTTATAGCTATGAAAGCATTGTCCGGTGGCTTGATAACCGATGCAAAAGCCGCATACGCTTATCTGAGACAGTTTGATCATGTTGCGCCAATCTGGGGAATCCAAAGGGAATGCGAACTAGATGAATTTTTATCTTACCAGGAAAGTCCCCCCATACTGACTAAAGAGATGAAATTAAAGATCGAAGCGGATCGTAAAGAATTATCAGGTAATTTTTGCCGTGGCTGTGGCTATTGTATGCCGTGTCCAGCTGAAATTGAAATAAACAACTGTGCCAGAATGAGTTTGATGCTTCGTCGAGCACCATCTGAAACCTTTTTATCCCCAGAATGGCAAGACAAAATGAAGAAAATTGAGAACTGCATTCATTGTAATCAATGTAAAGAAAAATGCCCCTATGGTTTAAATACTCCTGATCTATTACTGAAAAACTATGAAGATTATCAGACGTTTTTATAAACTACCTAATCATCGCATAAAAGTTGCAATGGCTTAACGCTTTCAATTGCAGCTTTTACCTCAGAGAAAAGACTTGAATACTTATCTTTTGGAACATATTTTTTTACAAAAAATAAATCCGTCCTCTTTTAGGTGAAGAATACTTCATGATAGAATTTTCTTTGAGAATACAAATATTGAAAATGAAAACGGTTGAAATTGAGTTGTTTTAATAGTATACTAGACCAGAGAAAGTGTTTTATTGGACATAGACGATTGATTAGATTGGCTAAGTTTTTATGAATAAAATGAATGATTTTGGAGGAGAAAATATGTTAAAAAATTATATGGAAGATACGGTGAATGCTTTTTTGCCACATATGCTAAAACAGTATCCAGATATTTGCAAGTGCGAACTCTGTCTTGAAGATATAAAAGCTATTGCATTAAATAAGCTTAAACCGGCTTATTTTGTAACACATGAAGGACTTTTATTTTCAAAAATTGATGAAATGACGACACAGCATAAGGCAGATCTTACCAGTGAACTAACTCGTGCAATTGATATTGTCTCAAAAAATCCACGTCATCCTAAAGAATAACAGGATTGATTCCTGAATAAATAAGCCAGTATCCCAACCCGTGTAAGGGTTGGGATACTGGCTTATTATTTTTGGGTTAGCAGTTGTCATTAGACTCTATAAATCGAAGGCTTCAGCAGTGGCAGTAACCGCTATATCCTTGTCTTTTGATGGGATGATACAGCTAATCCGTATTTCGGAGGTAGTAATCATCAGCATTTGGATGTTATTGTCAGCCAGGAGCGTAAAAAACTTGGCGGCAACGCCAGACTGGCTGCGCATACCGATGCCTACGACTGATAGCTTGGAAATATTTTCGTTGATGATAACACCAATGCCGGGATGTTTTTCCTGAAAAGCGGTCAGGATTTTTTTAGCGTCTTCCAGATCGGCAGCTGGTGCGGTAAATGAAATGTTAATGAGATCATCGATGGGAGCACTTTGGCTGATCATATCAATGTTGATGCTTTTAGTGGCAAACTGACTGAAAAAATGGGAGGTGATATTCTTGTCAAAAGGAATATCACGGATGGTGATCATAATTTCGTCATTGTCAATAGCCACGCCGGTGATGGATTGTCCTTCCATGTTTTTTTCTCCTTTTTTTATGATGGTACCAGGAACTTCGAATTCGCTGGAAGCAACCCAAATATTGGTGTCGTATTTACTACCGAGCTCAATCGCTCGGGGATGCATGACGCCGGCTCCGAGGCTGGCCATTTCCAGCATCTCTTCATAAGAAACGGCGTCCAGTTTTTTGGCCTTGGGATATAATCGGGGATCTACCCCGTAAATGCCTTCGACATCAGTATAGATCTCGCAGGGAGCACCCAGCACGCAGGCCAGCGCTACGGCACTGGTATCAGAACCGCCCCGGCCCAGAGTAGTGACGTCATCATTTTCATTGACCCCCTGAAAACCGGCAATGATCACAATTTTATCTTCATTTAATGATTCCAGGATCTTGGTAGTATCAATGCCTTCAATTCGGGATTTGGTATGGCGGCCGCTGGTGCGGATGCCCACCTGGGGGCCTGTGAAGGAAATGGCGTCGTGACCCATTGACTGAAGCGCCATCGACAGCAGCGAAATGGAGATCTGTTCACCGGTGGATAAGAGCCGATCCATCTCGCGTTTGGGTGGGGAGGGATTGATGGCATAGGCCAGTTTTACCAGATCATCAGTGGTTTTGCCCATGGCAGAAACCACCACCACAATCTGATGGCCATTTTTTTTCTTTGCGATGATACGTTTTGCAACATTCTGAATCCGTTCGGTGGAACCTACCGAGGTTCCGCCGTATTTCTGAACAACGATATTCATGAGATTAACCTCTAAATCAGTAGCAGTTATGATTAATCGACTGTTTATTGATCCTTTCTTGTATGGAATAATGGGCGTATGTAAAATTAGTGACATTAGCTTTGTTGCCAGTATTACACAAAACAATTCTTACACTGTACGGCGGACAGTCTTAGGACTGTTCGCCTACACGTTACAGAATAGTTTGTGAATACTGACAGCAAAGCAATGATTGTTCGGCCGTTAAAATTTTTTTAGGCGCTTACATATAAACTCAATTGCCTGGCTGCGGGTTTCCATAATCAATTTCGTAACGTGTAGCTGGGTTGACGGTACTTGATTTAGTGCCCCGTCAACTAGTCGTTGACGACCATGGCCATGTCATAGAGACCGGGTTCTTTTCCGACCAGGTATTGGGCGGCTTTGACGGCGCCTTCGGCGAAGACTTTTTTAGAGAGGGCCATGTGATTGACCTCGATGATCTCGTCGTTGCCGGCAAAGATGACCGAATGTTCGCCAGGAATGGTGCCACCGCGGATGGCGTGGATGCCCAGCTCGTTTTCGGTGCGTTTGGCATCCCGGCCATAGCGGCCATAGATGTAGTCCTTTTTGGTTTCTAGGCCGTCGTTGATGGCGTCGGCCAGCAGTAACGCAGTTCCACTGGGGGCATCCAGCTTTTTATTATGGTGTTTTTCAATGATTTCGATATCAAAGCCGCTTTCCAGCTTGGCCACCATTTCGTTGAGCATTTTGGCAATCAGATTGATCCCCAGGGACAGGTTGGCGGTTTTAAAAACCGGAAATTCCTGAGAGCCTTTTTTAATAGAAGCCAGATCTGTTTCCGACAGGCCGGTAGTGGCGATGACAATCGGAATTTTGTGACTTTTGGCAAAACCGAAAATACTTGGGAATGCCTTGAAGTGAGAGAAATCGATAATCACATCGATCGCCTCGGTGCAATTTTCCAGATTAGTATAAACTGGAAAGGGTAAGGTATTAATTGCTTGATGATCAAATCCGGCCACTACCTGGGTATCTGGGTTGGCGGCAATAATTTGCTGCAGGGTTCCGCCCATAGCGCCGGAGACGCCACTGAGTAAAATGTTTATCATGATTTCCTCCTATAATAAGCCATAGGTTTTCAGGTCGGCAATCAGCTTTTCTTTATTGACATCTTCCATTTCGATCAGCGGCAGACGCATTTCGCCTGAGTCCAGACCCATTAGTCCCATCGCTGTTTTAACGGGAATCGGGTTGGTTTCATAGAACATCGCCAGATTAACCAGGTTGGTTTTAAATTGCAGTTCCTGGGCCTTTTTCAGATCCCCAGCCATAAAGCTGGTGACCAGATCGTGCATCTCTTCAGGAATGATGTTGGCGGATACCGAGATCACGCCTTTGCCGCCTACGGCCATAATTGGCAGGACATGGTCGTCATTACCACTGTAAATATCAATGTCATTACCGCAAATCCGAGCAATTTCGGTAACCTGGCTGATATCGCCACTGGCTTCTTTAACGGCGGCCACATTGGGGATCTTACTCAACTCTTTAATCGTGGAAACAGAAATGTTCATACCAGTTCGGCTGGGCACATTATAAATAATCACCGGAATCGTGATAGCATTGGCAATGGCTGAGATATGGGCAATGATGCCTCGCTGGGTGGATTTGTTGTAATAGGGGTTAATGATCAATGCGGCATCGGCACCAGCTTTTTCGGCTTCTATGGAAAGCATGATCGAATAAGCAGTATCGTTACTGCCGGTTCCGGCCACAAAGGGTACCCGGCCGTTAATGTATTTGCCGGCATCCCGGAGCAGTTCCAGATGCTCATCGTCGGTCAGGGTTGAGGTTTCACCGGTGGTGCCGGCAATCAGAATGGCGTCGGTTTTCTTTTCAATCTGCCAGTCAATCAGTTTGTGAAAGCGTTCAAAATCAACTTTTCCATCTTTAAATGGGGTAACCAGTGCGACACAGCTTCCTATAAAAATACTCATTTCAATCTCCTTTGATTGTGGTTTTGTGTGAGATCCAGTACCGAACAATTGACGATACTGGATTAGGACTCTTTTATTGTTTGGTTAAGAGGATAACCTTAATTGCTTTGGTAGCCGGTATTCAGAAACAGTTTCATAACGTGTAGGCGAAATGGCGGTAGCCTGTCCGCCGTACAGTGTAGAAACTGTTTGCTATATACCGGTAGCAAAGCTAACGGCACTAATAATCGGCAGACTTAGATCAGATTCCGATTAATCAGTTCGAAGGCAATTTGGACGGCGTTTAAGGCGGCACCTTTGCGGATGTTATCGGCAACAACCCAGAGGTTCAGGCCATTGTCAACACTGAAATCCCGGCGCAGACGGCCGACATAAACCTCATCGGTGTTTTCCGCCACTCGAGCCAGTGGGTAGACATTGTTAGCCGGATCATCCTGCAGAATAATCCCCGGAGAGTTGGCATATAGATTACGGATGGCGTCTAACTCAAACGGCTTTTTCAGTTCCACGTTGACACTTTCGCTGTGGCTATAAAAAACTGGTACCCGAACAGTGGTGGCAGTGATCCGTAGGCTGTCGTCGTGCAGGATTTTCTGGGTTTCGTTGATCATCTTCATTTCTTCTTTAGTGTAACCATTCTCTAAAAATGAATCGATGTGGGGCAGGACATTATAGGCAATCGGATGCGGGTAGAACGCATTTTCTTCGCCTTTGATCCCATTTTCCAGGTCGGCATAGCCCTTCACTCCGGAACCGGAAACGGCCTGATAAGTGGAATAAACAATTCGGTCGATACCGAAGGCATCATAGAGCGGTTTTAAAGCAACCACGGCCTGGATGGTGGAGCAGTTAGGATTGGCAATGATATTTTTATGCCAGTCCAGATCTTCCGGGTTTACTTCAGGAACAACTAACGGAACCGCTGGATCCATCCGGAAAGCACTGCTGTTGTCAATGACGATGACGCCTTTGGCAGCAGCTATCGGCGAAAATCGTTCACTGGTGTCGCCGCCGGCAGAGAATAATGCGATATCAATATCCTGATCAAAAGCTTCGTCACAAAGCTCCTGAACCACATAGGTTTTTTCATTAAAAATAATTTCTTTACCAGCTGAACGTTTAGATGCCATCGGGTAAAGATTTTTAACCGGGAATTTTAGTTCAGCCAGTACCTGTAGCATTTTTTGTCCAACCATGCCAGTGGCACCAACTACTGCAACATTATAAGATTTCATAAGTCCTCCAAAAATTGAAATTATAGTTAATTGCGGAAGTACCGTATGCTTTAGGTTCAGTTTCCACAAACAATTGTGTAACGTGTAGGCGAACTGGCGATAGCCTGTACGCCTCACAGTGTAACAATTGTTTCGTGCGAAACTGTTCCCAAAGCAATTATTATTCGGTGTATATATTCTCGCAATTTTCCATTTAAAATTAAAAAAAAGCCAGTAACGAGTACCGGCTAAAAATCAAAGAAACACTCAAAAAAGAGAATCCATTGGGTTTTAGATAGCACTCCATCATAAAAATGATGACAGTCTCACTGCTCTTAACAGTAAGCCCAGGAAAAGGATGGCAAATCATTGTCCTTCGGCGAGCTTTCCTTTCACAACGCATCATCCCATTAGCCATGGTCACCGCCGTTAATCTTAAAGTCCGCACCTCTATCGTATGTATCTATTCGATTCTGACCATTGTAACAATTATACCCGGTGATTTCAAGGGGGTATTTATAAAAATATAAAAAAATTTAAAATAAAAAAAGCAACGTATCCATAAAAATAAATACGTTGCAAATTGCTGATTTAATTATTTCGTTAAATCAATAGCGTCAATCGCGTCATTGATTGATTTAATTAATGCATCCACGTCAATACCATGGGCCAGCGCACCTTCTTCAATACTTTCAAAGCGTGCCGCCATACAACCAAAGCAATGCATGCCGTAAGCTTGAAATACATTGACAGAATCCGGATATGCATTAACAGCATCTAAGATGCCCATATCTTTTGTAACCTTCATTTTTTTCACCTCCGCAAAGTGTTAATCTCATTTTACTTATGATACATTATAAAACTTAAAAAAAGATTTTACAACAAAAAAAAGAAATAAAAGTCGTTTGCTTGCTAAAATAGCGTGCTGAGGTTATAATAGTATCATAGGGGAATTTTATAGTAAAGGGGTGGATTATTGTGATAGTTGATAAAGTAATCGTTAATAACAAGGCGGGACTCCATGCAAAACCAGCCTCTCTTTTTGTTCAAAGAGCCAATGATTTTAAAAGCGAAATCTATATCAAAAAAGACGCAACTCGGGTTAATGCCAAAAGCATTATGGGTGTGATGATTTTGGCCGTGCAAAGAGGCGACGAAATACAAATCGAAGCAAGTGGCGACGACGAAAAAAAAGCAGTTGAGCAATTGAAACAACTGATCGAAGATCGTTTTGATTTTGTGGATGAAGTTTAATTGCGTTATTGATATTCATTAAAACTAAAATTCAGAAATAATGGACGCATAAAGTATGAATGCAAATTCATGCTTTTCTTTTTTCTGGGTTCAACCGACCCAGATCTGTATAATCTATAATTTTGGAGAGCAACATGCGAAAAATTCTAATAGCAATTTCATTTTTTACCCGGATACCGATTAAACTTAAGGATGTCAGTACCGAAGAATTTTATGACTCCATGATTTTAATTCCTGTTGTTGGGGTTTTTATCGGTTTGATTTTATTCGGCGTTTCTATTTTATTGTCGTTTATCCATTTTATTCAGCTTCAGGCGCTGTTGATGGTAATCGCCTATATCTGGCTAACCGGGGGACTTCATTTGGATGGCTTTGCGGATACCACTGATGCCCTGTTCTCAGCCCGAGATCGGGAAAAGATGATGGAAATTATGAAAGATAGTCGCTTGGGAGCCTTTGGAGCGATCGGTTTGATCTTGATTATTTTAACCAATTGGATGACCTATACCATTATCTTGCCGGAATATAGTTCAGCCATTCTAATTATTCCCGTTTTCGGACGGGTTGCAGCCATCATGTCAACCTGCTTTTCCACCTATGCCCCCGGTGGTGGCGGCTTAGGAAAGCGGTTTGTGGAAATGACAAAGCTCCATCATTTTATTATTTATCTGATCTTATTAATGGTCTTTTCAACCCTGATACTGGGCCTACCGGGACTACTGACAGTCGTCATCTGTCTATTACCAGCGCTGTTGTTAATGAAAAATCTCCAATACAAAATTGGCGGTATGACGGGTGATACCATCGGAATGACCATCGAACTCAATCAAACCTTTTTTATGGTTGTTTTTAGTGTGATCCTGATTAACTTTCCTATGTATTTAAATCTTTTTAGAGGTTTGTTATAAATTAATGTGAAAAATTATTAAGAAAGGGTATGAATGAAGAAATCAATCAACGATTCTGGGCAACAATCCCGAATCGAAAAAACCCATAAAGAAACTAAGGGTTTTCTACCTACGTCAAAAAATGAGATGAGAAACCAAGGGAGCGCCCAATGTGATTTTATTCTCGTAACTGGTGATGCCTATGTGGATCACCCGTCTTTTGGTGCGGCCATCATCGGTCGGGTGCTCCAATCCCGAGGTTTTTCGGTGGGCATCATCGCCCAACCTGACTGGCAGGGAAACGATGATTTTAACAAGCTGGGCGCTCCCCGGCTGGGCTTCCTGGTTACTGCCGGCAACCTTGATTCGATGGTCAACCATTTTACGGTGAACAAAAAACGCCGTCGTGAGGATGTCTATGCGCCGGGAGGACAAGCTGGTCTGCGACCGGATCGGGCCACCATTGTTTATTGTGGAAAAATAAGAGAGCTCTTTGGAGATGTTCCGCTGATTATTGGTGGCATTGAAGCCAGCCTGCGGCGTTTTGCTCATTATGATTACTGGCAGGAAAAGGTCAGACGACCCATTTTGTTTGATTCCAGAGCTGATCTGCTGGTTTATGGCATGGGCGAACTGGCCATGATTGAGATTGCCGAAGCGCTGAATGCCGGGATCCCTGTCGACCAGCTGACCCATATCAAAGGGACTGCCGTGATCAGTCGGGAACCGGAAATGGCAGATGCCGTCATGTTGCCATCGACTGAAGCAGTGATGGTCGACCCAATGGCTTATGCCAAAGCCACTGCCCTTATTTACCAGAGTAACAATGCTCATGATCCCAAGACGTATCTGCAACAGTCTGGTAACCGTTACCTATGTCAGAATCCGCCTCAAATGCCGCTGAGCCAGGCCGAATTTGACGCTCTTTATGATCTGCCCTTTACTTACCGCTGGCATCCCGCCTATGATGAGGTGGGGGGCGTGCCGGGTTTGGAGGAAGTGAAGTTCAGTATCACAGCCAATCGGGGGTGCTATGGCAATTGCACCTTTTGTGCGCTGGCCATTCATCAGGGGAAATACGTGCAGATGCGTAGCCTCGATTCGATTGTCCGGGAAGCCAGACGGATGGCAAAAGATCCAAATTTTAAAGGTTATATTCATGACATTGGCGGACCTACCGCCAATTTTTCCCATCTGGCCTGTCAAAAACAGGAAACCCGGGGCTATTGCACAAATCGGGAGTGTTTGGCACCGGAACCTTGCAAAAACATTGACCCCAGTCATAAGCCTTATCTTGAGACTCTGCGGGCGGTACGAAAACTGCCGGGAATCAAGAAAGTCTTTGTCCGGTCAGGAATCCGTTATGATTATATGGCACTGGATAAGGATAAGACTTTTTTTCGGGAATTGGTGGAACATCATATCAGCGGACAGCTTCGGGTCGCCCCAGAACATATATCCGAAGAGGTGCTCCGTCATATGGGCAAACCGGCCTTTAAGGTTTATGAGAACTTTGCCAGTCAGTTCAAACAAATTGATGAACAGCTGGGCAAAAACCAGTTTGTCTTGCCTTATTTCATCACCGGTCATCCCGGCTGCAGTCTTCAGGATGCGGTCAAGCTAGCGGAATACATTCGGGATATGGGCTTTTTTCCGGAACAGGTTCAGGATTTCTATCCTACCCCGGGATCTGTGGCCACGGCCATGTACCATACCGGGGTTAATCCCCTGACTATGGAAGCGGTTTATGTGCCAAAAGGACGGGAAAAAAACATGCAGCGCGCCCTTGTTCAGTATAATAAGCGGGAAAACTATTTACTGGTTCATGAAGCACTAACGAAAGCTTATCGTGAAGATTTAATCGGAACCGGGAAAAAAGCACTGATTCCGGAAAAGGTTAAAAGTGCGGATCGTCCGACAACCCAATCAAATAAAACAAGTAAAACCAATAAAACAAGATCAGCCAAGCCAGCTCAGGCGAAGCAGTCAAAAATAAATCAAAAAGATAAAAGCAGAGGTAAAAATGGAAAAAAAACTAACCGAATCCATTGAGGATTATATCGAAACCATTTATCTGGAGAGCCAAAAACATGGTAAAGGCGTGCGGATTACCGACGTCGCATTGGAACTGAAGGTCAGCAAGGCCAGTGCCAATGATGCCGTCCGCAAACTCAAGGAATTGGGTTACGTCGAACATGAACGTTACGGGCAGATTTATCTCACTGAAGCAGGGAAGAGCCGAGCTGTAAAGGTCTATGAAAAGCACCGGCTGATTACCGAATTTCTGGTAAAGGCACTGGATGTGTCGCTAACCAATGCAGAGAATGATGCCTGTGGTATTGAGCATATTATTTCAGAAGAAACCTTCGAAAAAATGAAGGCCTATTTGAGTCAGTAAACAATTGTCGGTACTAGGTTATCAATTAATAAAAAAAGATCACAAAAATAAGAAAATTAAGGAAGTAAGAATGAACGAAACAAACAACCAGATTAAAGTTGGCGAAAAGTATACAATGGAATTAATGGATATCACCCATAGTGGGGAAGGCGTCGGACGGCTCGAAAACATGATCGTCTTTGTTGAAGGCGGACTTCCCGGGGATGTGGTGGAAGTTGAAATCAAAAATGTAAAAAAAACCTATGCCCAGGGGAAACTGCTGTCAATCAGTAAAGCATCGCCAGAACGGGTCACGCCAGTCTGTCCATATTTTGAAGAATGTGGTGGCTGTCAAATCCTGCATATGAGCTATGAAGGTCAGTTGCGGGCAAAATCAAAGATGGTCAAGGATGCCCTCCAGCGAATCGGGGGACTCAAAGAAATCGACGTCGCTCCGATCATCGGGATGGAAGATCCCCAGCGCTATCGTAATAAGGCTCAGTTTAAACTTGACAACAAAGGTATGGGTTTCTATGCGAAAAAATCCCATAATCTGATCCACATTCAGGATTGTCTGAACCAACCGGAATCGGCAGCGGATGCCATCAGAACCATCAATGCGCTAATTCAAGAACTGAATTTAAGCATCTATGATGAACGCACCCATAAAGGTTATGTTCGGGGCGTTCTTCAGCGAACCAATCTCAAAGGCGAAAACATGATTACGCTGATCATTAACGGCAAAGATTTAAGTCAGCGTCAGGCCATTGTGGAAGGGATACTGGCAGGGATTCCCAATGTAAAAAGTATTTATGTGAATATCAATCGGGAAAAAGGCAATGTCATCCTGGGTAAGAAAAGTCTCTGTGTTCATGGCGCGGCGCGACTGGTCGAACAGATCGGTGATCTCAGTTTCTCGATTTCACCAAATTCTTTTTTCCAGGTCAATTCCAAACAGACCGTCAAGCTTTATGATACCATCAAAGCTTTTGCTGACCTGAAGGGAAGCGAAACGGTGTTTGATCTCTATTGTGGTACTGGCACCATTGGTCTTTATCTGGCCAGCCAGGCCAAACGAGTCATTGGGATTGAAAGCGTTGGCGATGCCATCTTGGATGCCCGGGAAAATGCCGGCCTCAATCAGATTGAAAATGCCACCTTCCATTTGGGTCGGGCAGAAGATGAAATGCTCAAGATCATCAAAGAAGAAAGCATCAAACCGGATCTGATTATTCTCGATCCGCCGCGAAAGGGTTGCGAAGAATCTTTATTAGCTGCGATCGTTGAGCTGGAAACACCTCAGGTTATTTATGTCTCCTGTAACCCATCAACATTAGCCAGAGACCTCAAATTTATGACCGAAGCCGGTTATGCCATCAAGGCGGTTCAGCCAGTGGATTTATTCCCGGGAACCGGACATGTTGAGACGGTCGTATTGATGTCAAGAATATAAAAGTAGGTGCATTAAAAGTCCAGTATAACTGGGCTTTTTCTTTTTTTGTGCTATAATTTTACTATTAAAAACAAATGCACGCACTTTGTAGGAATCGATCCAAACAGTGAAGGAAAGGAACATGACCAATGGAACGAAAAAATAGTGAACAGAATCTAAGCGGACAAGGGGCAACGCCATTTGCTCAAACTTATTTTCACGGAACAAAGGTAGACTTAAAAGTCGGAGCTCTAATTGAAGTTGGTTACAACTCAAACTATGGGCAGAGAAAAAATGCGAAATGCATTTTCTTGTCTGCGACATTAGATGCTGCAATTTGGGGTGCTGAACTTGCTATTGGTGAAGGACGAGAAAGAATTTATTTAGTAGAACCGACAGGAAAAATCGAAAACGACCCCGATTTAACAGATAAAAAATTCTCAGGTAATCCAACTAAATCTTATTGTTCCACTGAACCATTTAGAGTTGTAGGAGAAGTTTCGATTTGGCAGGGGCACCCAACAGAGCAAGTTAAAGCAACGAAAGAAGCATTAGAGCGACTTAAAGAACAAGGAATTAATTCGTTAAATGACTAAAATAATTGGCGATTTTAAATAACCTTGGGTGTGTTCCCGTCTACACAGAATACAAAATCGCCAAGGATATATTCTTTAGAACGAACAAGTTCGAAGACATTTATTCCATCTTCTCGAGACACAGTGAGACGGTTGATAGTCTGTCTGGAAAAATAAATCAGATAGAACTTTTAATTTATAAACGAACGAAGCATAAAAGAACTTAAACTCAAATATACAGCGATTCACTAGAATCGCTATTTATTTGAGTTTTTTCTTTGAAAATTTTTAGGATTTTACAATTCTTGGATTGCATGAATAATTGAATTAGTGTAACATTAACTCTATGTAATTTATTTATTGACATTTAAATTATGCGAAAGGGAGTAACGATGAATTATAAGATTGGAAAAAGTAGTAATAGTAATCCAGCTGACGCCATCCGGGAGGCAACTGGCCAGCTGAAAAACCCCAAGTTAATTTTATTCTTTTCAGGTGTTGATGATTTCTCACATTATGCCAGCAGAATTCAAGCCAATTATCCTGATGCCGTATCAATGGGAGCCACCACCTTTGCAGCATTCTGTAAAGAAGGTGCCTATAAAGAAACGCTGATGGTTATCGGTTTTGAAGACGGCATTAAGTGTGAAGCCGGATTATTGGAAGATGCAGATGTGTATCCGCTGAAATATGTGGAACAGGTTGAAAAATGCGCAGCACAGTTTAAAAAGCCGGAGAACACCATCTGCCTGGAGTTTGCTAGTGCTCTGATCAGTTGTGAGGAATTAGTATTGTCAACTCTAAACGCAGTGTTGTCGAAAAAGAAAATACCGGTTTTCGGAGGTTCCTCCGGGGATCGAGGACGGGCAGAAAAAACAATCGTTGCTTTAAACGGTGCGATCTATCAAAATGCCTGCGTTTTTGTGATTATTGAAAATCTGGGCGGAAAGATCAGATTATACCGCGAAAATATCTACAAGCCAACCAAGCATTATTTTAAATCCACCAAGGTAGATGTGCGGAAACGCATCGTTTATGAATATGATCATAAACCAGCCGCCAAGGTCATGGCCAATGCATTAGGGATCAACGTCAGCGAACTGCCTAAATATCTGGATAGTTATCCTTTGGGACGCATCATTGGGAACGAGATGTTCATTGTTGCCAACAACCAGGTTGTCAATGGCAGCGGAATGGAATATCATGCCAGAATTTATAATAATTCACAAATGGTTTTACTGGAGCCCGATGATTATAAAACAGTCCTTCAGAAAACCTTGAATCAAGTGCGGCAGGAATGCAGCAGGCCGAGTTTGACATTAATGGTTAATTGTCTGGCCCGATCGATGCTCTTTGAATCCAATAATGATTTAAATAATTTCGCCACCAACGTAGGCAGTCAAGTGGGAAATTATGTCGGATTTGCAGGATATGGCGAACAGTTGAACGAGCAGCATTTTAATCAAACCATGGTTCTGGCTGTATTTGAGTAAGGGAATTGGAGATGAACTTGTTAGAAAATAATTGTGTGAATAACAACAACATAAATGATGCGGTGTTTGTTGCTCAAAAGGGTGATAAAACCATGGAAAAAAGTATTCAGTTTGGCGTCAAACATATTGAAGAAAAAATTGAACTGCTGATGCAGGAAGAAGTTGAAGTTTCCAACTATATGGACGATGTAGCCCATACCTATTCACAGATCACCAACATCAGCGAAATGACTACCAACATCAATGATGATTTTAAAAATTTCAGTTCCTATGCCAATCAGATTAATGATGTGATTGATAGTTCTGATGTGGTGATTAGTCAGACTGAAATAAATGTTACAGAATTGGCAGATAATATTTTATATACCAATCAGCAATTGGATACCATTGCCGAGGTATTTCAACAATTGGAAAGGGATTTTTCAAATATTAAGAATATGTCCAACGGCATTAATGGCATTGCCATGCAATCAAATTTACTGGCTTTTAATGCGTCCATTGAGGCAGAACGCGCTGGAGAAGCAGGCAGAGCTTTTGCGGTTGTTGCGCAGCAAATGCGAATATTATCTACCTCAACAAAAGAAATGGTAGATGGCATTGATGACAGCGTTAAGGCATTATTTAAAAGTATCAAAGATGTGAATTCTGAAATTCAGGCGTCAAAATCAACGAGTGTCACAAATTTGCAAAAAGTTAACGATGTTAAAAAGAATATTGAACAAGTTAATGAATGCACGGATGAAGTGAAAAATTTCAGCAAACAGATTATCAAAGATATTGATACAACAAGCGACAGAATCAATGGAGCGGCAGAAGGCTTTGGAGCTATTTCAGCAGTTGTTGATTCTTTTGGTGAAAAAATAGAAAATCTAAATGAAAAAATGAGCAAAAAATCCAGCATTATCTGTAGCGTCATCGATTTCTTACAGCAAATGGAGAATATGCTGATAGAATTAGTAAAGGACTAATCGTCCATAAAGTCTGGTCGGAAAAATATTTTGATTAAGATTGTTACTCAATAAGCTCACCGATTACAGGTTAATTTTAAAACGAATTTGAAAGTTGCTACAATTTAATGTAATCAGAAAAAGGCGTTTTTCAATCGGATCGATTTTAAGAGATCCGGTTAGAGATGCGCCTTTTTGTTTTTTGATAACCGAATTGAAGTTGGATAAAGAATCTTAGTAAGCGATGAGCTAGCCTCATTATGGATGATGGTTTGGACTTTTATTACTGAAATATTCGAAAAATGAACGACCAAATCATTTTTTTTGTTTAAAATGAATAAATATGTGTATAAAAAACAGGGAATGGATCCTTACTGGGTCTAAGAGTAGCTACGCAATATTTGATAAGGCTGCCTAGTACTTAAAATTAGCAGATGTTTAATTTAAATGGAACTGGGGAATTGTAGGCTGAAGAATATTAAAATAGTTTAAAAGAAAAATCCGATGTCAAATGAGGTGACGAAAGTGACAAAAAATTTCGAAAACGAGCCGATGATGGAGGTATACATCTTTGAAACAACCCAAAATCTTGAACAGCTGGAGCAAGTTATTATTTGCAGCGAAAAAAGCGGTGGATTTACACCCGACGATGTCAGCGAGATCTTTCGGTTTATGCATACCATAAAGGGCTCATCAGCAATGATGTTGTTTAATAACATCGAAACGGTCGCTCACGCGATGGAGGATATTTTTTACTTCATCCGGGAGCAAAAACCACAGGGACTGGATTTTTCGGCGGTGTCTGATCTGGTCTTGGAATGTGTGGATTTCATTAAGGCAGAGATCAATAAAATTACAAACAACAATGATGTTGACGGGGACCCGGCCTTTCTCATAGATTCTCTAAAACTATTCCTTGATGAATTGCGTCGTCTCTTTGGTGAAGAAGACACCCAAAACAAAAACAACTCCAAAAAACAGCAGTACTATATTCCTCAGGAAAAGAAACAGGGGTTGGCAACTGAAAAAGACCAACCGAAAAACGAATCAGAAGCCATGTCAGAAGGTTCATGCTATCAGGTTATTATTCGTTATGAAGACGATTGCACAATGGAGAATATTCGAGCTTACACGCTGGTTTTTGGACTGGCAGAGCTGGTCGAAGAGGTCTATTATTTACCGGCAGACATTGCTGAAAATCCCGAAACGGCGGCTTATATCCGTGAAAATGGATTTGAAATCTATTTAAAAACAGAAATAGGTTATGAAGAGATCAAGGCTCATTTTGAAAACATTATTTACATTGAACAGCTGCTTTTTAGGGAAATTGAAGAGGAACAGATGGATCCATTCCGAAAGGCACAGAATCAGGTGCAACCGAAAGAAAACTTTACCTTGGCTAACAATGAAATACACAAGCCAGAGATCCCCTTGGCACCCGCTGCTTTTTCCGAGGAAACTCAGAAAAACAATGTTGCAGCAACTCAGAAAATGATCAGCGTCAACGTCGACAAATTGGATAATCTCATGAATCTGGTAGGTGAACTGATGATTACCGAATCGATGGTTACCCAATGTCCGGAGGTGGAGGTCATTCAGTCGGAAAATTTTCACAAGGCTTCGATTGAGCTTCATAAGATCACGGTGGAACTTCAGGACATGGTGATGGCAATTCGAATGGTCCCACTATCAACTACCTTTGTGAAAATGAACCGAATTGTCCGGGATATGTGTAAAAAGCTGAACCGGGAAGTGGTACTGGATCTCTACGGTGAAGAAACTGAAGTGGATAAGAACATTATTGAGCATATCTCCGATCCCTTGATGCATATCATCCGAAATGCCATTGATCATGGCATTGAAGCTGAAGAAGAACGGCTGGCCAAAGGCAAGGAGAAAGTAGGGCATATTATTCTGGAGGCAAAAAATGTAGGCAGTGATGTGCTTATTGTTATCAAAGATGATGGCCGAGGTCTGAATAAAGACCGCATTCTCGAAAAAGCACGGCAAAATGATCTTTTAACAAAACCCGAGGAAGAAATGAGTGACCGGGAAATTTTTAAGCTGATCCTTCTGCCTGGGTTTTCCACCAAAGAAAGCATCACTGAATTTTCTGGCCGAGGGGTTGGTATGGATGTGGTGACAAAAAATCTGGAAGAGGTCGGTGGTACCGTGTTGGTTGATAGTGAAATGGACCAGGGCACGACCATTATCTTAAAAATTCCATTAACACTAGCCATTGTGGAAGGCATGAATATCCGGGTAGGAAAATCCCGTTACACCATCCCGATCACCACCATTTCCGAATCTTTCCGACCAGATGAAAAAGACTGCATGATGGATCCGGACAACAATGAAATGGTCATGATCAGAGGACAATGTTTCCCGATTTTGAGACTACATAAACACTATCATATCAAAAATGCAGAAACAGATCTGACCAAGGGAATTCTGATAATGGTGGAGCAAGAAGAAAAGGTGATCTGCGTATTTGCCGATGAGCTTTTAGGGCAACAGCAGGCGGTTGTTAAATCACTTCCTAATTATGTCAATTCAATGAAAAAAATTCTTGGACTAGCTGGCTGTACCCTTCTCCCGGACGGCAGCATCAGTCTGATCATGGACATCAGTGGTTTAACAGGCTTGCGTGTGCAGTAGCGGATATCGTTTAGATAAATGCTATTACCATTATCATGTGAAACAATTTAGAAACTATTCGCCTTAGTGTTAAGAAATTTCCAGTATGAACAAGCAGCAGAGCACGATGCGTTTTTAGTTTCAGGCTTAGAAATATAGATAATAATTCCATAGATAGGAGTTGAGAATATGGTAAAAGACCTGACTGAAGAGATTGATCAGGATGATGACCAGAAAGGGATGTATCTCACCTTTGAACTGGCCAATGAGTATTACGGGTTATGGATCGGATATGTCACCGAAATTATTGGCATTTTGCCGTTTACGGAAGTTCCAGAGTTACCAGCTTATGTACGAGGAATTTTCAACCTCAGAGGCCGGATTATTCCGTTAATGGATATGCGCCTCAGGTTTCAAAAAGAATTTGTGGATTATGATGAACGATCCTGTGTAATAGTCATTGATGTATTGGAAAATACCGTCGGTTTGATTGTGGACAGTGTTTCCGAGGTGATCTCTTTTGAAGAGGAGGATATCATTGAACAGCCCATGCTTAGCTCGGGAGTCTCCAATCAATTTATCAAAAGCATCGGTAAGGCAGGAAATGAAGTCAAATTACTACTCGACTGTGACAAGCTACTATCCAATCAGGAAATTGAAATTCTAAATAATGAGAAAGATGAGAGGTAATAGAGATGAAATGGTTTTATAATTTAAAAATTGGAACAAAGTTGATTCTCGGTTTTATTGTGGTTGCATTGATTGCTGGTGGAATCGGTGTGATGGGGGTGATCAATATCCAGACGGTGAATCGTCAGGATACCTATCTCTATCAAAAAATGACGGTTCCTCTGGGTGAGCTTATTTATATTGTCGATGCATATAAGGGGATTACGAATAATGTGGATGCCATCATTTTATCTGGAAACGGTGACGAAATATCGCGGCTTGAAGCCAGTATTCAGGAAAAAAATACAGAATTCGATATCAATATGCAGAGCTTTCAAACAACATTGATCTCCGAAGAAGGGAAAAAACTGGTAGAAAGCGCCATTACTCAAAAAGAAAAAATGAATAAGGCTGAAGCAGAGATTGTCACCCTTGTTAGACAAGGAAAACAGGCAGACGCCATTGCGCTGATGAAAAATGGTGACTATAACAGTGCTGCAACCCAGATGGAAAGCGATATTGCCCGGATGATCGAAATCAAGCTACAGGTAGCTGAGGAAACCGCTGCTGGAAATTCCGCCATTGCCAGTTCATCTACCTTCATGACTATTGTTTTAATTATCATCGGTATGATTTTATCAATCCTTTTGGGTATCTTCATTGCTTCAACCATTAAAAAACCGGTTCATAAAATGGTGGATGCCTCGAAACGTATGGCAGACGGGGATCTGGACGTGACCATTGACATCAATACCAAAGACGAGATGGGGGATTTAGCCGGTGCATTTAATCGCATGGCGGCAAATATTAACGAGGTTATGGTCAATATCAACGAAGCAACTGAACAGGTAGCCTCCGGATCCAGACAGGTTTCAGATTCCAGTATTTCCCTTTCTCAGGGCGCCACCGAGCAGGCCAGTTCGATTGAAGAACTTACAGCATCCATCGAAGAAATTGCCTCTCAGACAAGGCTTAATGCTGAAAATGCAGAACAGGCAAATAGATTAGCGGAGAATACCAAAGACAATGCCAACCAGGGCAATGCCCGAATGCAACAAATGTTAGGTTCTATGGAAGACATCAGCGAATCCTCCAATAATATCTCTAAAATTATTAAAGTGATTGATGAGATCGCATTCCAAACAAATATTCTGGCGCTAAATGCTGCGGTAGAAGCAGCCAAAGCTGGTCAAAATGGAAAAGGTTTTGCTGTGGTTGCCGTCGAAGTCCGAAATCTTGCCGCACGATCAGCTAGTGCCGCCAAGGAAACGACCGCTCTCATTGAAGGTTCAATCAAAAAAGTTGAAGGCGGAACAAAAATCGCAAACGAAACGGCTACTGCTCTCGTCCAAATTGTAGAATCCATTGAAAAAGTATATGCCTTAATCAATAATATTTCGGTTGCATCAAATGAACAGGCTATTGGCGTGGACCAGATTAATCAAGGCGTTACCCAAATTGCTAACGTTGTGCAGTCAACATCGGCTACATCACAAGAAACTGCTGCAGCCAGTGAAGAATTGGCGAGCCAGGCTGAAATGCTTAAAGAACAGGTATCCCGCTTTAAATTAAAACGAGGTGGATTCATGGGCGCAGAAAGTTATGAAAACCTTACTCCTGAGATGATGCGAATGTTTGAAAATATGAAAGAACAAAATCGCCAAGCGGTGAAAAAGAGATCCACTGAGGGTAGTTATATACCAGCAAGTAAGAAAATCATCCTCAGCGATGATGAATTTGGAAAATATTAAAAATTTAATCATTCAAGAAAATTTAACTAAGTTATTCAATGGATTATAAAAAGAAGACCCGGTCATAGTTTGGAAATAAGAGTTTCATGGAGAAACAGATGGACGAAATGAGAGAACAAATCATAAACAAAGATAAAGCATGGTTGGTATCAACACTCAACAGTGCTGGCGACGCAATCATGACCTGTGAAATGGATGATCGGTTGGATTTTGCAAATGCCGAAGCACTGAAAATTCTTGGCCTGTCGTTGTCTGAAATTCTAGGAAAGTCGTTTCAAGATGTATTTAAAATATTTCGAGATGGGCACGATGCTCCTGTGCAATTCTGGAAAGACGATAAAGATGATCACATGTTGGCAAGTGTTGGATTACCCAGAGCTTCGTTTTATTTAAAACCTAACGGTGAAAAATGTTACTTGTCAGCCCATTTGTCACCGCTGTTGTCAGATAATTTGGAATATATGGGAAAAGTTGTTGTTTTTCGGGATATTTCTAGAATTATTGAAGCTGAAAATACAATCAAGAACGAGCGAAATAACTTAAAAATGATGTTTGATCTATTGCCGACAAATATGTTGGTTATTGATGATGTGTTTATAATTCAACGTGTCAACCGTGCTTTTTTAAAAACTTTTAATCTTGAAGAATCAATGGTGATCGGAAAAGCTTTTGGTGATGCAATGGGATGTGTTTTCAGCGTGGATGATGGGTGTGGCTATTCGTTAAATTGCAAATTTTGCAGTATCAGGAAAATTGTCAACAAAGTTATCAAAGATAAAAAAACGATCAGAGACAGATCGATTAAAGTGAAATTTTTAAATGAAAGCAAACAACAAACACACTTTTTAAATGTTAGTGTCTTACCAGTAATAACATTTAGCAATTCAGAGTATATCATTACAATGGAAGACGTTACCGAACAGATTTATTATGAAAAAAGTTTGAAAGAAGCCCGTGAGTCCAGTCTTTCGATATTAGATAGCTTGCCAGTTATGATTTATCGGATCGATCATGATCATCATTGTGATTTTATCAACCAAACATTCAAAACATTTATGAAAATCACCAGAGAATCTTTTTTAGAAGCGTTGCGATTTCATATGAAACCGGAGGATCATCAGCGATTTATTGATACGTTGGAACTATCGCTTAGAGAGGAAACCTATTTCGATATTGAACTGGATCTTCTATCACCTGAAAATATCTTTCGAACTTTCCGAGGAATGGGAAGACCTTATTTTGATAAAAATCACGAATATGCTGGAATGATTGGTTTGTTTTTAGACATTAATGATGAGCGATTTGCCGAAGAACTATTTATTAAAAGTCAAAAAAAATACTTCTCTCTTTTTAAATACATGGAGAGTAGCATTTCTTATTACAAAGCGCTATTTGATGATGACAAAAATCTGATTGATGCCGTACTCGTGGAAATGAATCTGGCTACAGAAAAACTGTTTGAATCTAAACGCGATGATGTAGTCGGGCATAAATTATCTGAAATGGGTTTTCTTGAGAAAGTCGAAAGACAGGGACTTTTAAATCGCTTTAAAGAAGTACTCGTTCAAGGTAAAAATGTACATATTGAAGAATACTATCTGAGAAAATTAAACCGTTGGGTAGAAGGCTCAATCTATAGCCCTGAAAGTGGCTATATTGCGATCTTGGCTTCAGATGTAGACTTGAAAAAAAAGACGGAACTGAAGCTGATATTAGCCATAGAACGATCAGAAGAAGCCAATCGAGCCAAAAGTGAATTTTTGGCAAATATGAGCCATGAAATCCGAACACCTCTTAATGGAATCGTTGGTATGATTGACTTAACGGCTCTGGAACCGCTGTCAGAGGAACAGCAAGATAACTTGAGAACCGCAAAAGGCTGTGTCCAATCGTTAATTAATATTATTAATGATATTTTGGATTTTGCAAAAATTGAAGCCGGAAAACTAATGATTAATCCGCTGAGCTTTAACCTGATGGATCTCATTGAATCGACGATTAAAACCCATAAAAAGCACGCTTTTGAAAAATGCCTAAATATTTCCGTAGATTATCAGAATCTAGTATCATTTTATGTTATTGGAGACAGTATGAGGCTCAAACAGATTTTAAATAATCTGATTAGTAATGCCATAAAATTCACAAATGAAGGATCAATTAAAGTCTTTGTTAATCAGAAATTAATCGAAAATAAAACAGATGAAGTAATCCAGGAAATTTCCGTAACCGATACTGGAATTGGCATTGATCCTGAAAATTATTCCATGCTGTTTAAGAGTTTTACGCAGATTGATGGCTCTTATACAAGAGAATATGGTGGTACTGGTTTGGGACTGGTGATCACTAAACAACTTATTGAAATGATGGGTGGAACAGTATCCTTCACTAGTCAGCTAGGAACAGGTAGCACTTTTATCATTCGTCTGCCTATGGTGATAACAAAAAAACCAAGTGAAACAGCAGTTAATACAAATCCTGATGTTAGTTTTTCAGGGAGTCGCGTTTTGTTGGTTGAAGATGATCGGGTCAATCAAATTGTTATCTGTAAGATGCTTGAAAGTTTTGGTGCTGATGTCGATATGGCTGCAAATGGCGTGGAAGGGGTCAAAAGAGCTTCTAAAAAGAAGTACGATATCATCCTCATGGATGTGCAAATGCCTGTGATGGATGGGATTAAAGCGACTCAGATTATTCGTGGTGTAGAGAAAAAAACGGAACGGCATTTTAAGTTTGATGAGCTGGAAAATTCATTGAATTTAACCACGCCCATTATTGCCCTAACAGCGTTTGCTCTTAAAGGTGATGAAGCTATTTTTAAGGCCAGTGGGATGGATGGTTATTTATCAAAGCCGTTAGACCGACATCAAATGCAAATACTTTTAAAAAAATATCTCAATAACCTGGATAAATCAAAAACTGAAATGCTTCAAGATATGATCAGAGACTTACAAAAAAAAGAAAATGGTAGAACTGAATCTGATCCATCAACGTGTTTAACCGTGGATGATTCAGAAAAACAGGAAGTTGACCTAAAAATAAAAAACCTGAAAACAATTATGGATCAAGGAAATTACATGTTGATGGAAGTAATCGCTCATCAATTAAAAGGGATCTTCGAGAGAATGAATGCAGAGGAATTAAAAAACCTGGTTTTTAAAATGGAATTGGAAATTCGAAAAGATCGTATTGAAAATGTTTCGGATTATCTTGAACGCATCGAACAAATATGGTTGATGATGAATAACTGCAAATAGTGGGAGAAGAACAATGAAACGTATTTTAATTGTGGAAGATGACATGGTGAGCCGAAAGTTTCTATCGAAGTTTCTGAACAGATATGGTGATTGCGATTTGGTTGTAGATGGTCTGGAAGCGATCGATGCCTATCTTTTGGCAATAAAAGAAGGATTACCTTACGATCTGATCTGTTTGGATGTTATGATGCCTAAGATCGATGGCATTAAAGTGTTAAAAACAATCAGGGATTTGGAAAAACAAAATGATCTGGACGAAAATGAACGGTGTAAAATTATTATGACCACTGTATTAGGGGAAACTAAGATTGTCCAATCAGCTTTTGACTATGGTTGTAATGCCTATGCCTCAAAACCGATTGATATCGAAAAATTAACCGAAGTATTAGGAAAAATCGGTTTTTTAGACTAATGCATCAAATTGCATTAAGATGAAGAAAAAAACTCATTTCAGGAAAAACTAGCAAAATATAACTAAGAATTTGTTTAATAACAAAGACCGCAGTCTTCAAAAAGTTGACTACGGTCTAATTTCAAAATAGTTCTTTAAAGAGTTTTGGCATAAATACCTATTTTTTTGTCCATTGATGAAATATGCTGGGTTAGCCAATTGATGATCATTTGGTTAGCATTAATAATCAGTGATATATTTCCACCTGATTCCTGATAATCTTTTTTAAGTTTTGCTAATTCAGAGATAAAATTGCTATGTAATTTCTTTTGTTCATCAATTCCGGGATATTTTATTTTGGTCATATAAGCTTCTTCGTCTTTAAAATGCTGTTTAGTATAATCATCGAGAAAATCAAACATTTGCGCAATATATTCCTTAGATTTTCCGCTTTTTCCAGCTTCAAAAAGTTGATCAGCTTTTTCAAACCATATTTTGTGTTGAGAATCGATATTTTCTACGCCAACTGATAAGTCTGGGGTCCATGCTATTGCCATTATATTTCTCCATTCTAAATTAGATTTATTCTATTATAGAACTTTTTGAGATATATTACAAGGAAATGTTAAAGGAGATCTGTTCCCGTTGGGCAGGTTTCAATTATTTACTTAAATAACAGCGTCATTCTTTGCATAATCAAAATAAATAAAAAAAATATGATTAGAAACTCAGTGAAAACATAAGGATTTCCAGTAAAATCTTTATTTACTTTAGACACACTAAGGTAAACTAGCCTATGTATTCATTTATTTATAAGCCGGTATTTGCTTTAAATGAAATGATGATAAAGCGATTGAGGATGTGTAGAAATATGATTCAAATAACCGAAAAAGAATTTGCGATGCTAACCGAATATATTCATTGTGAATATGGAATTCAGCTAAAAAAAGAAAAGGAACTCCTATTAATGGGCCGTCTACACAAGCTGCTTGTTGAGTTAGGGTTTGATACATTTACTGACTATTATGAATACTTAATCTCAGACAAAACAGGGGAAGCTAGTTCGGTGTTAATTGACAAAGTTTCAACTAACCATACCTTTTTTATGCGAGAACCGGAACATTTTGATTATTTTAAAAATACAGTATTGCCTTATTTAAAGAAAAAAAAGGAGCAGGAAAATAATCGGGATATTCGATTGTGGTGTGCTGCCAGTTCTACAGGTGAAGAACCCTACACTTTGGCGATGATTATGGCTGAGTTTTTTGGAACAGATGCAAAATTATGGGATAAAAAACTTCTGGCTACTGATATTTCAAACAAGGTATTGGACAT
The DNA here is from genome assembly GCF_963664135.1 of uncultured Acetobacterium sp. Lineage (NCBI taxonomy): Bacteria > Bacillati > Bacillota > Clostridia > Eubacteriales > Eubacteriaceae > Acetobacterium > uncultured Acetobacterium sp. The sequence goes on along the minus strand of NZ_OY760905.1, from coordinate 511,007 downwards.
CGCCAAGAAGGGGGTTTATGGCAAAGACCGAATACAGGCATTACCTCCAATGTGGAAATTAAGGTATTTTCAAACTTATGATGACAGCCAGGTTATGGTTGTTGATGAGATCAAGAAGGAAGTCATTTATCGACGGTTTAATTTAATGACCCCGACATTTGTTTTTAAGAAGAAATTCGATGTTGTTTTTTGTAGAAATGTAATGATTTATTTTGATCAACCAACAAAAGATCGATTGGTTGAAAAAATGTATCATTGGACGGAACCGGGGGGATATCTATTTATCGGACATGCTGAATCCCTTAATTTGAAGAACACCAACTATAAATTTATTATGCCGGCTTTGTATCAAAAACCATTTTAATTAAAACACGTTATAATTATGGAAAAGATGCAGGGTGTCGAAAACCTGTGTTTTTTTTATAAAGTAGTTACTAATCATATAAAGTTTAAAATAAATATAAAAAGGTATAATCGATAGATAGCGTAAAATAAATAAGTTCGTAATTCAATTTACTTAAAACATATGAGGAGGAATCAGTTATGGAAGAAAAAAAAAGAGTAAATGTTCGGGATAGTGTAAAAAAAATGTATCATATCAGAGATCGTCATCTGTCATCAACAGGGGAACTTGACTGGCCACTTTATTTAGCAATCGTACGAGTAGTTCGTCCAAAACAGAAGACGTTTCAAGTCTTGACGGAAGAAGTGCTCTTAAAAAGATATGCACCTACCGCAGTATTGGTTGATCAATCCGGAAATATGCTTTATATTCATGGACATACGGGTTTATATTTGGAACCCGCCCAGGGGTATGCTGGCGTTAACAACGTTCTTAAAATGGCAAAAAATAAACTGCGTCGCGATTTAAGTGTCGCACTACGCAAAGCCGTTACAAATCAAGAAGTGGTTGATTTGCCTGAATTTCCGGTTAAAAAGAACGGCGAAATTTTATGGATTAAACTTTCAGTGATTCCACTCCTAAAAAAAGCTTCAATTGATCAGACGAAAGATTTCTATCTTATTATTTTCAATCAAAAAAAAGAACAAGTCAAACACCAAACGATGATAGCTCCCGATAAAAATGTAATTAATGTACTACAAATGGACCAGGAAATGGACAGCTTGCATCATACAATAATTTCAAAAGAAATGGAATTAACTCAGATAAATAGCGAACTGGAAAATGTGAAAGCAGATCTGGAAATCTCCAGAAACAAACTACATTCGGTTAAGGCGAATATTTACCTTTCAGAAACGGAATTACAAACAGTTACTGAAAAAATAACTCGATCAAAAGATGAACTAGTGGCTCTTAACAATGAATTAAACGATGCTAAGAATGAGTTGGAAGCCGTGTTGATAATCCCTGAAAAGATGACTGAGGATTTTGCGCCGATCAGGCAGGAATTAGAAGTTATTAAAAACGAATTATCCACGGCGAATCAAGAATTAAACATCAAAAAGGAAGAGTTGGAAAAACTAAATCAGCAATTCGAAATTCGAACAGATGAGAGTCCCTTGTTAAATCAAGAAAACATTTCGCAAATAGAAATAAAAACGAGCCCTCTTGATCAAGTCGGCGTGAGCGATTCTGAAAATAGTGACCAGAGTTTAGATAATGATCCGTTTAGCATGAACTTAAATACAACAGTTATGAATGAAAAAGGGATGGGGTTTTTCTCGAAAAATGAACCTAAACCATTTTTTCCGCTTCGAAAGAGTCTCGCCTTTGGACATGAATCGGATCCTGTTTCTTCATCAGGAATTATTAAAGAACTAAAATTCAAGGATGTTCTGGAATTTCAGGCAGCTGCCAGCTATGGATTTAGACATGACAACGACATTAAATCAGTGGTTATCCCCGAGGGTGTTGAGATAATAAAAAGAAGTATGTTCTATAAATGTACTCAATTGAAAGAGGTTAGCTTTCCCAGTACTTTAAAGATAATTGAAGACTTTGCATTCTATGGCTGCGAAAAATTAAACAAGGCTGAATTAACCAAATGCCGGTTTCTTGAAACCATCGGAACCTCGGCATTTGAAGGTTGCATCGCTTTTACAGAGTTAATTATACCAGATTCAGTTATCGGGATTGAAGAAGCATCATTTCTAGGATGCAAAGGAATTGAAACTGTTAAATTTCAAGAGAATAGCCAATTAGAGATTTTGGGAAGTCTTGTCTTTAAAGATTGCGTGAGACTAAAGGAAATAATCTTACCGGATCAGCTAAAACATATCGGCATCAGCTGCTTTTATGGTTGTCAAAACTTGGCAGTGATCCATTTACCCAGAGAACTGCAGACAGTTGGGGAATATGCGTTTTGGGGTTGTGATTCTTTGAGCGAAATTGAAATTGTAAACAAAAAAATACTAAAACAACCAGGGTTCACTGTTGGTTTTCCAGAAGGTATTAAACTATAAACAGATTATTTTAAAAATTGCATTGATTTAATAAATTAAAGGCAAAAAAAGTAGAATCTTAAGCATGGAAATGTTACAATGAATAAAGCGTTTCTTGGTTATTCAGATACGGAGAATGAATCTGACTAGGAATTCAGAGATTAAATTTATTTTGGAGGGTGAGGCTTAGTGAAAAGGCATGAGGATGTTATAAATATTGATACTATAAATGAAGACAATCGAAAAAGACTCAGTGAACAGTCTTTTGAAGAGGGCGTGCTGGCTTTATCTGAAAAGCTGGAATTGGCGAACAGTCTGTTAACGACAATTCTTGAAACTACCCATGAATTTATGGTATTTGGTCTAGATAAAGAATACCGTTACCTGAGCTTTAATAATCGGCATAAAGCGATGGCAAAAGATCAATGGGGAGTGGATATCGCCATTGGAACAAGAATCCTGGATATCATCGATAGTAGAGACGAACGTGAAAATTTAAAAGCTTTTTTTGATCGTGTCTTATCTGGGGAACAATTTTCATCAATTGAAGAGTATGAAGGCACAAACGGAACCACGGTTATCGGAAAAAATCATTGGGCACCCATTAAAAATAGCAATAATGATATTATCGGAATGGTTTGTTTTATCCAGGACGTTTCAGAAAACAAAGATTTTCTGAAAGAAATGCTTGAAGAAAAAAATTCCCAAGATAAAAGCATGGAATCAATGTCTTTTTATGACCAATTAACTGGGGTCTATAACCGGAAATTTTATGATAAGGAACTAAAGCGATTGGATGATATTCTCTATTATCCGTTGTCGATCATTTTAGTAAGCATAAATGGTATCGAGAAAGTCAACAACCAATACGGTCAAACAGTTGGTGATATATTAATTAGAAAAGCTGTTCAAGTACTTAATCATGGATGCAGAGGCGATGATGTTGTTGCACGCTATGATGGCAATGAATTTGTTATTCTTATGCCAAGAACAGATGGTGCCAAAGTTGAGCGGGCTTTGGAACGAATCAAAAAGAGTATGGATGAAGTAAAAGTTAAATCTGTCAAAGTATCTGTCTCTTTCGGTTTTTCAACCAAGTATGAAGAAACAGAGAAAACAGAGGACGTTTTGAAAATGGCGAAAAGACATTTGGAGCGGCAAATTAAATTAAATTACATTTAATACCTAACTGAGGGCCAAGTATTAAGTAACTATAATCGATTAATGACAATGAAAAAATGATAATAATATAAAACAGCTATAGATAAATTGGCTAAAAAAGAGCGTTCGTTGCTTTAAGTAAACGGGCGCTTTTTTAGTTTAGTAATGAAAACGTATTTAATTGTAATGAAAAATCATGGCACACCAGTTGCCACTTATTGATCTTTTATAAGCTTGCTGGTAAGATTATTAAGAAGATTAAATGAATTGTTAAACACCTGCAACATTAAACCATGTTGCATGCTAACCCGCTTAAATAATAATGAATAATAAATAGGTTAAAATGGATGAAGTATTTTCGGAAAGGGACAAAATGAGTCAGGAAATCGGTAATGCGTTAAAGGAAATCATTAAAGAAAAAAAAATTACGAATTTTCAACTTGCAAAAGAGGTAGGTGTTGATCGTACAACCTTTCAGCATTTTTTGTCCGGCAAACGAAAAATGAGTTTAGAAGACTTGCAAAGAATAATGGAAGCACTCAATCTCACTAAGGATAAAAAGAAACAATTTTATTCTTTGTATGAGAATGAATATGACGACCGGGAAGTTTTAAAAAATACTCAGGATATATTTTCTTTATATGAAGAGATCAGTAATCAGACTCTTTTTGAAAACAAGTGGGTTGAATCAGAGGAATATTTGATAAAAAATGAATTAACTTCGGATAAAACTCGAATCATTAAAGGGCAGGTAAAGATCGAGGGAATTATTCGAAGCTGTTTTCTGGAAGAGATGGGACGTAGTGCAGATGCCCATGTGATTATGTCGATTAATTTTAAACATTATTTCTTATATGAATTGATCATGCGTATTGCTAGTGGACAAAATAAATGTGGAAAAATTCAGAATATTATTCCATTGGTAAACAAAAAAAAACTGGGAAATAATCTGGATATCCTTAAAACAGTTCTACTTTTAAAGGGATTCGATAATATTGAATATGAACCTTACTATTTTTATTCTGGAACAAAAATATATGATGATATCAGCATCATTGTTCCTAATTATTTTATTACATCAAAACAATTAATTACCATTGACCGAGATTTTGAAAGCGCTATCATTTATGAAGATCCCGAAATACTCGACTACTATCGAAAAAAATCTCAATCAATCTTGAACAAATGTGCTTGTTTTGTAGAAAAAGAACAATTGAATATGACGGAGATGCCAAAGACTTCTTTCGAAAAAATCAAAGATAATAAGTCGGTAAAATATATATCAGTTGATCAATTAGAAAGTCACTTCAATATGGAGATTTGTGTTAAAGAGAAGAAAGCATTGACCCTAGTTTCAACTGGAGTTGATATCAAAACAAAGAGCTCCGAAGTTTTTGTTCTCAGGGATGGCTTATTAAATGAATACAAGAATTTGTGCATCCGATATCTGATTAACGAAGAAAAAATTGAATTTATACTTATCGATGAAAATAAACAGACAATCAAGAACTTGATTGTCAAAGAAATTGGAATTGTTATTATTTTCAAGGAATTTTTTAATTACCTGGCTAATAGTGTTCATGTGTACTCATCGGAAGAAATAAAAAACGTATTACGAAACATCAGCGGCGTTCCGGTTAGTTAAGTATAAAATACTGTCATCCGAAGAAACTTGAATAACAGTATTTTACATTTATTATCAAATAAAAAAACAAATAAAATATAAAATTGCATGCAATGAGATTGTGAGTTATAATAAGCTGAAGTACATATTTAAGGAGTGACTTGTTTGGATAACGAAAGACTAAAATTAAAAAATCAGCTTTGCTTTCCACTTTATGCCTGTGCAAAAGAGGTTGTTAGAAGCTATAAACCATATTTGGATGAAATTGGTTTAACTTATACTCAATACATAGCTATGATGGTTTTGTGGGAACATGAAACCATTAATGTAAAAACTTTAGGAGAGCATTTATATCTGGATTCAGGGACATTAACACCTTTGCTAAAACGGTTAGCGTCAGCCGGTTTTATCGAGAGAAATCGTGATTTGAACGATGAACGTAATGTAATTATCAAATTGACTCTAAAAGGAGAGGCGTTAAAACAGCCAGCCAGTATGATTCCAGAAAAAATTCAAAAATGTTTACCAATTACACAAAATGAAGCAGAAATACTTTATAAGTTATTGTATAAAATACTTGATAACAAATAATTTAAGAAAATGCCAAATGAACCCGCTGCAAAGCATTTGTTTTGTTAAATAAATAGAATAAAGAGCGATGGAAATTGGTTGCATTATTGAAATTCAAGTGTTTAGAAACATAAAAAAGTTTATGTCCACAAATAGCAACTAATCTTTTTTATCGATTGATTAGTTTGATTCAAAAGATATGCTATTATAAAAAAGCTAAACTATCCCCTTGATTAATGAATTCGAATGTGGTAATGTATATTTGTATAGTAATTGAAAACTAAATAGAGGAGAAAGAATCCATGGAACTTAAAGAGATTGGGTTTTTCTTGAGGATTTAGGCAATAATAGAAAGGCGCTGACTAATTTCAAAAGCAGTGCTTTTACGCACAGAACGATATTTATAAGTATAAGATCCGCTAAAAAATATTTGTTTTCAAATTAAACTAAAAAATTACTAAAGTTTGTCGATATAATACTAAATAGCGTTAAATAAACGTTTAAAGAATATGTTTGGCACATTAGATAAGCGCAATATAATAATGTTGTGATGCTTTACATGCCAATATGAGGAGAAAATTTCATGGAAATGGACTTAAAAGATCACGAAGTTACTGCAGAAATTTTAAAAGCCTTAGGACATCCGGTTCGACTTTGTATTACAAAAGGGCTGATCGCAAACGGGCGATGCAATGTTTCCTATATGGAAGAGTGTCTGGAGGTGTCTCAATCAGGAGTATCTCAGCATTTGTCAAAGCTTAAAAATGCAGGAATTGTAAAAGGTTATCGGACTGGCAATGAGATATATTATGAAGTTATTAGTAAACCCGCTCAAAATATCATTCAGGCATTATACGGAGATGATTTATAAATTATCAGATTTGAATTACCGAAGTACTGCTATTGAAACGAAAGTTACGATTGATTTACATTGTTCATTGGGAGCTTAAAAACTATCTTTTTTGATTAAGATGGATAAATTAGACAGGCTGTTGCAGAATGGATGATTTTGTAACAGCTTATTTACGTTGCTTAACCAAACCTGTATTTCATGATTAACTCTGGCTGGAAATTTTGCTTTCATTTGTAAAAGTTGTGAATTTATGATAAAATACAGATGGAAGGAAGTGAGTAAAATGCCAAAGTATTGTCCTAGATGTACTTTCATTTTGAGTATTGACGATACAAAATGCAATTTTTGCGGCATGGTTATAACAACGGGAATCGTTGTTGATAAGAAGATCGCTGATGAATTCACTAAAGAAGAAATGATGGAAAATGGAAGTTTTTCAAAAGAATTTTTGGATGGCGGCCGGGAAATGATGCCTGTTATCGAAACAAAACCACTTCAAACTAATGATGAAGCTCTGAATGATGAACTAATCGCTGACGAAATTATCGGTGACAAATTATTTAGCAGTGAAACTGAAAAAGGTTTTGTAATTGAAAGTTTGTCAAAAGGATTACTAGATCAAGGACGTGAAATGAAACCTGCAGTTGAAACGCGAATCATGACGACAGACGATGAACTTTTTGCAGAAGAAATGATCGGAGATGAAATCACAGCAGACGGATTTATGGCTCAAAAAAATCGACCATTCAATCTTCCGAAATCAATGCGGCTGTGATGAGTGAGAGATGACTAAATGATGATTGATCAAAAGAAACGTTGGTATTAAGTGTCCGAGAACCCATTTATCTGATTACGGAGATTGTTTACAAGCAATCATAAGTAATCTTAAGATAATGACAAAGCGGACACTTTTTTTATGAAAAAATCAAAAGAAGTTTGACAAAATTATCTAATCGTACTATAATTAAGAAACAAATTATTAGTTAGGAGTTATTCTTAATCATGAAAAATAAAAAGATACAAATGTACACTGACATGATCCGTAGTGTTGGATTGAAAGCCACACCACAACGAATTAGTGTTTTAAAAGTATTATCAGAAATGACATCCCATCCCAGTGCTGATATGTTGATGGAAGCACTTGAAAACCAGGGATATGTGATGTCAGTTGGGACAATTTATAATATTTTAGAAACTTTCTCAGAAAAAGGGCTGATTTTAAAACTCAAGGATAATCAGGAAGTAATGCGCTTTGATGCAAACACCCAGTTTCATGTACATATATACAACAAAGAAAACAATGGGATTTGTGATTACTATGATCCAGAATTGGAAGTTTTATTGGCTGATTATTTCAAAGATAAACTACCAAATGATGTTTCACTAAATCGTATGGAAGTGTCTCTGTTCGCTTAATCTCAATTGAGAAACCAACTCTTTGTTACTATTCAAAATGATTAAATGTTTAACATCTTTAAGAAGTCTGATATTCAGTTATCAGGCTTTTTATTTTTTTGACATGACAAATATTTATCATGAATGATTCTTGACAAATATTTATTCCAGATCTATAATATAATCATGATTTTAATAAGAGTGATTCTTTCAAAGAAACCAAAACATTTTAAACCGTACAAATATAACATAATATTCTTAAAAATCTAGACAATTCAAGTATCATCTTTAACATTTTCGATAGAGAGGCTTAATCTTTTTATCATAGTATCTTAAAAATGATTGATGAGATGAAAATCAGAAAGATCTGAATGTGTTAGGATTTAGTTTTTTGGAAAGCACTCAATTAAAATTAACTGTTAATGGCATTTAGAAACGCAATTATTAGAAAGTAGATAATTTAAAACTAGTTGCGAGTGCCAAATTCAAAATTATTGGAGGGTATCATATGAATTCAAATTTTAGCTGTAAAACCTGTGCAAGTGCGGACCAAAAACTGGAAACATTTATTTCCAATCTCAGTGTGGATACATCCCATCACCGGATGGAAGGACAAAGTGTCAAATGCGGATTCGGATTGCAAGGAATCTGCTGCCGGCTCTGTTCAAATGGGCCATGTCGAATCACTCCCGATGGCCCCAAAGGTGTTTGTGGTGCCACAGCTGATACGATGGTAGCCAGAAACTTTTTGAGAGCCGTTTCAGCTGGATCCGGATGTTATATTCATATTGTTGAAAACACAGCACTTATGCTCAAGAAAACAGCAGCAAGCAAAGGGTTATTAAAAGGTAAAGTCGCCCTTGCAAAATTGGCTGAAATATTTGAAATCGATGAAACTGACGAATATATCTGTGCCGAAAAAATTGCCGATATGGTTTTGGCTGATTTATATAAACCAGACTATGTAAAGATGGAACTAGTCGAAAAAATGGCTTATAAACCGCGGTTTGACCGTTGGAAAGAACTGGGTATCTTGCCCGGTGGAGCCAAATCAGAAGTGTTTGCTGGTGTTGTTAAAACATCCACCAATCTTAATTCGGATCCCGTAGATATGTATTTGAATTGCTTGAAACTGGGTATTTCCACAGGACTATATGGTCTAACCTTAACAAACCTTTTAAATGATGTTATGCTGGGTGAACCAGCTATTCGCTTGGCGCCAGTTGGCTTACGGGTCATTGATACAGATTATATCAACATTATGATCACCGGCCATCAGCACTCCATGTTTGCCTATTTACAAGATCGACTGATTCAGGATGATGTGATTGAAAAAGCAAAAGCTGTCGGTGCTAAAGGGTTTAAATTAGTGGGATGTACCTGTGTTGGTCAGGACCTTCAATTGCGCGGCGAACATTACCAAGAGGTGTTTAACGGACATGCTGGCAATAACTTTACCAGTGAGGCGATTTTAGCCACTGGCGCTATTGATGCCGTATTATCTGAGTTCAACTGTACCCTGCCAGGGATTGAGCCAATCTGTGATGAATTTAAAATCAAACAAATCTGCATAGATGATGTTTCTAAAAAAGCCAATGCCGAAATGAAGCCGTTTGTCTTTGAAGAAAAAGAAACCCAAAGTAATGAAATCATTGATGCTGTGATAAAAGCATATCAGGAAAGAAGGGGAGTAATCGCCTTGAATATGGATACTGATCACGGGAACAACGATACCTTAACTGGTGTCAGCGAAGGCTCCCTGAAATCATTCCTCGGTGGTACCTGGAAACCGCTGATTGATTTAATCGTAAAAGGTGAAATTAAAGGAATTGCTGGGGTTGTGGGATGTTCTAGCCTAACTGCTGGCGGCCATGATGTACTGACTGTTAATCTGGTCAAAGAATTGATTGCCAAAGATATTCTGGTTTTATCGGCCGGTTGTTCATCAGGTGGATTGGAAAACGTTGGCCTGATGTCGCCTTCAGCCGCATCTCTGGCTAGTCCCAAACTACGAGCAGTATGTGAAAGTCTGGGTATTCCGCCGGTTTTAAACTTCGGCCCATGTCTGGCAATCGGTCGGCTGGAGCTGGTCGCTACTGAACTGGCCGAAGCTATTGGTGTGGATTTGCCACAATTGCCACTTGTTTTATCAGCACCCCAATGGCTTGAAGAACAAGCTTTGGCAGATGGCGCCTTTGGTTTAGCCCTTGGTTTACCGCTTCATTTAGGATTACCGCCGTTCGTTACCGGAAGTCCGGTGGCTGTTCAAGTGTTCACCCAGGATATGTTAAACCTCACCGGGGGACAACTGATCATCGATGACAATGCCAAATCAGCGGCTGAAACCCTGGATGCTATCATCGAAAAAAAACGTCAGGAATTAAACATCTAAGGAGGTGTAATCATGAAACGAATCATCATTGATCGTGAAAAATGCGATGGCTGTCTGAACTGCAACATCGCCTGTATCAGTGCCCATGAGGAAGGCAGTAATTTTTACACTGTGAATATGCAAAGTCCTGATGCGGAAACACGTAACTTTATTAAATTCGATGCTCAGAAGGGCTATCTGCCAATTTTCTGTCGCCACTGTGACGAACCAGAATGTGTACTGTCCTGCATGAGCGGTGCGCTGGAAAAAGATCCTATAACTGGGCATGTACAGTATGATGAAACAAAATGTGCTGCCTGCTACATGTGCGTGATGAATTGTCCTTATGGGGTTTTAAAACCAGACAAACAAACCCGGACCAAGATTATCAAATGTGATTTCTGCGATGATAAACCCGATGGACCGAGCTGTGTCAAAGCTTGTCCCAAAAAAGCCATCGAAGTGAAAGAGGTAAGCAGATGAAAATTGTAATAATCGGTGCCAGTGCTGCCGGAATCAGTGCGGCTAAAACAATTAAAGCTTCAGAACCTAATACTGAAGTCGTAATCATTTCCAAAGAAGACCGTGTTCATTCCCGTTGTATGCTCCATAAATTTTTGGGGCATGAACGCGATACCAAAGGCGTCAATTTTATTCCCGAGGATTTCTTTGAAACGAACAAGATTGCCTGGCTGAATAACACCACCGTAATCGGAATAGAGACAGATAAAAAGTTTGTAAAAACTCATGACAATCAAAATATTAGCTATGACAAGTTGTTGATCGCCACTGGGGCGTCTTATTTCATCCCACCAATCCCGGGGCTTCGGGAGTCAAAAAAAGTCTATGGATTCCGGGACTTGAAGGATGCTCAACTGCTGGATATCGAATGTGATACCGCAAAAAATGCGGTGGTGATCGGTGCCGGTCTCGTCGGAATGGATGCTGCAGTGGCGATGCTGGAGCGTGGTTTAAAAGTAACGGTCATCGAAATGACGGAAGATGTGATGAGTTTGCAGCTTGATAAAAAATCGGCTCAGGCTTACCAACAACTTTTTGAAAATGCCGGAGCTGAATTTATTTTAAAGGATAAGGTCGTTTCTGTTGATGTGGATGAAGTGGGACGGGGAAAAATGATCCATCTCGCCAGTGGTAAAGTCGTTCCGGCAGACGTTATTGTGATCGCTGCCGGGGTTCGGCCAGCCTTTAACTTTACAGAGGGTTCGGGGATTGCAACGAACCATGCCATTTTAGTCGGAGATGATCTTAAGACAAATGTAAATGACATTTATGCGGCTGGGGATGTTACCGGAATTGCCGGGATTTGGCCGAATGCTGTGAAACAGGGAAAAATTGCCGCGATTAACATGCTTGGCGAAAAACTCTTATATGAAGATCGCTATGCGCTTAAAAATACCGTTAACTTCTATGGACTTACGACCTTATCGCTGGGAAACATCAACCCGGAACCTGAAGAAAACTGCGATATTTTCATTCGGGAGGATCGCAATAATTATCAGAAAGTCGTCATGAAAAATGGAGTCGTCCAGGGCGTTATTATTCAGGGGAACATGGGGGGCACTGGCTTCTGGCAATATCTGATCAAGAATAAAATCGATGTTTCGGGTATTAATAAAGATGTGTTTAGTCTGAGTTACTCTGATTTTTATGATCTGAATCAGCGAACTGGTGAATATTGCTACGCTGTTTAAATCTTAAGTCGCAAAAAACTTAAGACTCCGGCGAACCTCTTTTCATTTTATTTCTTTTAGTGTATACTAAAATGAAATGAAAATTAAACGAAAATTTTGGAGGAAATAATGTCAGAAACAGCAAATCCAATTGTAAAAATTGAAATGGAAAATGGCCAAACGATGGAAGTGGAGCTATATCCCGAAATTGCTCCTATTACAGTAGAAAATTTTTTAACCTTAGTCAATGATGGATTTTATAATGGTTTAATCTTTCACCGGGTCATTCCTGGTTTTATGATTCAGGGCGGATGTCCCCAGGGAACTGGTATGGGTGGCCCAGGACACACCATTAAAGGCGAATTTTCAGGAAATAGCATTACTAACGACCTTAAACATGTAAAAGGTGTGATTTCAATGGCTCGTTCCGGGATGCCGGATTCTGCCGGTTCGCAATTTTTTATCATGGTTGATGATGCCCCATTTTTGGACGGCCAATATGCCGCTTTTGGTAAGGTGATTTCAGGAATCGAAACAGCTGATACAATCGTTGCTGTGGATCGGGATCGATCAGACAAACCCTATGAAGATCAAATTATCAAGAAAATTGAAGTTATATCCTAAATTATATTTTGAAATCATCACACTTTTATGATAGAATAAAATAAAAAGGATGTGAGCGCAATGGCAAAGTATTGTCCAAAATGTTATGCCGGTATCGGTCCAGATGATGCAGTTTGTGGTAATTGTGGTAATGTGTTAAAGGAAAATGTTGGTGGGGAAGAAGATTTCACTGCTGGCGTTTTCGATAACGAAAATCTTTCTCATGATGTTTCTGGAAAAGAGATTCCTGATGAAACTCCAGACGAAGAAATCTTATCTCACGAAATTGTAGCGGATGAAATTATCGCTGATGGTATTGTCGAGGAAGAAATTGTCGTCTCGGAAACCATTACAACAACTTCAGCCCCTGTTAAGACTCCAACCCAACGTCAGGCTGCCGTTGAAAATACCGAAGTCCCCATGACTCTGGGTGACTGGATGCTGACGCTGTTGCTGTTGTACTTACCGATTGTCAATATTGTTATGCTGATTATTTGGAGTGTTGATTCTAAAACCAGCACCACCAAAAAACATTTTGCTTGGGCGACATTGATCTTTATGGGAATCGGCATTGTCCTTTCCATCATCTTCTCCAGCATTGTGGCGGCCATTGTCGCATCGATGTTAAACTCCATGTATTATTATTAAAATATGACTAAAAAAGAACCGTCTAATGACGGTTCTTTTGCATTTATAATAAAATTAAGGCTCAATAATCAACGGGATCTTCCACGCAGCTGATAATTGCATTTTTAAATGCTTCACAAGCAGTTCGGCAATTGGATTGGGTCCCAGTCAGGATGGCACCACTTAGATTTGAATTGGTCGGGGGACCAAAGAATTTAACCACTTCCACATCAGCAACCGTTAATGCTTCATCTATACCCACAACCCCCTCAAGGGCTGGAGCAAACAAGAAAGCAATGGATGAACCAATCGGCAGGCCATAGGTTTTTGAAAAATATTTTCCAATCTTAGGAACCAGCTGAGCATAAATAAGGTTGGTGTTATCTTCAGTGACACTATAGACACTGGATTTATTTTCAGCGTAATCACGAATGTATCGTAAACCACTTTCAACATCAGAAACAGTGGGTCCAGTGATGACTCCAAATACCTGGCCGTCATTGAGACCTGCACCGGCGCCATAAAGGGTTTTAATATAAACGACATCCACATTCGAGGTTTTTGTGGCTTCATCGGCTGCGCAGTAGCCCACACCGTCGTATTGGGTTGTAAAAATTCCGATATCAATACAGCCCTCCGGCAAATCAAACTCTTCCAACATGATGTCTTCAACAGCGGTTAGCATTTTACTATAAATAATATTGCATTTAATTCTATCTCCAGTCATGGCATCATCTCCTTTTCTGAATTTTAAATAAATTTATACTTATAGTTTATAATACCATTATTTCAGTCCCTGGTAAATAAAAAAAAAGCAGAACTACGGGTAGTAATCTGCTTTTCAAGGTTCGGTTTATTGAAATAATTACTCAGACACGGTTTCAATGGCACCGTATTTGCGAAATCGTTGGTAACGATTTTCAGTTAATTGATCAGTTTCTAATGCTTGATTCTTCTGCAAACTTTTATATAATCCAATTTTAAGTTCCCGATAAACGTTTTTGAAATCACGATGATTCTCGGATATGATCTTATCAATGACTTGAAGTTCCAGTAAATCCTGGGCAGTCAGTTTCAGACAATTAGCGGCTTCTTTTGTTTTAGATGCATCCTTCCAGAGAATGCTGGCACATCCTTCGGGAGAGATCACCGAGTAAATGGCATTTTCCAGCATCCAAACCTCGTCGGCAACACCCAGTGCCAGAGCACCACCGCTGCCGCCCTCGCCGATAACGATGGACAGGATCGGCACCTTAAGGCCCATCATTTCCATCAGGTTGTTGGCAATGGCAAGACCCTGTCCCCGCTCTTCAGCACCGATACCACAAAATGCCCCGGAGGTATCAATCAAGCAGACAATCGGACGATTAAATTTCTCAGCCAGTTTCATTTGCCGCAGCGCTTTTCGATAGCCCTCGGGATGGGATGAACCGAAGTTTCGTTTAACCCGGGATTTGGTGTTTTTACCCCGTTCCTGAGCGATGACAGTAACCGGCATGTCCATTAGCATGCCCAGACCGGTAATCATGGCCGGATCGTCACCGAAACAGCGATCGCCATGAAGTTCAATAAAATCAGTAAATAAGTTATCAATAAAATCTTGTCCGGTGGGGCGGGTCTTTTTTCGGGCCAGTGCCACGCGTTTATATGCTTCCATCTGTATCACCGCCTTTGGAAATCCCGTGTAGGGTTAATAACCGTGACACGGTTTCTTTTTGAGTGCTACGGGGGACAATCGCATCAACAAATCCCTTTTCCAATAAAAATTCAGCCCGTTGGAAGCCTTTTGGTAACCGCTGACGAATGGTCTGTTCAATCACCCGGGGGCCGGCAAAGGCAATCAAGGCTTCAGGTTCGGCCAAGATAATATCGCCTTCCATGGCAAAACTGGCAGTGACACCACCGGTA
Source organism: uncultured Acetobacterium sp. (assembly GCF_963664135.1). NCBI lineage: Bacteria > Bacillati > Bacillota > Clostridia > Eubacteriales > Eubacteriaceae > Acetobacterium > uncultured Acetobacterium sp. The sequence continues at coordinate 495,801 of NZ_OY760905.1, read as the reverse complement.
GTGGGGTCGGTCAGGATGGTAATGTATAGCAGACCGAAGTCACTGTGACGTTTAACCGCGCCACTGGTTTTCGCCATCTGCATCAGGGCCAGCATCCCTTCTTGCATCCTGGCGCCGCCGGAAACGGTGTAGCCGATCACTGGCAGACGATGCGCCAAGGCATATTCAAAGATCAGGGTGATTTTTTCACCCACCACCTGACCCATACTGCCCATCATAAAGGTAGCTTCCATCACGAATAGCGCCACCTCATGTCCGTCTATTTTTCCGGTTCCAATGATAACCCCTTCGTTTTCATGACTGAATAGGGTAGCTTGCGCGAGTTTTTCATCATATCCGGGAAATTCCAGTCGATTGGATGAGGTCAGTTCGTGATGCTGTTCCACAAAAGTATCCAGATCAACAATCATATTCAGGCGTTGTCTGGCATTGATACGAAAATGATGACCGCATTTAGGGCAAACATGGAAATTGTTTTCTAAATCCGAAGTGAAGCTCAATTGTTTGCAGGATGGACAGCTCCGACACAGTTCCGAGGGAATGGCCGGATCGGTTTTACGTTTGATCCGATGCTGGGCTTCCAATTCATTTTTTGGTTTTTTAAATAGACCTTTACTTAGCATTTAAAACCTCCAATTCTATTCAGACAAGGGTTTGTTGAATTCATTTTCCATAAAATCCGTATAATAATCACCTGCAATAAATAAGGGATGACTAAGAATATCCAATTGCACTTGACTGGTGTGGTCAATGCCTTCAATCACCAGTTCGCACAGGGCGGCTTTCATTTTTCGGATCGTCAACTCCCGGGTTTTGGAATGGACAATCAGTTTACCAACCATGGAATCGTAATAGGGCGGAATTGAATATCCTTGATAGAGCAGGGTATCAAAACGCACCCAGGGGCCGCCGGGAACATGGAGAAAACTGATCGTTCCGCAGTTTGGTCTGAAATCCAGCAACGGATTCTCAGCGTTGATCCGGCATTCGATGGCGTGACCCTGAATATGAACATCTTCCTGACCAAAGGTCAGCGGCAGACCAGCGGCAATCCGGATTTGCCATTTAACAATATCAACCCCGGTCACCATTTCGGTAATCGGATGTTCAACCTGCAACCGGGTATTCATTTCCATAAAATAAAAATGACCCTGGGCATCCATTAAAAATTCAATGGTACCGGCATTTTCATAACCAATGGCCAGCGCGGCTTTTCGGGAAATATCCATCATGGTTGTGCGGATTTCCGGAGTCAGGGATGGGGAAGGGCTTTCTTCCAGCAGTTTCTGATTTTTACGCTGGATCGAGCATTCTCGCTCACCCAGAGCTACCACATGCTGATGCTGATCACAGAGCAGTTGAATTTCGATATGTTTAACCCGGGTTAAAAACTTTTCCAGATAAACGCCATCGTCATTGAAAGCATTTTGCGCTTCCTGACGAGCCAGGGAATATTCGTTTAAAAAATCTTCGGATCGTTCCACTAGGCGGATCCCTTTGCCGCCACCGCCGGAGCGAGCTTTGACTAACAGAGGATAGCCAATTTCATCAGCCTTTTGATGAGCCTCGTCGGGATCGTTGATGATGTCGGTACCGGGCACAATCGGCACGCCGGCGGCGGCCATGGTCGAACGGGCCTGATCTTTATCGCCCATTTTCTGGATGATTTCCCAGGTTGGTCCGATAAAAGCAATGCCGCATTGGGCGCACAGTCGGGCGAACTTGGGGTTTTCCGAAAGCAGTCCATAACCGGGATGAATGGCTTCCGCTCCGGTTAATACTGCCGCTGATAAAATCGCCGAAATATTCAGATAAGAGTCGGATACTGCAGCCGGTCCGATACAAATACTTTCATCGGCCAGGCTTACATGGAGGCTGTTTTCATCAGCGGTGGAGAAGACGGCAACAGTGGCCACGCCCATTTCTTTACAAGCACGGATAATCCGCAGGGCAATTTCGCCCCGGTTGGCAATCAGTATTTTAGAAAACACGGCGTTCCTCCTTACTCAATCAGGGCAAAAGAGAATTCTCCCACCACCGCGACCTTGCCATTCACCGAGCCGGAACCGCTGGCAAAATAAAAGGGTGGTTTAGACCGGGTAATGCTGCAGGTGATTTCAATGGTATCACCGGGCAGAACCTTTTCTTTAAATTTTACCTTGTTCAAGCCGGTAAAGTAAGGAGTCTTGTTAGTACCATCCAGATCGGCCATCAAAACACAGCAGGTCTGAGCCATGATTTCGCAAAGAATAACCCCAGGAACCACCGGGTTTCCGGGGAAATGGCCTTGTAAAAAAAACTCATCGCCTTTAACGGTATAGCGTCCAGTGGCGGTCGTATCATCTATTTTTTCAGCCTCGTCAATCAGGAGCATGGGCTCACGGTGAGGCAGGATCTTCTTTAATTCATCACGTTTCATTCTGATTTCCTTCTGAATTTTTATATAAAATTCCGTTTAGTAATTTTATGGATCGTTAACAAAATTTAGCCGTACCGATTTGGATCAGTACGGTTAGGTTGTAGCTATATCTAAAGTTTAATCTTCCACAATGCGATAGAGTACTTGACCGAATTCAACGACCTGGCCGTTACCAACACAGACTTCCATGATGGTCCCGGGAGTTTCGGCGGTAATTTCGTTCATCAGCTTCATCGCTTCGATGATACACAGGGTATCACCTTCGGCAAAACGCTGCCCCTTGGTTACATAGGGTGGTTTCTCAGGTTGACTGCTTTGGTAAAAAACACCAACCATCGGGGATTTTATTTCTTTCCAGTGAGCATCATGAGGAATTTTGATGGGTTCGGACTCCACAGGCTGAATTTTATGGTTCAGTGGTTCAGTGATCATCGCCTGAGGTTGACTGTAAGTCATCCCGGAGGGGGACGCTGTTCCAAGTTCACGTTTCATTTCAATTTTCAGGTTTCCCTGATCAAGAGCCAGGCTGGTGAGCTTTTCATCAGACATGATTCTGGCCAGAGCCTGAATGGTTTCGATAGTTAATTCCATGTCTTATTCTCCTGTATATCTAACAAATGCCAGACAACCATTGTGACCACCAAATCCAAGGGAAATGGACAGGGCGACATCACTTTGAACGGCCCGTTTTTCGTTGGGTACATAATCTAAATCACAATCTGGATCGGCTTCTTTGTAACCAATGGTCGGAGGGACAATACCATCTTTTAAGGCCATTACCGAAGCAATGGCTTCAATGGCGCCAGCAGCACCCAACATATGACCGGTCATGGACTTGGTCGAGCTGACCAATGTTCGAGTGATGTGATCACCCAAGGCATTTTTAATGGCAATGGTTTCGGATTTATCGTTAAGTGGGGTGCTGGTGCCGTGAGCGTTCACATAAATTTGAGATTCTTCAAATTGAACGCCAGCACTTATGGCTTCTGCCATGGCTAGGCTAATGGCTCGAGTGCCGCCAATGGCTTCGGGATGAGGAGCCGTAATGTGATACGCATCACAGGTATGTCCATAACCGACAACTTCCCCGTAAATTTTAGCCCCGCGTTTTAAAGCGGTTTCCAGATCTTCTAAGATTAGTGCTCCAGCACCTTCGCCCATGACAAAACCATTTCGGCGTTTGTCAAAAGGAATCGAGGCCTGGGTAGGGTCATTGGTTGTTGTTAAAGCTGTTAAATTAGCAAAACCGGAAATTGATAAGGGCGTAATGCTGGCTTCGGTTCCACCGGAGATGATCGCATCCGCATAACCATGTTTAATCGCTCGGTAAGCTTCGCCAATCGCATTGGTGCCTGTGGCACAGGCGGTAACAACCGGCAAACAAGGTCCCTGGGCATTATAACGAATGGCAATGGTTCCAGCGGCAATGTTTGAAATCATCATCGGGATAAAGAAAGGCGAAATACGGCCGGGGCCTTTTTCATCCATTTTATGGCATTCGTCGATAAAGGTATGAATGCCGCCGATGCCAGAACCCATATATACACCCAAACGGGTGGGATCCACATGGGCCTGAACGCCGCTGTCTTCCATGGCCTGAACGGCGGCACCGATAGCATATTGGGTAAATAGATCAGTTTTTCGAATTTCACTTTTTTTAATATAGTCAAGGGGTTCAAAATCACGAACCTCACCTGCAATTTTCACTTTTAAGTCGGTGGTATCAAATTTTTTAATAAAATCAATGCCGCATTTTCCGTTTTTCAGGTTTTCCCATAAACGATCTACAGTGCTACCCACTGGAGAAACGGCGCCACATCCTGTTATAACAACTCGTCGATTCATTGATTACTCCTAAATATAGAGACCGCCATCAACTTTAATGACTTCTCCTGTAATATAGCCTGATAAATCACTACTTAAATAAACGCAGAGATTGGCAATGTCTTCGGCTTGTCCCAAACGTTTCAAGGGTATTTGTTTGATAATTTCTTCTTTTATTTCCGGTTTTAATTCCTTGGTCATATCGGTATCGATAAAACCCGGTGCAATGGCGTTGCAGGTGACCCCGCGCATTGCCATTTCTTTGGCAGCAGATTTAGTCAGGCCGATCAGACCCGCTTTAGCGGCGGCATAATTACATTGTCCGACGTTGCCCATCATACCAGATACCGAGGAAATATTGATAATTCGACCTTTACGCTGTTTGAGCAGGTAGGCTCCAACATGTTTGGTCATGTTGAAGGCGCCTTTTAAATTGGTGTTGATGACGCTATCAAAATCATCTTCCTTCATGGCGATTAACAACTTATCATTGGTAATACCAGCATTGTTCACTAGAATATCCAATCCGCCAAAATCTCTAATAACTTGGGAAACTAAATCTTTGGTGGCATTGAAGTCAGCCACATCACATTGATAGCTTTTAGCATTCACACCCAAAGCCAATAAGTCATAGATGGTATCCTCAGCATTTTTCTGGCTGCCGCGATACATAATGGCAACATTCCCATGAGCCTGGGCTATTTTAAGGGCAATGGCCCGTCCAATTCCTTTTGCGCCGCCCGTAACCAGTGCGGTTTTTCCTGTTAACATATAAAAGACCATTCCTTTCCGGCATTTTTTGTTTCGAGATAATCAGTCAACAATGTCTCAACATGATAACAGGCAACTGATTTATCAATTTTTTTCATAAATCCGCTCAGGGTTTTACCAGGACCGCATTCAATAAAGGTGGTAAATCCATCTTCAATCATATTGCGCATGGTTTGTTCCCATAACACGGGATGATTGATCTGATGAAGAATATAAGAACGAATATCCACCGGAGAAGTGGGGTAGGGTTTGGCATAAGCATTGGAATAGAGCGGGATAGTACCCTGAGAAAAAGTCAGTTCATAGATTTTCTTTTCCAGTATCTTGGTTGCATAAGTCATAAAAGGTGAGTGGAAGCCGCCGGATAAACTCAGCGGAATTCCCCGTCCGCCCAGCTCTTTTACTCGGGTTAAAAACAGTTCCTGATCATTCTTTAGCAGGGCTACAACCAGTTGTCCGGGACAATTGTAGTTAACCGGGTAGCATTGGTTGAATTCTTTGCAGAGTGATTCCACCGTCGCATTGTCAAGTTTTAAAACGGCTAACATGGATGCTGGAGTCATCTTAGCTGCTTCTTCCATGGCTTTTCCACGTTTTTCAACAAACTTCAACCCATCTTCCATAGTGAGGACGCCGGATGCAACCAGACCAGTTACTTCCCCCAGAGAGAATCCAGCGATTCCTTGCGCCTGTACCCCAACACATTTCAAGGCCGCTAGGGCCGCCAACTCGACTGCAAAAATGCAGGGTTGAGTGTTATGCGTTTGATTGAGATCTTCAGTAGGCCCCTCAAAGCAGAGTGCTGAGGTGCCATGATGAATCGTATCAACCTGGTCGAAAATGGCTCGTGAGGGTGGACAGAGTTCATAAAGCGGTTTGCCCATACCAATAAATTGTGATCCCTGACCGGGAAAGATCAGTGCTATTTTACCCATCTTAATCCTCCTTTTAAAACTGTTTCTGTTTCTTGAGCCAGTGTTAAAATGATTTCCTTCACGCTTTGTTTTTCTTTAATCATCCCTGCGATCTGACCAGCCATGAAGCAACCTTTTTGAGAATCACCTTCCTGAGCGGCAATGCGAAGAGCACCCCGACCGTATTCTTCCAGTACTTCTGGTGGAGTGGTTGGATCGTTTTCTGCTTTAATGAAATCCTTGGAAAAGGTTGTTTTTAAAGAACGGACCGGATGACCCAATGACCGGCCACTAAGGGTAGTGTCAATATCTTTAGCTTTTATAATTTTATCTTTATAGTTTTCATGAATGTTCGTTTCATGGGCCACTAAAAAGCGGGTACCCAATTGAACCCCTACTGCACCCAACATAAGAGCAGCAGCGATTCCTCGGCCATCACCAATTCCACCCGCGGCAATCACCGGAATCGAAACCGCATCACAAACCTGAGGAATCAGGGGCATGGTGGACATTTCACCCACATGACCGCCGGATTCGCCGCCTTCGGCAATAACCGCTGTAGCGCCAGCCCGTTCGGAAAACCGAGCCAAACCAGTGGATGGTACCACCGGAATAACCTTAATGCCGGCTTCAATCCACAGCTTCATGAATTTTCCCGGATTACCGGCACCGGTTGTCACAACTGGTACCTTTTCGTCAATCAGAACCTGGGCAATTTTATCCACATGGGGATTCATCAACATCACGTTGACCCCAAAAGGTTTATCGGTCAGTTTTTTGGCCTTTTGAATTTCACTGCGAAGCCAATTTTCATCGGCGTTCATCGATGAAATAATCCCTAAACCACCTGCATTTGACACGGCAGCTGCAAGCTGAGCATCGGATATCCACGCCATTCCTCCTTGAAGAATGGGAAATTCAATGTTTAAAAGATCGCAGAGTGGTGTTTTTATCATGTTATTTCACCTAAGCGATTGCTTTTTCGATCAGGGTTACCACATCACCAATGGTCTGAAGTTCGCCATCCATTTCAATGCTGGTATCAAATGCTTCTTCGATTTCCATGACCAATTCCACGGTATCTAAAGAATCCAGTTCCAGCTCTTCAAATGTTGAATCCATCGTTACTTCAAGATCTTGTTCGTCTTTGTAATTCCGTAAAATTTCCACTACTTTTTCTAATACCATTTGATTAATCCTCCTAAGATTATGAATAAATTATGATTTAATATGGGTTTAATTTTTTGAATAAGGTTTAATTAAATAATTTTTTAATAAATAATCGCGAATAAACTACATCAAGCCCATTCGATAACACAGGCTCCAGTTGTCAGCCCACCGCCAAAAGCAGTTAAAGCAATCCGGGTGCCATGTTTAAAAGTTTTACTGCGGTTGAGTTCATCCAAAACCAATGGGATACTGGCAGCTGAAGTGTTCCCGCATCCATTGACTCGCAGGACAAATTTGTCCATCGGCAGCTTAAGCCGTTTGGCAGCACCTTCGATAATCCGCAAGTTGGCCTGGTGGGGAATGATATAATCTAAATCTGCCAGTTCGATGCCGGCTGCTTTTGCCACTGAGCGTAAGTCACTGCAGATGGCAGCGACCGCAAAGCGATAGACTTCCGGCCCATCCATGTTGAGATAAGGTGCCGCGTTTGTCTGTTTTTGGGTCAAAGGATGATTACCCTTAGGCCAGGGAATACTCAAAGCATGCTGATTTCCGACGGCGGTCAACTGGATGGCTTTGAGGCTATTCCCACTGGCAAGCACCGCAGCACCGGCTCCGTCTCCAAATAACACCGCAGTAGCCCGATCCTGCCAGTCCACCAGCTTTGACATGGCATCCACCGCAATGACGAGAATTTTCATATCATCATTCCGAGAGAAATAAGCATCTGCTACATCCAGGCCATAGACGAAGCCGGAACAGGCAGCGTTGAGATCAAAACTGGGGCAGGTCGCCCCTAACTTTTCCTGAATCAGGCAAGCCAGAGAAGGGGTAACGGTGTCACCGCCAAGGGTGGGACAGATGATCAGATTAAGTTCTGCTGGTTTAATTTGTGCATTTTCCAGAGCGTTAACGCTGGCTTCCAAGGCGATATCCAAAATAGATTCGTCTACACAAATATGTCGCGCTTCAATGCCCGTTCTTGAAACGATCCAATCATTGGATGTATCTAGAAACTGGGCGAGGTCGTTATTGGTCTGGATTGTTTTTGGCAATGCAGAACCGGTTCCGATAATTGTAAAGGACATTTGTTCCTCCAAGCATCAAGGTTTGGACGCTTCATTTTCGTCAGATAACCTTGATAATTTTTTTCTGAAAAAACCATTTAATTTTTCCATGCCGTGAATCAAAACTTCTTTTTCTTCATCGGTCATTTCTTTTGAAATATCTTTCACCATTTTGACGTGAAAATATTGGTGAATTTTATCGATCCGCAAACCCTTGTCAGTGAGCTGGACGTATACAACGCGTCCATCGGTATTGCTTTTCTCTTTCTTTACATACTCTTTCTTGACCAATTTATTAATGGCAACGGTCACAGAAGGAAGGGTAATGTTAAGACTTTGGGCGAGATCGCTAATGGTTCTTCCGTCATTTTTGTTTTTTCCCACATGCTCAATCAGGTGCATTTCGTTGATTGATAAATCAATATTGGTTGATTGTTTGAGTAAATCCTCTTCAAACTTTAGAATATTATTGAATGTATCCACCAAAACTGCGTTGAGTTGGGAAGAAAAAGAGTCCAAAGGGTCACCTCCAATATCATTAGATTGTCTAACTAATTATAGCTCTAAAAAAATATTTGTCAAGAAAAGCTCAAATATTGATCTGTTTCTTAGGGGAGCATTAAGGTTTATTAGCGTTCGAGATGAATGACTAAAATAAAATTAATCAAGCTCTTTAGTCAATTCATTCATTAAGGCCTCCACAGTTGTGATTTCAGATATCTTGAAGGCATTGGCACCTGAAAAAACATAGCCGTTTTCTAAATCACCCTGTCTTCCGGCAATCAGTGCTAAGCCGATACAATAAGGTGCAGTTTTGTAATCACAGGATTTAATGCAATTAATGGGACAGCTTTTAGGATGACGCAGCCCTGCTTTAACTTCTTCCAAGAAGCGGTTATGGATAGCCCGACCTGGTAAACCAGCGGGACTGACGATAATTTCGATATCAGATTGTTTGGCATTTACCATCGCTTCTTTAAAGGCCAGGGAAGCATCGCATTCTTCGGTCGCCACGAATCGGGAACCGATCTGTACCGCATCAGCACCAGCTTCCAGGGTTTCCCGGACATCAGCCGCTGTGGTAATACCGCCGCCGGCAATTAAGGGAATATGCCTTCCAACTAAATCTTCATAGGGTTTGATTTCTTCAAGTACGCCGGGAATCAGTGAAGGCAATGCTTGTTCAGTCAGCCGTTCCGGGGTAAGGTCTTCGTTTTTAAAGCCTAAATGACCGCCAGCCAATGGGCCCTCCAGTACAATTGCATCCGGAGCAACTTGATAGTGACGCCACCAGTGTTTTAAAATCAGCTTGGCTACCCGTTTAGAAGAAATAATCGGGGCAATTTTGGTTAAGGAATTTCGGGTGAGTTCCGGGAGTGTTAAAGGTAGACCAGCACCAGCAAAAATAATGTCAAAACCAGTTTGCACAGCGTCCTTGACAAGTTGCTCATACTGAGTCAACGCTACCATAATATTAATCCCAATGGGACGATTTCCGGATATTTCTTTAGCTCGTTTAAAGTGATCCTCCATAGCCTGTCTGTTGGCAAGTTTTGGATTTTTTATGTAGTTTGGGTAATCACTGCCCATTTCTACACCAGACAGCACACCAAGACCACCATACTTAGAGACGTTTCCAGCAAGGTTAGAAAGGGAAATTCCGATACCCATTCCCCCTTGGACAATGGGTTTGGAAAATTCCAGATTTCCAATATTAAATTGAGTTTTCAAAAAAAACCTCCTCTGCAATTATTCTTGCGATTGGAGGTTATCATAGCATATTGAGAATTAATCTGTAAAGAAAAAGCTAAATCTCATTGATTTTTTCAGGATTTTCAGGGTTTTCTTTAAGAAATAGTGGCTTGAAAAAAGACCACTTGGTTTCGGCGGTAATGATCCCTATAAAGATTATCAAACAGCCTAAGAACATGGTGTAAGTAAAATTATCGCCGAGGATGATAATGGATAACAGACTTCCAAAAACAGCCTCAAGGCTGAGGATAATTGCTGCATGGGTTGAATTAGTATATTTTTGAGCCACCGTCTGTCCTAAAAAGGCCAGGAAGGTACAGAATATTCCCAGATACAAGCCATTCAAAAGACCGGGAACAGGGATGGACAGGGTAAACTCGCCGGAAACAAAAACATAGGCTAATGAAACGATAGCCGCAAAGCCAAGTTGGATCACGGTCAGGGCAACAGGATCATGTTTTTTAGAGTAAATCCCTACTACCACAATGTGACAGGCATATAAAAACGCACACAATACAGTTAAGACATCACCGGGATTAAAGGAAAAACCAACCGAAAAATCGATGGTCAGCAGAGCCAGTCCCAGCAGCATAATAAAGGCAGCCACAAAGTTGTACTGATCTGGTTTATGTTTTTTGACAGCCCAATAAATGAAAGGAACCATAATGACGTTGGTAGCCGTTAAAAAGGCTTGTTTGCCAGCCAACATATATTGAAGTCCAATCATCTGAGCGGCAAATGCGGTAAAAAGAAAAAATCCGATAATACAGCCGGCCTTAATGGTTTCTCTAGGGATGTTTTTTAAATTTTTTCGGAAGATGAATCCAGATAGGAGTGAGGCTACTGTGAATCTGACAGCCATGAGCATCATCGGTGTCATTGAATCCAGGGCATTTTTCGAAGCAACAAAACCACTGCCCCAAACAAATGCCACCGCCACAAGACCCAGATCAGCCAAAAGAGATTGTTTTTTTGATTTTTCCATGATGACATCCTTTCAAAGGTTATTATGATAGATAATATGAACAACGATTGCTTTGCTGTCAGTTTTCACAAATGATTTTATAACATGCAGACTGTACGCCGTAAAGTGTTGAAAATGTTTCATGTAAAACGGCCAGTGAAGCTTACATTAGTTTATGATTCGCTTTTTCTTAATCAATTATAACTAAAAAGGTGAGGGTTGGCAAAAATATTTTGGTTTCCCTGATTGAAATGAGTTATAATATAAGAAAAGTTTAAAACTACATAAGGAAGAATAAATGAAACTTGTACTAGTAAGACATGTAGAAACCTATGGAAATGTGGAACATCGTCTCAATGGCCACACTGAATCCGAATATACCCCACGGGGAGAAGCAATGAAGGAACTATTGGTGGACGAACTGATCGCTTTGGATGAGAAACTGTCATTCAGCAAAATCTATGCCAGCCCGACCACCCGGGCTTTTAAAATTGCTCAGTCGGTTGGTGAATCAATTGGGAAGGAGATCCTCGTGGATCACCGACTGCGGGAGTTCAACTTTGGTATTTTTGAAGGAAGAACCCGGGACGAATGTATCGAAAATGCCCAGGCAGAATGGGATCAATGGATGGAGAACTACATTGATTACGCTGTCCCTGATGGCCAGAGCCAGCGGCAATACCATGACCTTTGCGCCGAATTTTTATCCGAATTAGATGGGGATGAAACCGTTTTAATGGTCGCCCATGGTGGTACCATTCACGGAATCCTCACCAATCTTCTGAATTTGCCGATTGACTGTAAATGGCATTTTGATATTAAATTGGGAAGTATCACGATGATTGACTATAATCATGGTTTTGGCATGCTCTCCCATATGACAACTCCGCCTTATGACGAGTTGATCCCGGATCATGCCTCATCAGTTGATGCCAATAAATCGGTGATGAGAGCAGAAGCGAGAGCAGAAGCGATGGCAAAAGCAGCAAACAAAAAAGACACATTAAATTGACGAAAACCAGAGAGGGAATAATATGCTCGTAGTAGCTTATGATAATCGTAGTGATTTAGAGATAGATGAATTCATTCTAGAAGAAATTGAAGATGCCATGATACGAACCTTGCTCTACCATGAAATTGAGGTGGAATGCGAGGTTAGCTTTTCTTTTGTGAAAGCTGAGGAAATAAAAAGTTTAAATGCGGAGTACCGTGGAAAAAATGCAATCACTGATGTGCTGTCATTTCCGATGCATGAAGAATTCATCAATAATAAGGAATTAATTATTAAAGAAAATCCCTTTTTGCCGCTTTTATTAGGGGACGTTGTAATTTGTACCCAACAGGCAGCGGTTCAAGCTGAAGAATATGGAAACACACTGACCCGGGAACTTTCTTATCTATCGGTGCATAGTGTTCTTCATCTGCTGGGTTATGATCATATGGAAGATGAAGATAAATCTGAGATGCGTCGTATCGAAAAAGAAATCATGGGCGATGATTAAATATCATATAATTCTGAAAGCTTGTTTTATAGTTTAATTCTTTAGAAATTTAACTATAAAATAGGTGAGTATATTATCCAAGCTGGTCACTATACGCAGAAATAAAAAATCAGGAGGTGGGAAAAATCAGAAGAAAGTTGAAAAAGAGTTTTTCTTTTGCCATCGAAGGTATTTTATACACACTTAAAACCCAGCCTAATATGCGAATCCACTTTGGCGTTGGTATTCTAGCCATTTCATCTGGATTTGTTTTTAAAATTGAAAGTTATGAATGGCTGGCGCTTGTTATTGTTATTGGCTTTGTTTTTATTTTGGAAATCATCAATACGGCTATTGAAACCCTGGTGGATTTATATACCGAAGAATACCATCATCTGGCAAAAGTTGCAAAAGATACAGCCGCAGGAGCAGTTATGGTTGCGGCGATTATGTCTGTCTGTGTGGGACTGATTATCTTTTTACCTAAAATTATCAATTGGTTTTTTTAACCAGAGAAAGAACGTGAATTATGAACGAGAACTTTAAATCGGGATTTATCAGCATCGTCGGCCGCCCTAATGTGGGGAAATCGACCCTGCTAAATAATATTATGGGAGAAAAGCTGGTAATTACCTCAGCCAAACCCCAAACAACGCGAAACGCCATTCGGTGTATTTATACTGATGAACAGGCTCAAATGGTTTTTATCGATACCCCGGGAATGCACCGTCCTAAAAATCGATTGGGTGACTATATGCAAAAAGCAGCTGAAAACACCGTCTCCGATGTCGATGTGGTCTTATATCTGGTGGAGCCGGAAACAAAAATTGGACCGGGCGATCAGTATATTCTTGAAAAATTAAAGGCCAGCAAGACCCCTGTTATTTTAGTCATCAATAAAATCGATATGCTTCCGAAGGAAGATGTTTTAATCACAATTGCTGCCTATCAGAAATATGATTTCCTCAAAGCAATTATTCCCATATCCGCTGTTCAGGGCGATGGGGTTAAAGAATTGCTGGATCTTATTACTGATCTGCTCAGTCCGGGTCCAATGTTTTTCCCAGCTGATATGATTATTGATCAGTCGGAACGGTGGATTGTTCAGGAGCTGATCCGGGAAAAACTTCTGAACCTATTAAATGATGAGGTTCCTCACGGAATCGCGGTTGAAGTCACAGCCATGAAACCCCGAAAAGGAAAAGATATCATTGATATTGAAGCGACGATCTTCTGCGAACGTAAAACTCACAAGGGAATATTGATTGGTAAGGGTGGATCGATGCTGACAAAAATTGGTTCTCAGGCACGAAAAGACATTGAATTTTTCCTCAAATCTCAAATCAATCTTCAACTATGGGTGAAGGTGCGATCCGATTGGCGGGATAAGAACTTTGATCTAAAAGATTTAGGATATTTTGAATAAGTCCTTCAATTGGGAGAATTATGGCTCTGATTAAAACAAAAGGACTGGTCATCAAAGAACAGCCCTATAAAGAACAGGATAAAATCCTAACCATTTTCACCGAAGATGACGGGAAGATACAGTGCATTGCCCGAGGGGTTCGCCGTCAGAAAAGTGGACTTTTAGCCAGCACTCAAATCTTTGCTTATAGTGAATTTGTCTATTATCCCGGAAAGAATTTCGGCATCATCAATCAATCTAATTTAATCGAGGCATTTTATCCTTTGCGGAATGATCTGACAAAGATGGCATTGGCTTCATATTTACTTGATCTGATGTATAATGCCTTCGAATTTTTTCAGAAAAGCCCGGAAATTTTAAAACTGCTTCTTCATGTTTTGTTTTATATATCCGGAGGAAAAGCAAAAAACGATCTGGTTTTAGTCGGTGCCTTTCAGATGAAACTGGTTAGTTATTTAGGCTATCGCCCAGGTCTTGAAAGATGCATGGTTTGTCAGCGTGACAATGATTTAATCCTCTTCAGTATTGAAAACAATGGAGTAGTTTGTAATGGGTGCAAAGAACAAACAGAGGGGTACATTTATAAGATAACCCCTGCCATGCTTGAGCTGCTCCGGGATTTTTTAAAACAACCGATAAAACAACTCAAGGATCGTGAGGTTAATGCCGCCGAAGCGATAAAGATCAATGATCTGTTAGACCATTATCTCGGCCACTGCATCGGAAAATCTTCCAAAGCTTACGCCTTTTACAAAACCATGCTCAACCCGCTAAGTTAAATGAAGATTTTTATAAAAAAGAGTATCATCAAAAGATGGGAGACAAGTATGAAAATAGCAATGACAATGGATGGGAACGCGCTGGAGACATCGGTGTCATCCGAATTTGATGCCGGAAAATTTTTAGTGATAGTACATCGGGCCACGTCAACTATTGTGGCAATTGAAACAATCGGAGATTTAACAGCTGAGAAGCTGGCTCAAAAAATCATTAATTCCAATTGTGAAGGAATTATAACTGGAAAATTTTTGAGTCAGAAGGCCTTTGACATTCTGGCTGATGCTTGTGTGACTCGTTACCTCGGAACAGGTCTTTCAGGAATGGCGGCTCTTGATTTGATGAATAAAAAAACCTTGCCGTTAATTCGAAATTATGAAGGTACCAATGGGTGCTCCGGCGAGCACCATTAAAATATAATTTTAAAAATAGAAGGAGACGTTTATGGGAAACTATAAAATGGCACATACAATGATTCGAGTCTTGGACCTGGAACGATCCCTGGAATTTTACAAAGAAGCATTAGGCTTTGAAGAAGTGAGGCGTCGGGATGAACCAACCTATGAATTTACTTTGGTATTTTTAGGTGATGGCAATCCCAACAATCATCAATTGGAATTGACCTATAACTATGGACAGGTAGTCCCTTATGATTTGGGAACAGCCTACGGACATTTAGCTGTTCTTGTTGATGATCTTGAGGCATCCTGGGCATCCCACGAAGCAGAGGGTTATAAGCCTACTCAGCCAAAAGGACTCAGTGGCGATGGCAAACCTCGTTATTATTTTATTACCGATCCAGATGGCTATAAAATTGAGATTATTCGGAATTAAATCGGAGTTATTATTATTTCAACATCAAAAAAAGAGAGAATTTTCTTTCTTTTTTTGATGTTGAAATAAATAAATGACTAAAAATGAGCAAAAACACAAAATAAGCTGAGTCTTCGGAAAAATAAACGAGATGAAAAGCATTGTTTCGAGATGATTTTTAGGGTATCGATTATTTCATGTTCGTAGGGATAAGAAATAATAATCTCACCTGTTCAAAAACATATTGACTTATTTTTAAACTGAGGAGTTACCATTGGAAAATAAGCGAATAAAATTTGCTATCTTATCAATCGCTTCACTTTTAATGATTTCAATGACAGCTCCCGTAATTCTAACAGATATCAAGCAACATTTTTCAGATGTGGAAGAATCAGTCATTCAAATGGTCTTAACGCTACCGGCGTTATTTGGGCTTATTTTTGCATTTCTATCAGGCCCATTATCCATTTGGATCACTAAAAAAAATCTCGTCCTATTCAGTCTCATCAATGGATTAATCGGGGGATTAATGTCTTTGCTTCAATATCTATTGGTTTTGGAATCGGCTGTGTTATGCCGAGTGGTATTTTTTTAGCCGCTGACTCAGTAAATAAGGAGAAACAATCGACAGCCATCGCAATTGTAACTGCTTCTGTAAATCTAGGGATGTTTACCTCGCCAATAATTATAAATAGAATTTCGTATCTGATGGCAGAGGAAAGCCTGAACTTTAAATTTTTACTTGCGTCGATCTACTTGTTTCTACTTGCCGGGTTGTATTTTGTTGGAAATCGTTTTATTTAAAAAAACATGTCCCAAAGATTTAAATAAATTGAAAAAATCCAAATCAATGATCACGAAGACTAATCATAAATAGATAACCTTAAGTGAAACCTTTCATTTTTATTAAACGCCTTGACAGTAATGGAAAAAATAGGTATATTCAATGCGTTAAAAAATTGGAGGTGCTTGAATGAAGCACTTTTTAAAAGAATTTAGAACATTTGCTCTTCGCGGAAATGTGATGGATCTTGCGATTGCATTTATAATAGGTGCAGCATTTCAGAATGTTATCAAATCACTGACGGATGACATCATTTCGCCGATACTTGGTTTATTTGCAAAAACTGATTTAAGTAACTTTGTTTTGCCAATCTTCGGCGTAGAAATCCGTTATGGATCCTTTTTAACAGCAGTTATCAACTTTGTGATTATGGCTTTTGTGATCTTTTTTATGATTAAAGTTGTTAATCAAGTTGTAAACTTGAAAAGAACAAAAAAAAACGGTCGAAGAAAAAACGAAATTATGCCCCTATTGTTATACTGAAATCCCTGTAAAGGCCCAGCGTTGTCCTAATTGTACAACAAGCTTAAGGGATTAATGACAATAACGAAGGTCTTCTTTTAGATTAGGAAGGCCTTTATTTTTTACATGCTAAGAGATTGACTGTGTGACACAATTTTCACAAGTTGTACATTGGGAACAATGTGTTTCAAGAATATTCCTCAGTGCAGCCAGACTGCTTGTATGGGAACGTGCCAGTGGTAAATTAAGCCGTTTGGCTTCAGAGATGGCACAGTTTACCATTTTATGAGAAACTGTACCAGTGAACAGGATGATCAAATCGGGCTCACCAATTTTTTTCTTCATAGCTCCCTGCATTTGTGTGAATACCTTTGCCTGACAGTCATAATTTTTACATAGATCTTTATATTGATAAATCATCCGATCGTTTCCACCAATGATAACAATGCTCATAGATAACCTCCATTCATTACAATAGTTAGTTCATTCTAACATAATCAAAAGTTAACATAACCAGCGTCACATGTCAACAATTTAATCTTTTATTAAGGAAATCTTTTAGTGTAAATATAAGATTGACAAACAATGCATTCATATATACATAATTGTTTTAAAATCAAAAATAATTGCAGCAGTCAACCATGTGTTGAACATTTTAAATTGGATAATTAAAAGTAGAGTGGAGTAAAAACGGCTAAAATATTAGATTATTATAATACAATTTATATTTAATACTGAAATGACAATTAAATACAATATTATTAACAATAAAGCAATTGAATATCAAGAAACATCGACGCTTATAATTAATTGTGAATTTACATACTTTCAAACTGAATAAGAATTTCAGAACAAGAAATTGCTATAATTATTTACAAAAGTAAATAAAAAACAAATTTTTCACTTGACATGTCGAATATAATGTTTTATTATGTTGCCAATAGAATATTTAGCAAACTTATCGAAAGGTAAGGACGCAAAGCTTTAGGGTCTAAGTAATTTATTATATGGCAGCCAGTTGCAAAAAATCCCATCGCAAGATGACTTTAGAGCAACGTGTCAGAGCGTTGTTTTTTTATTCTATTGTATTCTCTTGTTGGTAAATTTAATATTTGGCAAACTTACTGAAAGGTAAGGACGCAAAGCTATAGGGTCTAAATAATTTATTATATGACAGCCAGTTGCAGGTTATAGGTGTATTTAATTCGCCTTTATTGCAACGCGTAAAACGTTGCTTTTTTATTACAAAAAATTGATGGAGGTGTGCGAATGAATCAAATTACAATAACTGTTCTGGTTTTATCAATTGGGACAGTCGTTGGCGTACTGATGGAGAAATCTTCTGTGTACTTGATCAAGCAAAGAGTTAACACACTTAAGCAGCATCAATTTTCAGGGAGCATTTCTAAAACCATATTTTGGGCAATTATGAATTCAATTATTTGGTTGATCTTTTTAAAATTGAATGGTCTTGAATCAAAAACGCTGGAATATATGATGCTCTTTTCCATTTGCATCATCCTTTCGGCGGTCGACATCAGTATTAGAAAAATTCCTAATGAATTGGTATTAATGACACTTTTTATTGGTGGAGCATTTTTAATAACCGGTCAACCGATAATGAGTTTAAGCATAAATATTTTTGGTTTATTGATTGGTTTTATTATTTTCTTCTTACCAGCAATGATCGGAAAGGGCGCTGGTTGGGGAGACGTAAAATATGCAGCGGCGGTTGGCTTTTGTTTAGGAGCTTATGGAATGATCTCAGCAATTATGATTATGACATTCTTTCTGATGATCTACGCAAGTTATCTGATAATCAGCAGGAAAGGCAATTTGAAATCAAAAGTTGCTTTGGGTCCTTTTATGGCATCTGGTTTTGTATCGGTTTTAATTTTAAATCTTTTAAATACAAACTGTTATCTATTTGAATTTAGTAAGTTGTTTTAAAGATCAAAAATAAGTGTTAACGATTACGAGCATAATCAATAATTTAAAGGAGAAAAGAAAATGAGAAATTTATTTGTAAAAATGTTCAAAGAAGAAGATGGACAGGGTATGGTCGAATATGGATTAATCATTGCGGGGATTGCTTTGGCAGCCATTGCCGCCATCTGGTTATTGGGGCCACAAATCAGCCAAATGTTTACCGATATCGGAACGAAATTAGCTGCATAAAGAATTCAAATAAAATATTCAAGAACCGTATTTCAAAAATAAAAATTATAAGGAGATTGAGAAAATGAAAAACGCATTTGCACGCATGATGAGAGAAGAAGATGGACAGGGTATGGTCGAGTATGGATTAATTATTGCGGGGATTGCCTTGGCAGCCATTGCGGCCATCTGGTTATTGGGACCACAAATCGGCCAGTTCTTTACAGACATTGGGACCAAGCTAGCCGCATAAAGACTCATCAAATAAATCTGATAATATGAAATAAAACATTCAAAATAAATTTTAAGGAGAAGAAAGAAATGAAAAACGCATTTTCACGAATGATCAGAGAAGAAGATGGACAGGGAATGGTGGAGTATGGGTTAATTATTGCGGGGATTGCGCTGGCAGCCATTGCGGCCATCTGGTTATTGGGACCACAAATCAGTCAATTCTTTACAGACATCGGAACCCAGTTAGCTGCATAAAAATTCGTCAAATAAATCTGAAAAATAATAGAATAAAAATTCAAAATAAATTTTAAGGAGAAAGAAATGAAAAATGCATTTGCACGAATGATCAGAGAAGAAGATGGACAGGGTATGGTAGAGTATGGATTAATTATTGCGGGGATTGCTTTGGCAGCCATTGCAGCCATCTGGTTATTAGGACCACAAATTGGTCAATTCTTTACGGATATCGGAACGAAATTAGCAGCATAAAGTCTATAGGTAGTTATTGTGTTTACTGTGAAGAAACCAGTGGCATATTGGCAACGTCAGAGTAGAGAGTTCTGCCAGACGTAATCAATATGCCTTTTTTAATGGCAGAAAGATTAACACGCAATTTTTTTATAAATAAGATATTCATTTTTGAATAATCGGGGAGGAAGAATGTTTACAAACATAATCAAAAGAATAAAAAAAGAAGATGGACAAGCCATTGTTGAGCTTGCGATCACCCTGCCAATTTTGATTATGATTTTGTGTGCAATCATCGATTTTGGTTGGTTGTTTATGAACCAAAACAGTATTGATTATTGTTCCAGAGAGGGGGCGCGATATGCAATCGTTCATTCAACCAGTAAAACAGCAATAGCAGATCATATCCGGGCGATTGCCCCAGAAAACATTGCCGATTCAGTGGATATTGACATTACTTTTACAAATGCATCAAATCCGCGACTCGGCGATGTTGTCATTAAAATCAGCGATGACATTGATATACTTACCCCAATTGTTGGTGTTTTTGTTCAGGGTGAAACCATGAATCTTTCTTCATCCTGCACCATGAAGGTGGAATAGATGAATAAGATAATAGCTTTTTTAAGAAAAAATATGTTTTTCACACGAATAAAAGATCAAGAACATGGTGATGCATTAATTATAGTAGCTGTGTCGATGGTTTTTATAATGGGGATATTAGCGTTGGTAATTGATCTGGGGTTGGCCTTTTTAAGTACCGGAGAACAGCAAAAAGCTGCCGATGCGGCAGTGTATTCATCTGGGCGGCTATTGCCCATTGAAACTGGTAATATCACAAAGATCAATCAAATAAAAGCAAGTGCAGTCAGCTATGCCAGTCTTAATGGATTTGGGGATATTACAGAAGATGATGTTGTTTTAGGGAAAATCAGTAATGGTCAATATACTGAAATACGGGTAACTGTCGATAAATCTGCACCCATGTATTTTGCGAAAATATTTGGGATAGATAAGCTAGATCTATCAAGAAGCGCTGTGGCAAAACTCTCTCCGGTGATCCGAACAAGTGGCGTCGTGCCCATTGGATTGACAAAAGATGAAATTGAAGCACGAATCGCCAGTCATGACCTGACCCATGTCACCCTAAAATATGGCGTTCATGGGGGTTCAACCTCGTTTTTTGGAGCATTGGATCTGGATGGACAGGGTGGCGGTGCCAGCGACTATCGCATTTGGATTTCCCAGGGATATGCAGGCGAAATCAGTGTCGGAGACATTCTTCTGGAAGAAAGTGGAAACATGGTAGGTCCCACTTATCAGGGTTTTGATGAACGTTACTCTGCCTGTACCCATTTTGGAGCAAAATCAGGAGGGACAGGTTGTACGGTTAGTAATTTTGACCCATCATGCCCGAGGATTGTCAAGGTCCCTATTTATTCCTTTGGGGCTGATAAAAAAACAGTTGTGGTAGAAGGTTTTGCCGCATTTTTACTCGAAAATCAAACGAATGATGGATATATCACCGGTTCGTTTTTAAATATGGTCTCAAATGGAGTATCTTCAGGAAATAACGTTGGAGAAGGATCAGAAGCTGATTTTGGATTATATAATCTGATCTTATCGGAATAATTAATAATAGATTGAATTTTGGGTAGATATTAAACAAAAGTCAATAAAACAGTCGAATGGAGAAATCGATGAAAAAACTCATAATAATCGCATTGATTGTGTCAATAATTACAGGTTTCGCTGTTTTTCAGTTTGCAACGTCTCTTCAAAAAGGTGCAGATCAAAAAACACAACCGGTAGTTTTAGCCGCACAAGCTATTCCTAAAGGAACTGTTATTCAAAAAGAAATGTTGAAAACAGAAGAAATTCCTATTGAATTGGTTCATCAATTGTCACTTGCCAACCAAGATGATGTTCTGGGCCGGATTACTAAAGATAACATTGAAGCTAATGAACAGATCCTGACAACTCGGTTAAGTGATCCAACTCAGGAGAATAATAATTTGGCCTATTCTATTGATCCAAATTATCGAGGGGTAACCATTCTTGTTGATGAAGAACGAGGTGTGGGCGGTTATTTAACCAAAGGTGACCGAGTCGATCTGGTTGCGACAATCGTTGATAAAAATGTGATTAGTTCGCAGTATGTTGTTGAAGATGTCGTGATTTTGGAAATTGGTCCTAAAAGTACCGGCGACAAAGGCGGCGAATACACATCGGTTACGCTCTCCGTCCCTGCTTCAGAAGTTACAAAACTTCATGATGCCGTTTCAGCAGGGATGCAGACTAAATATCGATTAGTTCTCCGTTCCCCTGTGGATCATACCATTTTAGGTGCGAAACCCTATCCATCTTAGTATTTGCTGATGAAAAAAAGTTATTCGAATAAATAATGTGAAATGGGGTGAACCGATGGAAAAGATAAAAGTAATGATCGTTGGAAATAACGATAATCGCATATACGAAATAAAAAGTTTATTACGAAAAGATAAGGTTGCATTTATCGGATATTCAAAGCAGGATGAAAATGTTCTGGAAAAATGTATAAGTTTAAAACCCCATGTCATAATTATTCAGTGCGATGATGAATATCAGATTGCCATTGATTTGGCCGAAAAAATCTACATCAAAATTCCTGGATGTGCAGTTATTTTATTATGCGATAATTTTGATGTGAACATGATTGAAAAGGTCATGCTGGCTGGAGTGCGAAAAGTACTGCAATTTCCCATTGATGCAGAAGTGCTAACTGAAAATATCGAATTAGCACATTATATGGAAAAATCCCGAATGGAAAATGCCGATATAACCGCATCGAATAACATGCAGTCTCGCATCATCACCGTATTTGGTGTAAAAGGTGGCATTGGAAAGACAACCATCACGGTTAATTTAGCAGTGTCATTGGCAAAAATGGGAAAAAAAGTTGCTATTATTGATGCAGATCTGCAGTTTGGAGATGTCAACGTTTATTTTGATATTGATCCAAAGGATACCATTTCTGAATTATCTCAAGGCAATGATGCTGGCGACATTGATGCCATTAAACGTTTGATGGCGCTACATTTTTCTGGAGTCAGTACTGTGTGCGCACCTAAGAGTCCAGAATATGCAGAATATGTAACACCTAAAAACATCGAAACAATGATTAATACCATGCGACCGTTTTATGATTATATTCTAATTGATACATCACCTGTGTTTAATGATGTATCAATGGTTGCTATTGAGAATTCAAATCTGGTTTTGTTGATTTCTGTTCCAGATATCTCAACCTTGCGTAATACGAAAATCAGTCTTAATATCCTTGAATCGCTTCAGCAAAGGGAGAAAACAGAAATCGTGATTAACCGTTTAACAAAGGGACTGATCAGTCTAAAGGACATGCAAAGGGTTTTAAATGATCAGGTAAAAAATACCATTGCTTTTGATTTTAAAACAGCGATTACCTCTCATAATAAAGGAATACCCATTGTTCTGGATGCTCCAAAATCTGAAATAAGTAAAGATCTAAAAAAACTTGCCAACTATGTCGTGAATATAATCGACCACAGGGTCAGCTGAAAATAATCAAATGTGAGGTAAAAAAATGGGACTTCTGGAAAGAATGGAACAACAACGATTGGGACAAAAAGAAAAGTTTCAGGAAGAAGGGAAAAAGGAAGTTCAGTCCGTCGATATACATCAGGACCTTAAAAATAGAGTACATCAGGAAGTTATTAACGAAATTAACAGCAATAAGGTTGAGAAGGTTGGCAAAGAAAATGCCATAGAAATATTAAGAATTCTTGAAAATGTCATGACTGTTGAAGCAGAAAATATTAACCGACTTGATCGAAGCAGAATTACTGAGGAATTGCTTAATGAGATTATTGGTTATGGGCCACTTGAAGTTCTTTTGAACGATCCAGATATTTCTGAAATAATGGTTAATGGATATAACCGGGTCTACATTGAAAAAAGTGGTAAAATTCAATTATCCCAGGTAGTTTTTAAAGATAATCAGCATGTTATGAATGTAATTGACCGAATTGTTTCATCTGTTGGCCGTCACATCGATGAATCGAGCCCGATGGTGGATGCCCGGCTCCAAGACGGATCACGTGTTAACGTGGTAATTCCGCCCCTTTCACTGGTGGGGCCAGTTATTACAATTAGAAAGTTTTCTAAAAAGCCAATCACCACTGATCAATTGCTGGCATATGGCTCCATATCAAAAAAGATGGTATCTTTTCTGGAAGCCTGTGTCAAAGGGAAATTAAATATCATTGTTTCAGGAGGAACCGGAAGTGGCAAGACGACCATGCTCAACGTTCTTTCCAGTTTTATCCCAGACAATGAACGAATTATAACCATTGAAGATTCCGCCGAACTGCGATTATTGCAGGATCATGTGATCACGTTGGAAAGCAGACCATCTAATCTTGAAGGACGAGGTAAAATATCCATCCGGGAATTGGTTGTCAATGCACTTAGAATGCGACCGGATCGAATTATTGTTGGTGAGGTTCGTTCTGCTGAAACCATTGATATGCTTCAAGCAATGAATACCGGCCATGATGGATCCCTTACTACAATTCATGCGAACACGCCAAGAGATTCATTATCGAGAATTGAGACCATGGTTTTAATGTCGGGCATGGATTTACCATTAAGGGCAATCAGAGATCAAACGACATCGGCGATTGATATTATCATCCAGCAATCAAGGCTACGAGATGGAACGAGAAAGGTTGTTAATATTACCGAGGTCACCGGATTAGAAGGAGATGTTATTGTAATGCAGGATATCTTCAGCTATGAAATGACTGGGCAATTGGATACAGATGGAAAATTTAAGGGTCGTTTTAAGAGTATGGGTATAAAACCGAGATGTTTAGAAAAAATTACTCATAATGGCGTCATGGTAAATGATGATTGGTTTATTGAGTAAGTGAGGAATTTTAATGAGGTAATGCAATGAACGCTTTAATAGTCACTTTGCTAATTATGGTAACCGTATTCTTTCTGGTATTGTTAGTACTGTATCGAATTTCTGCAGATCAGCGTCAGATGCAAAAGCGATTTGACGGGGTGACAAGCTTAGGGAAATCCGATTTTACAAGTTTGATAAAAATAAAAAGAAATCGGGACAAGTCAAAACACAAAATTTTCAAAAAACTGGAAAACGATTTAGCCATGTCGGGAATTCTCATTAGACCATCGGAATTTTTATTGTTCTGGTTTGTATTGGCCTTCGCTCCTTCAATCCTTGTATTTATGCTGAGTAATAATATTATCTTCGCAATTATTTTATTGTTGTTTGGATTATTGATTCCACCCATGTATGTGAATAAAAAACGAGCGAAGCGAGTTGAACTATTTGAACAGCAATTAATTGATGCTATCAGTATTATGAGCAGTTGTTTGAAAGCCGGCCTCACTTTTCAACAGGCCCTGATCAGTATCTCAACTGAAATGCCTAATCCAATTTCAGAAGAATTTGGAAGGGTTGTAAAAGAATTAAAACTTGGAAGTTCCATTGAAACTTCATTAACACGTTTGTCCGAAAAAATCGGCAGCCAGAACTTTATGATGATTGTTTCGGCAATTCTGATTCAGCGACAAACAGGTGGAAATCTTTCTGAGATATTAACAAATATTTCGGGAACCATTAAGGAACGATTTAAAATTAAAAATGAGATAAAAGTATTGACTGCTACAGCGAGAACCTCAGGACTCGTGGTTGGGTTAATGCCAGTGGGGATTATCTTTGTTTTTATGCTTTTCAATCCTGAGTATGTAACGATTTTTTTTAAATCAAATCTTGGAATTGCAATGATCGTCATTGCGATTTTCATGGAGGTCATTGGATACCTGGTAATCAGGAAAATTGTAAATATTAAATTCTGATTGAAATGAGGTGGAGTTAAATGATGTTTTTAGCATTTAGTGTTTCAGCGCTACTTTTTATATTGATTCTATCGGTTTTTTATAACAAAGCCAAAGTAGCAGATACTAAAAAGAAGAGACTTGATTCCATAAAAAAAAGAAATAGAAATGAACTTGATGATGAATTTGAGAAACCTTTTTTACAAAGGGTTATTTTGCCGATTTATCAATCTTTAATCAAGAAGGTGTCATCCCTGTTCCCTAAAAACAGTGGCGTAAAAAATAAAAAAACTGAAACAAATCTACGGCTTGCCGGTATCCAGCTTGCAGTTAATGAATATAATGCCATTCGACTTGTGATTTTTGGAGTCTTCTTAATGGGGGCGATTATATTAACGTTATTCACGAGATGGAATATTTTAAATGAACTATTATTCGTTTTTGTCAGTATGCTATCAGGAATTATTTTTCCAGTTCTATTTTTAAAATTAAAGATCAATAAACGGCAAGGTGCGATATCCAATGAATTGCCGGATATTATGGATATTTTATGCGTAACAATGGAAGCAGGATTAGGCTTTGATTCCGCTTTAGTCAAAATTGGCGAACGTTTAAGTGGCGTTCTGGTGACTGAGCTTAATATTGTACACTCTGAAATCAACTTTGGAAAACCAAGAAAAGATGCTCTTAAGAGTTTAGCCGATCGTAATTCTGTTGAAGAATTAAAAACTTTTGTAGGATCGATTATCCAGGCCGAACAATTAGGAATACCGATTAATCAAGTTTTGAAGGCGCAGTCAGAAGAATTAAGAATCAAAAGAAGACAGCGAGCAGAAGAAAAAGCAATGAAAGCACCTGTAAAAATGATGATTCCGCTGGTTTTTTTTGTACTTCCTGTTTTATTTATTGTTCTTTTAGGACCCACGATTTTACAGTTAGTCAAACAATTTGGTTAGGGGTATAATAATGGAAAATTGCACGATATTAAGAGATAATATGCTATTATTAAGTGAAGTAAAAGTAGCGGATCGCTTTGTGACTCGACTGATCGGTTTATTAAAAACTGTTGTCTTGACTGAAAATCAAGGATTGCTGTTAAAAAAATGCAATCAAGTCCATACTTTTGGAATGAAATTTGCTATTGATGCGATATTTTTGTCAAAAGACGGGGATATACTGCATATGGAACAAGAAATGATGCCGGGGAAAGTTAGTCCATATATCAAAAAAGCATATTGGGTATTGGAGTTAGCATCTGGCTCCTGCAATCGGTTTAAGTTGGAAATCAATCAGCATCTCATTATCTGGAAGAAATAAGAAAGGTATGATTAATCATGGCAAAAAAATCCGAACAAATAACCTTAGATGAGCTCAGAGATAAGTCCGTCAAAACGAATGCAAAATTATCTTTTGGAAAAGAAATGGGCGGATATAGTAAAAAGCAAGTAGCTGAGTATATCGATAATTTGACAGAAAACTTACGCAGCGCAGAAGAATCATTTAATAATCGACTTGAAGAATATACCGCCATGATAACGATGTTAAAGCAGGAGCGGGATCAATATGGAGAAATGTATAATCTTTGTAAAAGTTCAAAGATAGAAATGTCAAATCAGATTGATGAACTAAAAAAAGAAAATGACGAATTGAATCGATTAGTTAATGAACTGAGTGTTAATAATACACCTCTTCAGACTGAATCTTTTAAAGCGGATGGAAGAGAAGCAGCTGTTGATTCACAGAAAAAACTCGATGAATATTTGAGCTACGAACAAGAAAGCAAGGCAATGAAAGCTCAATTGGATCAGTTAAAGTCGATGGTGCGTGATTTAAATAGCGAACTGGAAACCTATGCGAAAGAGAATCTGACCGGGTACAATTCAGGAAGTGCTCTTGTTGAAAAGAAGCAGGAAGAGACTGATGTCTTAAAAAGTCAATACGACGATATTCTTCGTGAAAGAAGTGTATTATTGACAGAAAAAAATCGTTTAACAGAAGAGAATAATCAATTATCTCAAAAATTATTTGTTTTAAATGAGCAATTAAAAGCCTCCAATCAGAATTATAATGAAAGAATTCAAGAATTAATATCAATTTATGAGTCAAACGCTGAGGAATTCATAAAAAATCATCAAAAGACCCTGAATCAACTTACGGAAAATATCAAAAATTCATTAAATCTGGTCAAATTTGAGGGAGATGATCTGCTAAATCTTAAAAAAATTCTCTTTACTGAAAACAATCATGAGCTAAAAAGTTAGAAAATTCATAAAATAATTTCATTATCAAGGAATCAAAATAAATCTTTTTATGAACATAAATAGCTGCTTGTGCTTGATTTGTCGATGATTCTGTATTAGTATGGTATCAACGCTAAAAAAAGGAGTGGAAGTAATGAGCTTTGAAATTGTAACGGACTCTTCTGCTAATTTGCCAGATGAACTAATAAATAAATATGACTTGCATATATTATCACTTTTATACCGAATTGGTGAAGAAGAATATGAAAGTTATGTAAAAGGTCAGCGAACGGACTTAACGGAGTTTTATAAACGGATGCGAAACAAAGAAGTCATTACCACCTCTTGCATGAGTTCTGGTACGTGTCGTGATTTGTTTGAAAGTATTCTCAGTCAGGGGAAAGACCTTCTTTATATTGGTTTTTCATCTGCATTGAGTGCAACCTATCAAACCGGAAATCAGGTGATGGAGGAGATGAAAACAGATTATCCCGACGCTAAAATTATGTCAGTGGATACACTGGGAGCATCGCTTGGAGAGGGACTTTTGGTAACCCATGCGGCAAAACTGCGAGAAGACGGGTTATCAATTGAATCAGTCTATGATTGGCTCATCGAGAATAGCTTACATCTTTGTCACTGGTTTACAGTGGATGATTTGTTTTTTCTAATGCGTGGGGGACGTGTCTCAGCATCAAGTGCAATCATGGGGACGGTGCTCAGCATTAAACCAGTGATGCACATGGATGATTATGGCCGCCTGATACCAGTATCTAAAGTACGTGGCCGAAAAAATTCCCTCCGAATTCTTTTGGAACAAATGGAAAAAACAGCAATTGATCCTACAAATCAAACGGTTTACATTTCGCATGGAGACTGTCTTGAAGACGCACTTTATCTAGCTGATAAAATAAAACAAAAATTTGGAACCAAGGATATTCTTGTTCACTTAATTGAACCTGTAATTGGGGCACATTGTGGTCCAGGAACTGTAGCGCTTTTTTTTATTGGAACCGAAAGATAAAAAGAAATTGTGATCTTGAGTAAATACTATTGCCTGATGAATTCTACATCAGGTTTTTTTGTGCTCATTAACAAAAGTGGACAAACATGGATGAATTTAGCTTTCTGCAAATTTCAACTCAAGCTCAAGTGCTACGATAACGTTTATTTAAGCTACAAATGGATATAAAAAATGTAGGAGCATTTTGTTGCGAAGTACTGTGAGCTTTGAATCGAGTTTCGCAATAGCCTATTAATTTAAAACTGTGGAGGTTTAAAATGTTTGATAAAATAATTGTTATTTCTGAGGTTTCAAATGCATCTGCTGAGATGGTAAAATATATCAAGAGTCTCAGATCGTTAGGAACAAAAGAATGTTTGCTGCTCCAATGTTTTAATCCTCAAGATGTGGATGCCGGCGTATCATCTTATTTAACAGCAATATTTAATGAAAATTTACAGCAGCAATCTGATTTATTAATGGAGCAAGGATTTGCGGTTAAAACAAAAGTAGTTTCTGGAAACATAAAAAATGAAGTAAATCGTGTTGCGTTGGAAGAGAAGTGCTCATTAATCGTAGTTGGAGCCGAAAAACACTCCATGATTGGCGGATTGTTTTTAGGTGGTATAGCCTATGATGTTATCTATGGTTCGACTAAGCCCATCCTTCTGGTTAGAGATGCTTTAAGAGATGAGCATGAAGAGCCGACATTAGCGACGAATGATGGCATTGAACATGTTCTATTCCCAACAGATTTTTCAGAAAATGCTGATATCGCATTTACCTATATAAAAGAACTTGTGAAAAATGGTGTAAAACAGGTAACCATTTTTCACATTCAGGATGAGTCTAAAATTAATCCATACCTTTTACATCGACTGATTGAATTTAATGAAATAGATCAGGGCAGACTTGAAAAACTAAAGGATGATCTTTTATCACAAAATGATATTAATGTCGATATTCAAATACGGTTTGGATCGCCAACAGCGGAAATTCTTAAAATTGTTGATGAACAGCAAATTCAACTTGTTGTAATGGGAACCCAGGGGCGAGGCTTTATCAGTGAAATATTCATGGGGAGCGTCAGTCATAATATTGTTCGTCATTCCTCCTCATCGGTACTGTTGATACCTGGAATTCGCGAATAATAAACAAATTAAACTTGAATTTTTATTCATTGCAAAATATAATTGAATACATAATTATTATATTGGGAGGAAGAAATGAAAAGAAAAAGTTATGTACTGATAACAATTGCATTAGGAATTGCATTGTTATTGACCGGTTGTGGGAATAAGTCCGCGAGTAATGAAGATCCCCTAGCTGATGGTGTTTTAACGGCAGGAACAAATGACATGTATCTGCCGCTGGAATTCAGAGATCAGAACAACGAACTGGTTGGGTTTGACATTGATTTGGGTGCGGCTTTGGCCGATGAACTTGGCGTTAAAATTGAGTGGGTTCCAACCGCATGGGATGGAATATTCAACGGGCTGGATGCAAAGCAGTATGATATCGTTTTATCTGGTACGAGCATCACTGAAGACCGTTTGAGCGGATATAATATGACGGATCCCTATATTGCTAATGGGATTGTAATTGTATCTCGAAAGGATGCGCCCCAAGCTAAAACACCTAAAGATCTGGCTGGAAAAACAGTTGGTGTGCAAATTGAAACCACAGCGGATTATGCTGCAGAAGCTTTGAAAAAACAAGAAAATGTTGATTACACAGTGAATAAATATGATGCGATGTTGGATGCCTTTGCGGCGTTGGAAGGAAAACAGATTGACAACATTATGACTGACATCAGCGTTGCTCAGTTTTACACGACATTAAAGCCTGATGTATATGCTATTTCTTCAGATGTTTTATCAAATGAACCCATTGGTATTACAGTAAGAAAAGCGGATACTGCATTTAATAAAGAATTAAATGGTGCTTTGGATGCATTAAGAAAAAATGGGAAATTAAGTGAATTGTCAATTAAATGGTTTGGAAAAGATGTTACTCAGAATATTGACACTAATTTGAAAGTCATCGAATAATTTAAGTTAAAGGCTTTGCGTTTCTAAATCGACAGCGTAAGGCCTTTTTTTATTTGATCAAGTCTTTTAATTACTACTGTAATTATGATACTATTATGCTTAAGTTATTTTAAGAAGGGAAATCAGAGGGATGAACGATTTAATTTACTGGATATGGTTTATGGGACTTGAAAAAATATCAACTAAACAAAAGAATATTCTTCTCGAACAATTTGATTCACCTCGATTAATTTACACATTAAATAGAGAAAAACTGTCGCAAACAAAAATCTTAAGCAAAATAAATTTGGATTATCTGGAACAAATGAAATCTCTTAATAAAGCAAAAAGTGATTTGTGTTATATTGAAGCTCATAATATTGAATTAATTACACGGAATGATCAACGTTTTCCAGAAACACTCAAAAATATTTACATGCCACCTTTGGGTTTGTATATAAAAGGCGACATGTCATTACTTGATGCACCTCTGAGAATTGGGATTATCGGTTCTCGAAATCCGACGATTGCTGGTGAAAAACATGCCCAATTATTTGCCCGATCGCTATCAGCTGTTGGTGTCACCATTGTCAGCGGTTTAGCAGCAGGTATTGATGGCAAAAGCCATTGGAGCAGTATTGATGAACTTGGCAGTACCATTGGCGTTCTCGGTACTGGAATCAATATCTGTTATCCTCGCTCCAACAAAAAACTTTTTGACATAATGGCCGATAAAGCGTTAATTGTTTCAGAATTTAATTTAGGCGAAAAGCCTCTTCCGTATCATTTTCCATTGCGAAATCGGATTATCAGTGGACTCTCACAAGGCGTTCTTGTCATTGAAGCCCGGAAGAAAAGTGGCTCGCTTATTACAGTCAACCATGCTTTAGAGCAGGGCAAGAATGTTTATGTTATTCCAGGAGATATTGGGGGCGCTAATTGGGCGGGTGGCAATCAATTACTTAAAGAGGGAGCTAAACTTGTGACAGAACCAAATGACATTTTAGAAGATTATGTCATTCCGGGGCAGATTACTACACAGAATTGTGAAGATTGTTCAGATTTGGAGAAAACGCTGACGAATGCAAATGAACAATTATTATTTAAGTTAATTAAAAGAGGGTACCGAACGATTGATGAGCTTGTGACCTATTCAGATTTACCGGTTAATGTGGTCAATAGTCAATTGACAATGATGGAAATAGAAGAAATAATTTCAATTAAATACGGAAATATCGTTTTAATTTAAGAACAATCAGTTATATTCGACTTCATTCGTTTGTATTTAGTGGAAATGTTTGCTATAATGTGGCTATTTCAGAGAAAATGAATCATTAACATAAAGAAAGAAGGAGGTATTCAATGGGTAAAACCTTAGTTATAGTTGAATCACCGGCTAAAGCCAAAACAATTAAAAAATATTTGCCTAAAGGCTATGAAGTTGAAGCTACGATGGGACATGTGATCGATCTGCCGAAAAGTCGGATTGGTATTAATATAGAAGAAGATTTTAAACCCGAATATATTAAAATTCGTGGTAAGGCTCAATTGTTAAAGAATTTAAAAAATGCTGCCAAAAAAGCAGATCAAGTTTATCTTGCCACTGACCCTGATCGCGAGGGCGAGGCGATTTCCTGGCATATGGCAAATTTCCTTGAAATCGACCTGGAGACAAAATGCCGGATTGAGTTTCATGAAATAACAAAAAAAGCCGTAAATGCCGCTATTGAGAACAAAAGAAATATTGATATCGACTTAGTTAATTCACAACAAGCGCGACGGATTTTGGACCGACTGGTTGGGTATTCGCTGAGTCCTTTTTTGTGGAAAAAAGTAAAAAAAGGACTCAGCGGTGGTCGGGTTCAATCGGTTGTAACGCGAATTATTGTTGATCGGGAAGAAGAAATTGCCGCCTTTATTCCAGAAGAATATTGGAATCTGGATCTGCTTTTAAAAAAGCATGATGATGATAAAGAATTTGTTTCAAAATTTTATTCTGAGGATGGCAAAAAAAAGACGATTACCGATGCTGAAGAGGCGATCAGACTAGAAAAGATTGTCGATGATAATACCATTGTTGTAGAAAACGTAAAAAAAAGGACGCGTTATCAAAAACCCCCATTGCCTTTTACCACTAGTACCTTGCAGCAGGAGGCTTACAAAACCTTGGGATTTACAACTCAACGAACCATGCGTTTAGCCCAGCAATTGTATGAGGGGGTTGACATTAAAGGGAGTGGCCTAACCGGTTTAATTACCTATCTAAGAACAGATTCGACGCGAATTGCTGATGAAGCCGTGATGGAGAGTAAAGAATATATAAAACAACACTTTGGCGAAGACTACCTGGGATCAGAAAAAAAAGTCAGTAAAAAGAAAAATGTCCAGGATGCTCATGAAGCCATTCGGCCTTCATCCGTTATGTTGACCCCGGAAGAAGCCAAAGGATCATTGGAAGCTGATCAATATCGGCTTTATAAACTAATTTGGGAAAGATTACTTTGCAGTCAGATGGCAGATGCCCAATATTACGTCACCGATGTAGATGTCGCTTGTAGCAATTTGATTTTTAAGACTAAAGGTGAAACCCAGAAATTTGATGGCTTCACGCGAGTCGGGAAAAACAGCGGCAAGAATGACGACAGCATTCTGCCCGAGTTGGCGATTGGTGATGATTTGATTCGTTTGAAAACAACCAAAGAACAAAAATTCACAAAGCCCCCAGCCCGTTATACAGAAGCATCCCTGGTTAAAATATTAGAAGAAAAAGGCATCGGCCGACCAAGCACCTACGCACCGACGATTGCCACCATAAAAAACCGGGATTATGTAGAGGTTGAAGATAAGCACTTTAAACCGACAGAACTGGGAATTACGGTTACCCATTTGATGAAAGAATATTTCAGTGATGTAGTTAATATATCTTTCACGGCCGAAATGGAAGATCGCCTCGATTCAGTTTCTGATGGTGAGACAGATTGGATTGAGGTGTTAAAAAACTTTTACAGAGGGTTCGAAAAGGAATTAATAAATGCTCAGGAAAAAGCTGAATCAGTAACGATTGCAGATCCAGAATCGGATGAAGATTGCGAATTATGCGGCCGCCGAATGGTTATCAAAAAAGGCAAATATGGTCGATTCCTGGCATGCCCTGGCTTTCCTGAGTGTAAGAACACTAAGCCTTATTTTGAAAAAACAGGCGGGATATGTTCGGTATGCGGTGGGGATATTGTCAAGCGAACCTCAAAAACGGGACGAACCTTTTATTCTTGCAGTAATTATCCGGCCTGCGATTATATGAATTGGGATTTACCGATCGCAGATAAATGTCCGGTATGTGGTTCAACTCTTTTTCAAAAGGGTTTGGGGAAACGCAAATCAGTTTATTGTGATAAAAAAGATTGTGGCTATAAGGCACCAAGTGCTGAATAAAAAAGTATGAGTATGAATTAAGAAAGCGAGAAAAAATATGTTTCATGCAACAACCATAGTAGGAATACGACATAATGGAGAGGTCGCCATTGCCGGTGATGGGCAGGTAACCATGGGCGAGAAAACGATTATGAAAAATAAAGCAACAAAAATAAGAAGAATCTATAATGATCAGATTTTAGTCGGGTTCGCGGGCTCAGTTGCTGATGCCTTTACCTTATGTGAAAAATTTGAACACAAGGTGGAGCAGTATAATGGGAATTTGAAACGTGCTGCGGTGGAACTTGCAAAAGAATGGCGTTCGGACAAGATTCTGAGAAAATTGGAAGCACTTCTGATCGTCATGGATGAATCAGAAACACTTATTTTATCTGGAAATGGGGAAGTCATTGAACCGGATGATGATGTGGCGGCCATCGGATCAGGTGGATCCTATGCCCTTGCAGCCGCGCGTGCCTTAAAAGGTCATTCTAACCTGAGCGCTAAAGAAATGGTTTATGAATCGCTAAAAATCGCTTCGGAGATTTGCGTATTTACAAATAATAATATTTCAGTAGAAGTATTGTAGAAACGGAAGAATTGTCATGAAAGAATTAACACCAAAAAAAATAGTTGCAGAACTTAATCGTTATATCATCGGTCAGGAAGCGGCCAAAAAAGCGGTTGCAGTAGCCCTGAGAAATCGCTATCGTCGGTCACTGTTACCAGCTGATCTGATTGATGAATTTACCCCTAAAAACATCATACTGATGGGTCCTACCGGTGTCGGCAAAACTGAAATTGCCCGCCGAATGGCTAAACTCATCAAAGCCCCCTTCATAAAAGTTGAAGCGACAAAATTTACAGAAGTGGGCTATGTTGGCAGAGACGTGGAATCCATGGTTCGAGATTTAGTCAATACTTCTATTCGTAATGTTCAGCAGGAAATGATGAAAGAAGTCTATGTTGAAGCCGAAAAGAATGCCAATAAGATTATAATTGATATTTTGGTGCCCACTAAAAAAATCAAAGAAACCCTTAAAACGCCGTTTGATCTATTTATGAAACCCTCCCCACCGTCTGCTCCAACTCAAAATGAGTTAGAAGGCGATGTCGAGAAAGAAAAGACCAAAAAAGAGAAACGGGAAGCATTGTCCAAGGATTTAGAGGCGGGTCTCCTGGAAGATCAGATGATTGAGATTGAAGTAGATGACGACGGTTCAAAAACTATTGGTATTATGCAAGGGATGAACAATGATAGTATGTCTTTCAATATGAACGACATTCTTGGGGATTTTATGCCGCAAAAGAAAAAAAAGAAAAATGTCAAAATATCTGAAGCGAGAAAAATCCTGATTAATCAGGAAGCTCAAAAACTAATCGATATGGATCAGGTCAAAGAAATTGGCATGCAGGATGCAGAACAGAACGGGATTATCTTTATCGATGAAATTGACAAAATAATCGGAAATGGCAACAACCATGGGCCGGATGTTTCCAGAGAAGGGGTCCAGCGAGACATCTTGCCAATCGTTGAGGGCAGTACCATCAATACCAAGTATGGCCCGATTAAGACCGATTATATTTTATTTATCGGGGCTGGGGCATTCCATGTTTCAAAAATATCTGATATGATCCCCGAGCTCCAAGGACGATTTCCCATTAGTGTTCAATTAGACAGTCTAACCGAGAATGACTTTATCGAAATTCTCACACACACAGAAAATTCGGTGATCAAGCAGTATCAAGAGCTGATTCGAACCGAAGACGTTAATTTGATTTTTGAGGATGAGGCGATCACATATATTGCCAAAATTGCCTATCTTCAGAATGAAGAGGATGAAAATATTGGCGCTCGGCGTCTTCATACGGTGATGGAAAAACTGCTGGAAGAAATCTCGTTTTATGCCTCCGATTATGAACAGGAAGAATTCACGATTGATCTGAATTATGTGGAGCGAATCTTCCATATTTCGGATAAACGGGACAATTATCAAAAATATTTACTGTAAATAATAAAATATGCTTGTGCAAACGACATGACTGTGCTAGTATATGAAGGTATGTAATTACACACATTCTCTGAGAGACATCAGGTGCCTGTTTTCAGGTCGATGTTCTTGATTGATGAGGATGGAGGAAAAACCAAGGAGGAAATGAATTATGGCATGTGTTTCGATGAAACAACTATTAGAAGCAGGGGTGCATTTTGGGCACCAGACAAGAAGATGGAATCCGAAAATGGCTCCATATATTTTCACAGAAAGAAATGGTATTTATATCATCGATTTACAACAAACTGTGAAACGGATTGAAAAAGCGTATGCTTTTGTTAAAGAACTGGCTGAGAATGGCGAAGAAATTCTTTTTGTCGGCACAAAAAAACAAGCACAAACCAGTATCGAAAGAGAAGCAAAACGTAGTGGAAGCTACTGTGTTAATCACCGTTGGTTAGGTGGAACCTTAACAAACTTTGGTACCATTAGCAAACGAATCGATCGACTGAATGAATTAGAACAAATGGAAGAAGACGGTACCTTTGCACTTCTACCAAAAAAAGAAGTTATTAAATTAAAACGTCAACGAGAAAAATTACAAAAATTCTTAGGCGGCATCAAAGATATGAAGGGTGTTCCAGGAGCAATTTTTGTTATTGATACAAAAAAAGAACGAATTGCCATTGCAGAAGCTAAAAAACTGGGGATTCCAATTATTGGAATCGTAGATACTAACTGTGATCCTGATGAAATTGATTATATTATTCCTGGTAATGACGATGCAATTCGTGCCGTAGCTCTAATTTTATCTGTTATCTCAGATGCAATTATTGAAGGACGTCAGGGAGAGCAAGTCGAAGAAGAAATTGTAGTAGCACCAGTAGTTGCTGTAGAAGAAGTTGTTGTCGAAGTTGAAGCAGTAGAAGAAATTGCTGAAGTTGTCGAAGCGGCTGAAGAAATCACAGCTGAATAATTTTTAATTACAATCAGGAGGAAAAAAGTGGACGCAAAATTAGTAAAAGAACTTAGAGCTAAAAGTGGTGCCGGAATGATGGACTGCAAAAAAGCTTTAGTAGAAACAGATGGAATTATTGAAGATGCAATGGTCTTTTTAAGAGAAAAAGGTCTGGCTGCGACGAATAAAAAAGCTGGACGTGTTGCCGCTGAAGGAATCGTTGAGTCATATATCCACATGGGCGGAAAAATTGGTGTTCTCGTAGAAGTAAACTGCGAAACTGATTTTGTTGCCAAAAATGAAGGATTTAAAAACTTTGTAAAAGATGTGGCCATGCATATCGCTGCAGCAAATCCTTTATATGTAACAAAAGAAGAAGTGCCAACCGAAGAACTTGAAAAAGAAAAAGAAATTCTTCGTGCGCAAGCCTTAAATGAAGGTAAACCTGAGAAAATCGTTGATAAAATGGTTGAAGGCCGTGTTAGCAAATACTACAAAGAAATCTGTCTTTTAGAACAACCTTTTGTTAAAAACCCGGATCTGACAATTGAAGATCTGGTCAAAGAACAAATCATGACAATTGGTGAAAATGTTAAAATCAGACGATTTGCCCGATTCCAAATGGGTGAAGGTTTAGAGAAAAAAGAAGAAAACTTTGCCGAAGAAGTAGCGAAGCAATTAAACGCATAAACGCTTAAAAAAGAACACATACGTGTTCTTTTTTTACCGTTGATAAGATTGTAAAATAGTACTAGTTACGCTATAATATAGAAAATGAAAGGGGGAGTCTTGTTGGAACCGAAATACAAACGTGTCATCATTAAATTAAGCGGTGAAGCCTTATCCGGAAGTGCGGGCCATGGTATCGATACCCCAACGGTACAATCAATATGCTGTCAGATCAAAGAAGTTTTTGAATTGGGTGTTGAAATTGCCATTGTTGTCGGCGGCGGTAATTTTTGGCGGGGACGAAGCGGCGAAGGTATGGATAAATCCACCGCAGACTATATGGGAATGCTCGCCACCTGCATAAATGCTCTTGGTTTACAGGATGTTCTGGAAGAAATGGAAGTACCTGTGAGAGTGCAAACAGCAATTGAAATGAAACAAATTGCCGAGCCCTATATTCGCCGAAAAGCAATTCGTCATCTCGAGAAAAGAAGAGTTGTCATTTTTGCCTGCGGTACCGGAAATCCCTTTTTCACAACGGATACAACCGCAGCACTGAGGGCTGCAGAAATTGACGCTGAAATTATCCTTTTAGCTAAAAGCATTGATGCGGTATACGATTCTGATCCTATGGTTAATCCAGATGCAATACGCTATTCCGAATTATCATACATCGAGGTGTTGAATCAGGGTTTGAAGGTTATGGATTCAACAGCAACATCATTGTGTATGGATAATCATATTCCTATTCTTGTGTTTGGTTTAAATGAACCGAAAAATATTTTACGTGCGATCATGGGCGAAAAAATCGGAACAATTATTCAGGAGGTATAGAAGATGGTAAATGAGATCAAAGCGACAGCAAACGAAAAAATGGAAAAAGCACTAAGAAACCTTAATGAAAGTCTGGGAAGCTTACGAGCAGGAAGAGCGAACCCACGTATTTTGGATAAGGTTGTGGTTGATTATTATGGTTCACCAACCAGCTTAAATCAATTGGCAAACATTAGTACTCCTGAAGCACGAATGATTGTGGTACAACCCTATGACGCCACCGCTATTCCTGCCATTGAAAAGGGGATTTTAAAATCTGATTTGGGTTTTAATCCATCAAACGATGGTAAAATTATTCGCTTGTTAATACCGCAACTCACTGAGGAACGACGGAAAGAATTAGTTAAGCTTGTGAAAAAATATGGAGAAGAATGTAAAGTAGCCATGCGAAACATTCGCCGCCATGCGATTCAGGAGTTAAAAGACAGCCAAAAAGAAGGACTGATTACCGAAGATGATTTAAAACAAGGTGAGAAAGAAATTCAAAAGGTTACGGACGATGAAATTAAAAACATTGAGTCAATTCTAAAAGATAAAGAAGTAGAAATTTTAGAAGTTTAATTGTTTTTATGGATATGATTTCTTTAATTGTTCATTCAATTATATAGTATTTCATTAAGAGTGGGGAGACCCACTCTTAACTATTTTTCGAGTAGTATGAGAATTCTGACAGATCTTGTGAAAAAATCATTTAAAAAAGTAAAATTACGAATAAATTAAAAGGAAAAAGTATGAAAAAAGTATCAAAAGAAGTATTTTTTGACGAATTGACTGCTCCTGTTGTGGAGTCGCTTGGTTATGAATTAACAGATTTAACCTTTGAAAAAAGAGGAAAGGATTGGTGTCTGACACTGTTTATTGATTCAGAAGATGGTATCTCATTGGATGACTGCGAAAAAGTCAGCCGACGAATCAGTGAACTGCTTGATGAAAAAGATCCTATTGAACAGAGTTATTTTCTGGAAGTGTCTTCACCAGGCATGGATCGACCTTTAAAAAAAGAAAAACATTATCTGTCAAATCTTAATAAGAAAATTGCTGTTCACCTTTTCGCACCTCTTGATGGGAAAAAGAACATTGAAGGGGTATTAAAATCATATAGCTCTGAAGAACTTACCTTGGAGCTGGACAATGGTGAACTGATTACCTTAGAAAACAGTAAAATCGCAAAAGCAAATCGGTTGGATGAGTTGAATTTTAAAGCTCTTCCAGCTACTGAATAATACGGAAGGCGGAGAAAACTATTATGAATCAGGAGTTTATACGCGCTCTGGATGTAATTCAAGAAGAAAAATCAATTGACAAAGAAGAATTAATTCAAGCAATTGAGGCTGCGATAACCACAGCTTATAAAAAGAATTATGGTAATTCACATAATGTAGAAATCAATATTGACCGTGAAAATGGCGATATTCAGGTTTTTGCCTTAAAAGAAATTGTCGAAGTGCCCGAGAACGATCATAGCCAAATTTCCCTTGAAAAAGCCAGGGAAGTTGATAGCAACTATCAGGTTGGCGATTTTTTCAGAAAAGAAGTAAGACCACGGGATTTTGGTCGAATTGCGGCCCAAAATGCCAAGCAATTGATTATTCAACGAATTAAAGAAGCTGAACGAAACATCATCTATAACGATTATCTTGAACGTCAGGATGAGGTTTTAACCGGAATTATCAAACGAATTGAAAAAGGTGTTGTTTATGTTGAAGTCGGCAAACTAGAAGCAGTAATGTTGCCGTCTGAACAGACGACTGGCGAGAACTATGAACTTAATCAACGATTGAAAGTATACCTGTTGATGGTCAAGAAAACAACAAAGGGTCCTCAAGTCAACATTTCAAGAACACATCCTGGTCTGGTAAAACGATTATTTGAATCTGAAGTGCCTGAAATCTTTGATGGCATTGTTGATATTGTGTCCATTTCCAGGGAAGCAGGATCGAGAACTAAGGTCGCTGTCAAAGCAAACGATCCTAGTATTGATCCGGTAGGCGCTTGTGTTGGTCAAAAAGGCGTTCGCGTCCAGAATATTATCAATGAACTTCAGGGTGAAAAAATCGATGTTATTAAATGGAGTGACAGCATTGAAGAGT
Organism: uncultured Acetobacterium sp.; assembly: GCF_963664135.1. Lineage (NCBI taxonomy): Bacteria > Bacillati > Bacillota > Clostridia > Eubacteriales > Eubacteriaceae > Acetobacterium > uncultured Acetobacterium sp. The sequence continues at coordinate 455,146 of NZ_OY760905.1, read as the reverse complement.
ACCTATCCAATGCATTAAGCCCTGCAAAAGTTGTTGAAATTATCCCTAATAAGGATGACAAAACAGCCATCGCAATTGTTGATGATTATCAATTATCTTTGGCGATTGGAAAAGAAGGTCAAAATGTCCGTTTAGCGGCAAAACTAACGGGTTGGAAAATCGATATTAAAAGCAAAATTGATTATGTTAGCCAACATCAAATAAAAGATGATAAAACAACTGTTATACCAGATGATATTTTACTGGAGTTAAAAGAAGAGTTGGAATTAGAAGAAGAATTAGAGATAATCGATGATTCCACATTTGAAGATGAGCCCGTATTTGAAGATGAGCTGGGCCTCGAAAATTAAAGGTTTAATCAATAACATAGCTTTTTATGCTATAATACTTAGATAAACAATGTCAGGGAGGTACAATGAAAAAAATTCCACAGCGAACCTGTGTTATATGCCATGCGAAATTTGATAAACGCGACTTATTTAGGATTGTATCAGATAATTCTGGCGAAATTTTTTTTGATCCTACAGGAAAAGCAAATGGACGTGGTGCTTATGTATGCAGTTCTGAAAAATGTATGGATCAATTCCTGAACAAAAATTACCTGGAACGGGCATTTAAAAGAAAAGTAGAAAGTGATGTTGTCGAGATTGTTCGGCAGCAACTGTCAGAGAAAAAACAAATGAAATAATTAAATTTTGAAGGGAGGAATAATATGTCAAAATTAAGAGTATACGATTTAGCAAAAAAATATAATATTCCAAGTAAAGATTTCGTAGCTATTTTAAATAAGCACAATATTCCTGTAAAAAACCATATGAGCGCCCTGACTGATCAACAAATTACCGAATTTGAAGAAAAATTCGATAAAGATAAGTATCAAGCAGAGCTGGGAGCTGAGAAGAAAAAAGAACCGGTCAAGGAAACGACGACCGTAAAAACAAGTCAAGTTGCCCCGAAAGCGAGTGCAGATACGAAAAAAACAACCAGACCACCACAAAAAAATCAACAAAATACAGGGGGCAATGTGCCGAAAAAAACTGAAGATAAAAAACGACCCGCATCTGGAAACCAGGGCCAAACGCCTAAGGTTCGGGATCACAGTAAAAAAGAAAAAACAGCAAGAAGCGTTTATAAACGAATAAAAGATGAAAAAAAGAAGTCCGTTCAATTAAATCAGACATTTGAAATTCCAGAGATTTTAACAGTCGGTGAACTGGCGGATATTCTTGAAATAAGTGCTACTGAAATTATCAAAACCCTGATGCTGGCAGGAACCATGGTTAGTATTAATCAGGAAATTGATTTTGAAACAGCCGCCATCGTTGCTGCTGAGTTGGGCTTTGAAGTCGAAGCTATTAAAATTGAAGATGTTGTTTCAAAGATTTTAGAAGAATATGACGAAGAAGAAAGTGAAAATGAAATTCCGCGACCACCTGTGGTAACCGTCATGGGACATGTTGATCATGGTAAAACCTCACTTCTTGATCGAATTCGTAAAGCAAATGTTATTGCTGGCGAAGCCGGTGGGATTACACAACATATTGGAGCTTATACCGTTAATATCAAAAACCATGCTATTACCGTAATTGATACCCCGGGACATGAGGCCTTTACGGCTATGCGTTCTCGTGGTGCTCAAATAACCGATATTGCAGTATTAGTGGTAGCAGCTGATGACGGTGTTATGCCACAAACTGTAGAAGCGATTAATCATGCCAAAGCAGCCGGGGTTCCAATTCTGGTTGCCATCAATAAAATCGATAAACCGGGAGCAGATCCGGAACGTGTTAAACAAGAGTTAACTAAATATAATCTAGTTGTTGAAGAATGGGGCGGTGAAACCATTGCCGTTAACGTCTCAGCAAAAACCGGTGAAGGTATTGAATCTCTGCTGGAAATGATCATCATGATGTCTGAAATGGAAGAACTAACCGCAGATCCTGGCCGTGAAGCCAGAGGAAGTGTGATTGAATCGCAAATAAAACGTGGTAAAGGATCAGTTGCGACCTTATTGGTTCAGCAGGGAACCTTGCATGTTGGCGATTCGATTATTTCGGGAACTACCTATGGTAAGATCCGGACAATGATTGATGATAAAGGCAAGCGATTGAAGAAGGCTGGCCCATCCACACCAGTAGAAATTTCAGGTCTTTCCGATATTCCAGCGGCAGGAGATGATTTCATTGTTCTAGAAAATGAAAAAGAAGCCCGACAATTAGCTGAAAAACGAAAAGAAATGCAAAAAGGCGAGCGTCAGCGTCGTTCCAATATTTCCCTTGATGACCTGTTTAGTCAGATTCAGGATGGTAATATTCAGGATGTCAATATTATCATCAAAGCCGATGTTCAGGGTTCCATTGAAGCCATCAAACAATCCCTTGAAAAACTGGACAATGAAGCGGTTCGAATCAATATTATCCACGGTGCAGTAGGCGCCATCAATGAAACAGATGTATTACTGGCATCTACTTCAAATGCTATCGTGATCGGTTTTAATGTCAGACCTGACAAAAATGCTGTTAAGCTGGCAGAAACAGAAGAAGTTGATATTCGACTCTATCGGGTTATTTACGATGCTGTTGAAGATATTAAAAAAGCCATGGAAGGTATGCTGGCACCAGAATTCCGGGAAAAAATCATGGGGAATGCTGAAATACGAGAAGTATTTAAAATCCCAAGCATCGGTACCATCGCCGGCTGTTATATTACCGAAGGAAAAATCAACCGGAATGACGATGTCCGAATTATTCGCGATGGCATTGTCATACTCGAAGGAAAAATTGCATCGTTACGACGTTTTAAAGATGATGTAAAAGAAGTTAACACCGGATATGAATGTGGAATTGGCATCGAAAAATACAATGATTTAAAAGTTGGCGATAACATTGAAGCATTTACCATGGAAAAAATCGAAAGATAAGCGAAAGCCTATCTTTCCCATGAAGGAGGTAAAATCAAATGGCATCTCATCGTAATGAAAAAATTAATGGGTTAATCCAAAGAGAATTGAGCCTTATTATTATCCATAAAATGAAAGATTCTCGTATTAAAGACAGCAATGTCAGCATTACCAGAGTTAAAGCAGCTCCTGATTTAAAAACCGCTACTGTCTATGTGAGTGTTTTTGGTGATGAAAATCAGAAGAAGGTTGTACTTGAACTTCTGAATAATGCTAAAAGCTTTTTAAGATCAAGCCTTGGCCAGGTTATTACTGTCCATTCGGTTCCAGCGCTAATCTTTGAAATTGATAACTCAATTGAATATGGTATGCATATCGAATCGATTTTAAAAGGTTTGAAAGATGATAAAGAATTGAAGGATCAGAATGAAGAAAATTCCTGATGAAATAATTGAATGCTTGAATGATAATCAACGGTTCTTAATCCTGCTTCATCAGAAACCAGATGGCGATGCGATTGGCTCTGCCGTCGCTTTGGGGAAGGGCCTGAAACAGTTGAATAAAACGGTTGATTATTATATCGACCTTCCCCTTGAAGACAAACTTGTTTTTTTCAATGAAATCCAGGCGTTTAATCAACCGTTACAAGAAAGCTATGATGTTATTGTTTATTTGGACTGTTCCAGCAGTAGCTTTGCTTTTTCACCAGCCAAAATGCCAGAAGCTAAAATCAAATTAGTCATAGATCATCATAAAAGCAATGCTTATTATGGTGATCTTAACTTTGTCGAAATCACTGGCGCAACTGCCGAAATCGTTTTTCGGATTTTGCGGGCTTTGGCTGTTGAAATTGATGAAGAAATGGCCGATGCCGTTTTTACCGGTATTACAACCGATACGGGGAGCTTTCAATATTCGAATGTAACCGTCGATACCCATTTAATTGCCAGCGAATTATATGCAATAAAAACAAATTATGCCCCTCTCTCCAAAAGATTGCACACCCATAAGAACATTAGCCAGATGAAAATGACCGGCGCGGCCATCCATTCATTAGAAATTCTGGACAGCATGCCGATTGCACTGATGATATTAGATCATGAGACCATCTTGAAGTTTGGTGGAACGATTAATATCACCGACGATGTTGCAAATCTTGGGCAAAATACAATTGGCGTCGCAATAACAGCGCTTTTGAAGGAAGTCGATCAGGGTGAATATCGGGTTTCGCTGCGGGCAAAATTCCCCTATGATATTCATGAAATTGCATTGAAATATGGCGGTGGAGGACATGAACGGGCAGCAGGCTTTAATTTCAATGGTGACATTAATGAGCTTAAGCGTGATCTGATGGACGTTTATGAAAATCAAAATGGAGAAAATTAACGGTAACAACGGCTATCTTAATGTTTACAAAGAGAAAGGCATGACTTCCCACGATGTCGTGTTTAAGGCGCGAAAAATTTTAAAAACAAAGAAAATTGGACATACCGGAACGCTGGATCCAGATGCCCAGGGCGTTCTTGTTTTATGCGTTGGCCAAGCCACCAAAATGGTTGAATATATCACTGACCACGAAAAGGTCTATGAAGCAGAAGTTATCCTTGGAAAAGAAACCGATACCTGTGATTTATCTGGAACGATCATCAGTGAATGCAATCACAAGATAAGTCGAGATGCTTTTGAAAGTGTGCTGGCACAGTTTACCGGTGATATCCGTCAAAAACCACCAATTTACTCAGCTATTCGCATTAATGGAAAAAAACTGTACCACTACGCCAGAAATGGCGAAACGGTTGAAATACCAGAACGAGACGTTCATATTGCGACGATCACTCTATTGGAATTTTGCGAAGCGTCTCAAAAAGCCAAAATAATGGTAACCTGTTCCAAAGGAACCTATATGCGCTCATTGTGTCGCGATATCGGCAACGCATTGGGAACACTGGGATGCATGGGAAATCTGATCCGTCACCGTGTTGGTGAGTTCACGATCAAAGATGCGCTAACCCTTGCTGAAATAGATGAAATATTTAATCAAAACCAATTGAAACCGCTTTTTTACCCGCTGGAGTACTCACTTGATCGATATAAATCCGTGCAGGCAACCGAGCAGGGTCGCAAGTTTTTGCTAAATGGCAATAAGCTTTTTCAGTGGAATATTCAAGAATCGTTTGATAATTTTAATGAAAATGAAATTTTGCGCTTATATGATGGCGAAAAGCTTGTTGGCATGGGCAGATATTATCTGCACGAAGAAGGAAACTATATTAAACCTACAAAACTATTGTGAGGTAAGCAATGACGATAAAAACTTATCAGGACGAAGAAATTGTTTTAGCGCTTGGTTTTTTTGATGGGGTACATCTTGGACATCAGGCCTTGCTGGCAGAAACTAAAAAAATTGGCCAGCGATTAGGCTATAAAACTGGGGTTATGACCTTTAAAGAACACCCGCTGGAATTGATTTTCCCAAATTATACACCCTGGCTGATCACATCCAATACTGAAAAAGAATCGATGATTCAGGATTTTGGCGTTGATTTTGTGTTTTTGAATCCATTCACCGAAAAGCTGATGAAGTTAACCCCGGAGAAGTTCATCACTGACTATCTGCTGAAAAAATATAATGTCAAAGTCGTTGTTGTCGGTTTCAATTATAATTTTGGCTACAAAGGCTCTGGAACAACAGCGACATTAAAAGAGTTGGGAAAGAAGTATGGATTTGAAGTTGAGATTCTTCCGCCATTTATCATTAATACCCACTCAGTCAGTTCTACCTTTATTCGCGAGCTGATCAGCTGTGGTCAGGTGGATGAGGTTAAAACCTTTCTGGGTCGAAATTATGCGTTAAGCGGCGTTGTTGTTCAAGGGAAGGGACTGGGGCACCAGTTTGGTATTCCAACCGCAAATATAAAACTAGATAAAAAAATAATTTTGCCGAATACCGGTGTTTATTATACACATGTTCATTATCAGGGGAAATGCTTCAATGGACTGACAAATTTGGGATTCAATCCAACTTTTGAAAAACATCCGTTCAGTATTGAAACCTATATCTACGATTTTGATGAGGATATTTATAATCAGGAAATCACCATTGAATTCAAGAAGAAAATCAGAGATGAAATTAAATTTGACTCGATTGATGATTTGATTGTTCAAATCAAAAACGATATTGAACAGATCAGAAAAGATTTTATTGAATAATATATTTACAACAATAAATGTTTATGATATACTCATTAAGTTATTACCATTCACTTAGTTTTTTGAAACTCCAACAAAATACTCGGTCTATGGCTAAATTAAAAAACAAGGAGATTTTAAATGATCAGTAAAGAATTAAAAGCACAAGTAGTTGAAGACTACAAAACACACGAAGGTGACACTGGTTCACCAGAAGTTCAAATTGCATTATTAACAGCACGAATCAATGATCTTAATGGACATCTTCAAATCCATAAAAAAGATCATCACTCACGACGTGGTCTACTAAAACTAGTTGGACAACGAAGAAGATTATTAACTTATCTGAAAAACAAAGATATCAACCGATATCGTGAACTAATCCAAAGATTAGGTTTAAGAAAATAATTTGGGGCGGAGTATTCCGCCCTTTTTTTTTACGTGAAGGTAATTAGTCCGATGGGTATTGGGATCCTCCTGGTGCTGCCTTCGAACGTCACGAAATGAATCAAAACGAACCAAAACTATTTTATAGATAACTAATAGAAAGCGAGAAAAGAATGAATATTTTTGAAACTCAAATTGCTGGACGTCCTTTCCGAGTGGAAATTGGCGAAGTTGCACAACTTGCAAAAGGCGCAGCCATGATTCGATATGGCAAAACCGAAATTTTAGCAGTTGCCTCTGCTTCTAAAAAGCCTCGGGAAGGCATGGATTTTTTCCCACTAAGCTGTGACTACGAAGAAAAACAATACTCTGTCGGAAAATTCCCCGGCGGTTTTATTAAGCGTGAAGGCCGTCCGACTGAACGAGCGATCCTGAACTCCAGACTGATGGATCGACCAATTAGACCACTTTTTCCAAAAGGCTTCCGAAATGACGTTCAAGTTATTGCAACGGTTATGTCAGTAGACCAGGATAATGCCCCAGAAATTGCCGCCATGATTGGATCATCGATTGCCTTGTCTATTTCTGACATTCCTTTTAATGGCCCAACCGGAGCTGTTGCTGTTGGTTATGTCGATGGCAAATATGTTATCAATCCCAATGAATCCGAGCGCGAAATCAGTGACCTGAATTTAGTGGTTTCAGGAACTAAAGATGCCATCATGATGGTGGAAGCTGGCGCAAATGAAGTTTCAGAAGCGCTAATGCTGGAAGCAATCCTGTTAGCTCATGAAGAAATTAAAAAAATTGTCGCTTTCCAGGAAGAAATTATTGCTGTAGTCGGAAAAGAAAAACAGGTTTATACCTTGTTCACACCAGCCGAAGAAATTAAAGCAGAAATTGTTGCGTTTTTAGGCGATCAATTATCAACAGCTGTAAAAACAGCTGATAAACTGGAACGACTGGACAATATTGAAGCAACAAAAAATCTTGTCAGAGAACATTTTTCTGAAACTTATCCCAGTCAGGGGAATGAGATTGATGAAGTGCTTAATTCATTAGTCAAAAAAGAAATCCGCCGCATGATTCTCGAAGACCGGATTCGTCCTGACAATCGAAAAATGGATGAAATCCGTCAAATTACCGCAAAAATCGATTTTTTGGAAAGACCTCATGGCTCTGGACTGTTTACTCGCGGTGAAACTCAGGTTCTATCGGTTGTAACTCTTGGGGTATTAGGCGATGTCCAAAAATTGGATGGTTTATCAAACGAAGATTCCAAACGATATATTCACCACTATAACTTCCCATCCTACAGTGTTGGTGAAGCCCGACCTTCCCGTGGTCCAGGCCGTCGTGAAATCGGACATGGTGCTTTAGCTGAACGTGCCTTAATCCCGGTACTTCCCAGTGAGGACGAATTCCCATATGCAATTCGGGTGGTTTCTGAAGTATTAAGTTCAAATGGATCAACTTCTCAGGCCAGCGTTTGCGGAAGTTCACTTTCATTAATGGCAGCCGGGGTTCCCTTAAAAGCACCAGTTGCTGGTATTGCTATGGGACTTATCAAAGAAGAAGATAAGTTGGCGATCCTTTCAGATATTCAGGGAATGGAAGACTTCCTTGGCGATATGGATTTTAAAGTTGCCGGAACAGCCGATGGGATCACTGCTATCCAAATGGATATTAAAATTGATGGCATTAACAAGCAAATTTTAACAGAAGCGTTAGAACAAGCGCGAATCGGTCGACTCCATATTCTGGGTATTATGAACGAAGAAATTGCTGAATCCCGAAAAGAACTATCGCCATATGCGCCACGGATCATTATTTTCCAGATTAAACCTGACAAAATCAGAGACGTCATCGGTTCTGGTGGTAAGGTCATCAATAAAATCATTGATGATACTGGTGTTAAAATTGATATTGAGGATGATGGTCGTATCTTTATTGCGTCAGTGGATACCGAATCCGGTAACCGTGCCAAGGAAATTATCGAAAATATCGTACGGGAAATTGAAGTTGGCGAAGTATTAACTGGTAAGGTTGTACGAATCATGAATTTTGGTGCTTTTGTTTCGCTACCAGGTGGTAAAGATGGTTTAGTTCATATTTCTAAACTAGCCAACGAACGCGTCAACGCCGTTGAAGATGTGGTCAAAATTGGTGATGAGGTAACCGTTAAGGTTATGGAAATTGATGGCCAGGGACGAATTAATTTATCTCGAAAAGCAATGCTGCCAAAGGAATAATAATGATTAAAAATTATTCGATAAAAATACTGAATCAATCCCAGTATCCGTTACCGGAATATCAGACCATCGGTTCGGCCGGCGTGGATTTGTATGCAAATCTTGAGTCGAAGATGATTATTATGCCCCATAAGGTTTATCAGATTCCAACTGGTATTTTTCTCGAAATGCCCATTGGCGTTGAAGCCCAAATTCGGGCCAGAAGCGGATTGGCACTTAAACATGGTTTATCGCTAGTTAACGGTATCGGCACCATTGATGCCGATTATCGTGGTGAAATTAAGATAATTTTGATAAACTTATTAGATAAGATGTATCAGCTGGAACCGGGCGAACGGATTGCCCAAATGGTTTTTTCAGAGTATATCAAGGCCGATTTCACAGAAGTTTTCAGTGTTGAGGAATTAGAATCCAGTGACCGTGGCGATGGCGGCTTTGGACACTCTGGAAAATAATTCAATTTGACTAAATAATAAACAGTAAGCTAGAGCTATGAAATTTTTCAAATGATTGCTGCACCGCTTTCCAATATTATCGTTATAGCATAATCTCAAGGTGCAGGTTTACCTGCACCTTTTTTCATATCTTTTATTATAAAAACCAGAGGAGAATAATGGCAACATCAAAAAATAACACAAAAAAACCAAGTCAAGCCAATTCAAAAAAAAGTAAACCGAAAAAGAAGTCACCTAAAAAAGCAGTAAAGAAATATTCTTTCAATAATTTAGCTATTGGGGTATTTTTAATTATCCTTGGTTTATTTTCTGCCTATGCCTATATTGATTTTAATGCAGGAATGGTCGGCGATTTTGTCAGCCAGGCCTTTAGTTATTGTTTTGGTACCGTTACACTGTTCATGTCAATTTATATTTTCACATTGGGTGTTTTGATCAGTATGAATAAAATTGAAGATTGGTCTGGTACATTTGTTTTAGTCTTTCTGTTATTTGTTAACATGATGATTGGTTTTAGTATTAATACACCGAATCTTATGGACTATAGTATCCCTGAGTTATTCAGCCTAGCCCAATATGGACAGTATGGTGGTATCATCGGTATTCTGCTGGCGGTGCTGTTTATTAAATTATTTGCTGTAAAAGGCACGTTTCTATTGATATTTGTAAGTTCAGCAATTATATTAATTTTTATTTTTCGCAATAGCCTTAAAAAATATTGGGATCGAATCAAAGACAAAAACGAAAACGCCCCGCCCCTAAAGGATCGCCTGAAAAATCGCATCGATATTATTCGAGACAAACAAAAAATTAAACAAGAGGTTAAAGCAACAAAAGAACGTACTTCAGAAACCACAATGATCCCCTTAGTTAGTGATCATGACGATAATTCGCCTTTATTTGAACCCTTTCAGATTAATGAATCAGCAAACAAACCGCTATTTGAACCGGTAACAGGGGTTATTCCAGCCGCCAAAAATAAAACCAAACAGGATCCTTTTGGCTTTATTGAGGAAGACGTGGATGAAAAGGAAACACCCATGAAGATTCATGAAAATTTCCTTAAGCCCCCCAATTTTGATGATCTGGGATCAGCCAAAAAAGAAAGCAAAAAAGAAACAAATATAGAAACAAAACAAGAAGAAACAAAAATAATTGATTTATCGGCTGTGAACTTCGAAGCAGAAACTGAAGAATATGTTTTTCCGAGCCTCGATCTTTTAAACCCACCGGCGACTAAAAAAAAATCAAAAAAAGATGATGTTATAAAAAAAGCTAAAATTATCGAAGAAACCCTAAAGAATTTCGGCGTAAAAGCTAAAATTGTTGAAGTTAATGTTGGCCCCAGCATCACCCGTTTTGAATTGCAGCTTGATCCGGGCGTGAAGGTCAATAAGTTTGTCAATCTGTCAAATGATTTGGCTCTTAGCCTGGCAACATCGGACATTCGGATCGAAGCCCCGATTCCTGGCAAGGCAGCAGTCGGGATTGAAGTTCCCAATGATATTTCTGAAATTGTGGGACTCCGCGAAATAATTGAAACACCGCAATTCATTAACAGCAAGAGTCCGCTGACCTTTGCCCTGGGAAAAACACTGTCGGGAGAAAATGTGATTGGCGATATCGGTAAAATGCCCCATGTACTGATTGCCGGTTCAACCGGGTCTGGTAAGAGTGTTTGTATCAACAGTATTATTGTGAGTCTGATCTTCAAGTCATCGCCAGATGAGTTGCGTTTTATTATGATTGATCCAAAAATGGTCGAGTTAAATCAATATAATGCCATTCCGCATTTACTGATTCCGGTAGTGACCGATCCTAAAAAGGCTTCCTATGCGCTGAATTGGGGATTAAAAGAAATGACCGATCGTTATATGCTGTTTAAAGACGCCGGCGTCCGGGATATTGAAGGTTACAATGAATATATGACTCAATCAGGAGCGAAGAAGCTACCGCGGATTGTCATCGTCATTGACGAATTGGCTGATCTGATGATCACCTCGCCGAAAGAATGTGAGAATGCCATTTGTCGAATTGCGCAATTGGCGAGAGCCTGCGGTATCCATTTGATTATTGCCACTCAGCGGCCATCGGTTGATGTCATTACCGGATTGATCAAAGCTAACATTCCTTCCCGAATCGCCTTTTCGGTTGCTTCCAATACTGATTCACGGACAATTCTTGATACCGGCGGGGCTGAAAAACTTCTTGGAAAAGGCGATATGCTGTATTATCCAGTTGGACAATCAAAACCGACAAGAGTACAATGTACTTATGTATCTGATTCCGAGATCAATGCGGTTATTGAAGCTGTTAAAATTAGAACCGGACATCAATATGATGCTTCAATTGAAGAAGCTATTTCCCAGGAACCGGAAGAAAAACCGCAGACTCGCGAAGGGGATGTACTGCTTGAGGATGCCCTTAATATCGCGTTTGAATATAATCAACTGTCAACATCAATGCTTCAACGAAAATTACAGGTTGGTTACGCCCGGGCGGGCAGAATCATTGATGATTTAGAGGAACGAGGGATCATCTCCGGACCGAATGGCAGTAAACCCCGACAAATTTTAGTTACAGAAGATGAGTTTAAAAAGAGAGAGTAGGTAAAAATGAAAGATATCCATATTACAACTTTGGGATGTGATAAAAACACCATCGATTCCGAAATGATGATGGGTTTAATTGAAGAAAAAAAATATAATCTTAATGAAGAGCCTAAAGAAGCTGATATTATTATTGTCAATACCTGTTGTTTTATTCAATCAGCAAAAGAACAGTCCATTGAATATATCCTTGAGTATGTTGAATACAAAAACACTGGCAGATGTCAGCTGCTGATTGTTGCCGGTTGTATGGCGGAGCGTTATCATCAGGAACTCGCAACTGAGATCCCCGAAATTGATGGTTTTTTAGGAGTCGGACATTTTGACAATATTCTGGACTTAATCAGCAGTTTAGAAGGCCCCAGCGGTAACAGTCAAGATCAGTCGCCGAGTCATCAAAACCAATTTGGCGATCAGTATTTAGGCGATATTGATAAAGATATTATTGAGGTAAAACGACATATCAAAGCAGGGACAGTTTCAACCTTTGTGCGCATCAGCGAAGGCTGTGATCATGGCTGTACCTATTGTGTGATACCAAAAATCCGGGGAAGATACCGAAGTCGAAAAAGTCAGGAAATATTTAATGAATTAAGATTTTTACAAAAAAAGGGTATAAAAGAGATAATCCTGATTGGTCAGGACATTGCCCCTTATGGCAACGACTTGGATGAAGGTTATGATTTGCCGGATCTGCTAGCGAAAATCGCCACAGATTTCGATTTTAAGTGGATTCGCATGATGTATCTTTACCCAGAAGGCATCACCGAAAAATTACTTGCTGTTGTTAAACAATACCCATCGATCTGTCAATATTTTGATATCCCACTCCAGCATCTGAATGACAATGTGTTAAAGAGAATGGGCCGAAAAATGTCTTTTGAACAAGTTAAAGAGCTGGTTTCATTGATTCGTAAGAGCCTGCCGGATGCGGTGTTACGAACCTCAATTATCACTGGTTTCCCTGGTGAAACCGCCAGCAATCATCAAGAACTGATTGAAAGAATCAATGAGTTAAAATTTGACCATCTGGGCGTGTTTAAGTATTCGCAGGAAGAAGATACCCCGGCCGCCGTTTTCGCAGACCAAGTTTCTGAAGACACTAAAGAAAAGCGTTTTAATGAAATTATGATTGCCCAGCAAATCGTTTCGCTAGAAAACAAGGCGCGATTTATTGGAAAAACTGTGAATGTCCTAATTGAGGGTAAGGAAGAAGATTCATATTTCGGGCGTTTTTACGGCGATGCACCTGATATCGATGGGACTGTTTTTGTCGACAGCAAAGGGGTCACTTTAACAATCGGAAGTTTTTATTCCGTTAAAATAGTCAATGCTTTAGAATATGATTTGATAGGAGATGTTGAAAATGAATTTACCAAATAAAATTACTGTTGTCCGAATGATCATGATTCCATTCTTTATTGTGGCTCTGTTGCTCGATTTTCCATACCATCAACCAATCGCCGCGGCCTTATTTATCATTGCCTCATTAACCGATAGTCTGGATGGTTACCTTGCCCGAAGTCGAAATCTGGTGACCGATTTTGGAAAATTTATGGATCCATTAGCAGATAAACTGCTGGTTTGTTCAGCATTAATTTGTTTTGTTCAGTTGGGCTCAGTTCCAGCCTGGATGGTCATCATCATCATTGCCAGGGAATTTGCCATCACTGGTTTACGATCCCTAGCGGCGGCTGATGGTATTATCATTGCTGCCAGCAAATGGGGTAAAGCAAAAACGATATCCCAGATGATTGCCATTATCCTGATTCTCTTTAATAACTGGCCATTTTCACTGATCAATATTCCGGCGGCTACCATTATGATGTATATTGCCACCATTCTTACCTTATACTCGGGAATCGACTATATTATACTTAATAAAAAAGTATTCCGATCCATGTAATTAGCATCTTGTAGCATAATAATGTTTTTCTGCAGTCGAAGAATAGCGTTTTTCGATTTTCTGGACTGTCAGACTGGATAAGGACATTATTCTTAAAGTGACTTTGAAAGGAAACAAAAATGAAATGTGAATTGATTTCTGTAGGTACTGAACTTTTAGTGGGGGATACCCTTAATACCAATGTGCAGTATTTATCACGAGAACTGTCCCTGCTGGGAATACGGGTATGTTATCATACCACCGTTGGCGATAACCCCAAACGTTTGGAAGAAGCGGTAAAAATTGCGTTTAACCGTAGTGATCTGATTATCACCACCGGGGGGCTGGGACCCACTCAGGACGATTTAACCAAAGAAGTTATTGCCGATGTTTTTCATAAAAAATTGATTCAGGATGAAAAAACAAAAGAAGATTTGATGCAATATTTTGTTAATCGAGAATTTACAATGACACCAAACAACCTCAAACAGACATTTATTCCGGAAACAGCTGAAATTTTATTTAATCCCATCGGAACGGCACCGGGGATTCTCATGAAAGAACAGGGCCGGATCATTATTATGCTGCCCGGACCACCAAGAGAAATGACCCGGGTTTTTCAGGAAGCGGTCTTACCGATTTTAAAACAGGATCAGAACCAGCTGGTTATTTCCCGTTATTACAACTTATCCGATATTGGCGAATCAGCAGCCGAAGATCGACTGCTTGATCTCATCGATACGCAAATTAACCCAACCATTGCCACCTATGCAAAAATGGGGGAAGTACTGATACGCATAACTGCCAATGGTAATGATGAAAATGAAATGAATGCGCTACTCGATAAATATGAGGCGATCATGTTGCAGCGGTTTGAAGATAATATCTTTACATTTTCAAAAGATTCCCTGCAGGAAACGGTCTGCAAATTATTGTTGGAAAAAAACATCAGCCTGGCCACCGCCGAATCCTGTACCGGTGGTTTAATTGCCTCGCTGCTCACCGAATACCCAGGCATTTCCAAAGTCTTTGGAACCGGACTGGTGACCTATTCAAATGAAGCAAAAATCAATCTGCTTAATGTAAAAAAAGAGACGCTAGAAAAATATGGTGCAGTCAGTAAAGAAACAGCTACGGAAATGTGTGAAAACTTACAGCATATTTCAAAAGCAATAATCAATGTATCTGTTACCGGAATTGCTGGTCCCGATGGCGGCAGTGAAGAAAAACCAGTCGGCCTGGTGTTTATTGGGATCTGTTATGATGGTGATACTGAAGTATTTAAATATCATTTCAATGGCGAGCGAAAAGTAGTACAGCAAAAAACGGCGAATAAAGTCTTCCACCTGATCAGAAAAACCATAGTTGACAAAGCTAAATAAAATAGATATAATAAAACAAAGCAAGAACGAATGTTCTAATAAGAAATAGGATGGTTGCAAATGGCTGAAAAAATAAAAACAAACGAGCAATTTACAGATAAACAAAAGGCCCTCGACGCGGCTCTGAAAAACATTGAAAGAAGTTTTGGTAAAGGGGCTGTCATGCGCCTTGGTGACGATGCTGCCAAACTGAACGTTGAGGTCATCTCAACCTCATCAATCGGTCTGGATATGGCACTTGGGGTAGGCGGTGTGCCCCGAGGACGAGTTGTTGAAATATATGGTCCTGAATCTTCTGGTAAAACGACCATTGCCCTTCATATCATCGCAGAAGCACAAAAAGCGGGCGGAAATGCGGCCTTTGTTGATGCGGAACATGCTTTGGATCCCACCTATGCCAAAGCATTAGGTGTCGACATTGATAATCTTTTGGTCGCTCAGCCAGATACAGGTGAACAGGCAATGGAAATTGTCGAAGCCTTAGTACGTAGTAATGCCATTGACGTTGTCGTCATTGACTCTGTTGCGGCGCTGGTTCCACGAGCAGAAATTGATGGCGAAATGGGGGATTCACATATGGGTCTTCAGGCTCGCTTGATGTCACAAGCCCTGAGAAAATTAACCGGTGTTATTAAAAAATCGAACACCACCACTATTTTCATTAATCAGTTAAGAGAAAAAATTGGGGTAATGTTTGGTAACCCGGAAACTACCACGGGAGGAAAAGCACTTAAATTTTATGCTTCCGTTAGAATTGATGTGCGACGAATTGAATCGCTCAAAAAGGGAACTGAAATTGTTGGTAACCGAACTCGGGCAAAGATCGTCAAAAATAAAATTGCACCGCCGTTCAAGCAAGCGGAGTTTGATATTATGTATGGCAAAGGTATCTCCAAAGAGGGCGATCTTTTGGATGTTGGGGTTGATTTTGGGATTGTCGATAAATCCGGATCCTGGTTTTCTTATGGGGAACAACGATTGGGTCAAGGCCGAGACAATTCAAAAGAATATCTGATGGCAAATCCTGAGGTTGCTGATGCCATTGAAAAAGAAATACGCGAAAAAAATGCCTTGAGCAAGATTGTGGCTGAGCCTGACGATGCTGAAGAAATTGAAGAAAACTTAATAGACGAGGATGATATTATCTAAAAGTAGTAATTAAAGAAGAAAACAATTCAAAAAAGAACCTTTTTAAGGTTCTTTTTTTGAATTAAAAAAAATAACCCTTTAGTCAGAACTTTGTTTTCTTGACACTATTTTCAAAAGAGTATAAAATATAGATCATGATGAGTAGATTAAAAATATAGCAAACAGTTTATAGGGAGGTGAAAATTATAGACATACTAACAATTATTTTATTCATTGGCATTATTGCCGCTTTTGTTATTGGTTATTTTGTGCGCAAGAATATTGCCGAAGGCAAGATCAGAAATGCTGAATTAACCGCCACAACAATTGTGAATGATGCTGTTAAAGAAGGTGAAACTTTAAAAAAGGAAATTCTATTTGATGCAAAGGAAGAATCCCTGAAATTAAAAGAATCCCTTGAGAAAGATAACAAAGAACGTAGAGCCGAGCTTCAGAAACTTGAAAATCGACTTGTTTCAAAAGAAGAAAATCTCGAGAAAAAATTAACAAATCTTGAACGTAACGAAGAAGCGCTTACCAAAAGAGGCAAAGAGCTGGAAAAGAAAAAAGAAAAATTAGATAGTTTGTATGATGAAGAAGTAAAGGAACTTGAACGTATATCCGGACTTACATATGATGAAGCAAAAGAAATTTTGCTTGAAGATATCAGCAAGGATACGCGAAGAGAGGCCGCAATCATGATCCGCCAAATTGAGGTTGAATCAAAGGCCGTTGCTGATAAAAAGGCAAAGGAGCTTATTGCTCAGTCGATTCAACGTTGTGCCGCTGATCATGTGGCAGAACAAACTATTACAGTTGTCAACTTACCAAATGACGAAATGAAAGGCCGTATTATCGGTCGTGAGGGTCGAAATATCCGAACATTGGAAACATTAACGGGTATTGACTTGATCATTGATGACACCCCTGAAGCAGTCATTCTTTCCGGCTTTGATCCGATCCGCCGGGAAGTAGCCAGACTATCGTTAGAAAAACTGATCATTGATGGTCGGATCCATCCTGCCAGAATTGAAGAGATGGTCAAGAAATCACAAAAAGAAGTGGAAAACCATATTAAAGAAGTAGGGGAACAAGCTTGTTTTGATACTGGAATTCATGGCCTGCATCCTGAGATTGTCAGATTACTTGGACGCTTAAAATACCGAACCAGTTATGGTCAAAATGTTTTAAAGCACTCCATCGAAGTCTCTCATTTAGCTGGTATCATGGCAGCTGAATTGGATGGCAATATTAAAGTTGCTAAACGTGCAGGACTATTACACGATATTGGAAAAGCTATTGATCATGAGGTCGAAGGGCCACATGTTGAAATTGGAGTCAATGTATTAAAGAAATACAAGGAAAATAAGAATGTCATTCATGCTGTAGAAGCTCATCATGGTGATGTTGAAGCGCGAACAATGGAAGCAGTTCTCGTTCAGTCAGCAGATGCCATTTCAGCGGCACGACCTGGCGCGCGACGCGAAACACTTGTTTCCTACATTCAACGATTACAGGAATTAGAAACCATTGCCATGTCGTTTGAAGGGGTAGAAAAATCTTATGCCATTCAAGCTGGACGTGAAGTAAGAATTATGGTTAAGCCAAATGAAGTCGATGATGATGAGATGATTTTATTATCTCGGGATATTGCTAAGAAAATTGAAGCAGAAATGGAATATCCAGGGAACATTAAAGTTAATCTGATTCGTGAAACCAGAGCAAGTGACTATGCTAAATAGTCTTTAAGGGGAGATAATCTCCCCTTTTTTTAATAATTTTTCTTAATACAGACTAGCGTTTGCGAACGTATCGTCAGCTTTATGATCGGTTTCGCACGAAACACCAGAAGAAATCGCAATGCGAATTTCTTCGAGGTCGCGGGTAGTCGCCAACTACAAGCAAGCTTGTGATTGGCTCATTACCTTCGCGAATTTCTACACTGTACGCCGGACCGTCTAACGCCTGTTCGCCTACACGTTACGAAATTATTTGTGGAAACCAAGCGCAAAGCAACTTTTGTTCGACGTTTTTGTTAATACAGATAAAGGACAGACTATGAATATATTAATACTGGGTGACGTCTATGGTCGACCCGGACGAACGATTTTAAAAAAAGAGTTGTCTCAAATCATTTCTGAGTATTGCATTGACTTTACGATCGTCAATGGCGAAAATGCCTCAGGGGGAAACGGGCTGACTTCAAAAAATGCTAAAGAACTGCTGAATTTGCCAATTAATGTGATTACCATGGGCAATCATGTCTGGCAGCAAAAAGAACTTCTTGAAACAATTGCTGATTTTCCGCAGATTATTCGCCCGCTGAACTATCCGGAACCTTGTCCTGGAAAGGGCTATGATATTTTTTCCTGTGAATTGAATCATGGAGAAACAAAAAAAATCTGCGTGGTTAATTTATCGGGACAAATCTTTATGCCAAGCTTAAACTGTCCGTTTAATGCCATGGTGCCGATTATGGAAGAACTTAAAAATGCTTCCGATCTGCTGCTCATCGATTTTCATGCCGAAGCCACCTCAGAAAAAATTGCTTTTGGCTATTTTATGGACGGCGTTGCCACGGCCGTTTACGGTACCCACACCCATGTTCAAACAGCAGATGAGCGGATCTTACAAGGTGGCACGGCCTATATTACCGATATTGGTATGACTGGTCCTCTGGACGGCGTCATCGGCGTTGATAAACAAATTATTATTGACAATATGTTGACAAAAAGACCTAATCGGTTTGTCACAGCTACCGGTGCTGTTCAAATCAATGGAATCATATTGGAAATAAATGAAATTGAAAACAATGTGAGTAACATCACGCGCTTATATAAAACCTATGAGACAAACACATAATAATAACGGATACTAACGAATCCCGTAATTTATAAACCCATCTTGATTTAATTTGAAAGGATTAACAGAAACTATTATGAAAGCATATTACGAAAACCCATTAATTGAACGTTACTCTTCCAAGGAAATTCTCCATATTTTTTCGGCCGACAACAAATTTCAAACCTGGCGAAAACTGTGGGTGGCACTGGCCGAAGCTGAACGAGAACTGGGGCTTAACATTACCAAAGAACAAATTGAAGAACTGCGAACAAATATCACAAATATTGATTATGAACTTGCCGCCCAAAAAGAAAAAGAATTACGGCATGATGTTATGGCGCATGTGCATACCTATGGAGCCCAATGCCCTAAAGCGAAGGGGATTATCCACCTTGGCGCCACAAGTGCCTATGTCGGGGATAACACTGACGTCATTGTTTATACGGAAGGATTAATGCATGTTCGAAAACAGGTGATTAATTTGATTAATCACCTGTCCCTCTTCGCCGCCAAATATAAAGATTTGCCGACCTTAGGTTTTACCCACTTTCAGCCAGCCCAATTAACCACCATCGGCAAACGAACATGTTTATGGATTCAGGATTTAATAATGGATTTATCTGATCTTGATCACGTTATCAGTAATGTTAAATTGCTTGGCGTAAAGGGAACAACTGGTACCCAGGCCAGTTTCATGGAACTTTTTGACAATGATCATCAAAAAGTCAAAAAGCTGGATGATCTCGTGGCTGAAAAAATGGGATTCAAAAAATCATTTGCCGTCAGCGGACAGACCTATTCAAGAAAATTCGATTCCCAGGTTTTAAATGTATTAAGCGGCATCGCGCAAACGCTGACCAAATTTGCGACTGATGTGCGACTGCTTCAAAATTTAAAAGAAGTAGAAGAGCCCTTTGAAAAAAATCAAATCGGTTCATCAGCGATGGCCTATAAGAGAAATCCAATGCGATCAGAACGGATTTGTTCGCTGGCACGTTATATTATTGTTAATTCGCTTAATCCGGCCTTAACGGCATCGGCTCAATGGTTTGAACGAACTCTGGATGATTCTGCTAATAAGCGAATTAGCATCCCCGAAGGGTTTTTAGCTACCGATGCGATCTTAATGATTGCTATGAATGTTTCTGAGAACTTGGTCGTTTATCCAAAGGTCATTCTACAACATATTAATGCGGAACTGCCATTTATGGTAACTGAAAATATTATCATGGAAGGAGTTAAACGAGGAGGCGATCGCCAGGAGCTCCACGAAAAAATCAGAGTACTTTCCATGGAAGCCGGTAATACAGTTAAAGTAGAAGGAAAACCCAATGATTTAATTGAAAGAATTTTAAAAGATGGGTCGTTTAATTTAAAAACTGAAGATGTTGATGCTCTTCTTAATCCAAGTCTATATGTCGGGCGAGCGCCGCAACAGGTTGATGATTTTATTCTTGAAG
This sequence comes from uncultured Acetobacterium sp., assembly GCF_963664135.1. NCBI lineage: Bacteria > Bacillati > Bacillota > Clostridia > Eubacteriales > Eubacteriaceae > Acetobacterium > uncultured Acetobacterium sp. Next base: position 434,656 of record NZ_OY760905.1, on the reverse strand, counting down.
AAGTGAATCCAATTCTGGAAGCTAACCAAGAACTACTTAACTTAAGTAAGATTGATTTAAAAGTTTAAAAATACATCAAAATATTTCATAAATATATTGACATGTGCCTCTTCAGCAATTATAATATAGTAGTTGCTGTTGTAGGGGTATAGCTCAGTTGGTAGAGCAGTGGTCTCCAAAACCACGTGCCGAGGGTTCAAGTCCTTCTGCCCCTGCCATTTTTATTTAATAATATAGAACTTCAATTCATGAAATGAGTTGGAGTTCTTTTATTTATTAAGAAATTTTCGAGCAAGTTTTATATAAAAATAATTGAAGAATGAAAGAAATAAAATAAAACTTTCAAAATTATAAAAATAATCTTAATATTTACTGGAACTGAAGAAAAAAAAGGGATTATTTTAAATTGTCTTTCAAAAAAGCATAAAATAATAATAAATTAACTTTATCTGGAACAGATTTTAATGTATAATTATAGAAAAATAAGTGAGATAGAGGAGATTGATGATGAATCGTATTTTTTCGGAAATTACCCCTGAAATTATAGAGTATAGCGAATTATGTGTTAAAAATAGCTACATTGAACCAGAATTATATAAAAAGTATCAGGTCAACCGAGGTCTTCGGGATTTAGATGGAAATGGTGTATTAACAGGGTTGACTGAAATCTCAGAAATACAAGCATATACATTTGAAAATGGCAAAAAGATTGGGACTGAAGGAAAACTATTTTACCGAGGTGTTGACGTTCAAGAACTTGTTGATGGCTTTGTTAAAGAAAAACGTTTTGGGTTTGAAGAAGTCGTTTATCTTTTATTGTTTGGTGATCAGCCAAATAAGGTTGAACTGGATAGTTTCACAAAGGTTCTTGGCAATTATCGTAGTTTGCCAACCAGCTTTGTCCGCGACATCATTATGAAGGCACCCAGTTCAGACATGATGAACACCTTGGCCAGAAGCGTCTTAACGCTGTTCTCTTATGACGATAATGCCAGTGATGTAACCATCCCCAATGTTTTAAGACAATCGCTGGAATTAATTGCCTTATTTCCATTATTAGCGGTTTATGGCTATCAAACATATAAACATTATCATGATGACCAAAGCCTTTTTATCCATCAACCTCAACCAAACCTGTCAACGGCTGAGAATATTTTATATATTCTGAGACCAGATAGCCAGTATACGGAACTGGAAGCACGTATTCTTGATATCGCTCTGGTACTCCATGCTGAACATGGCGGCGGAAATAACTCGACCTTTACTACTCATGTAGTCTCTTCTTCAGGAACAGACACATATTCTGTTATCGCAGCTTCCCTGGGTTCATTAAAAGGACCAAAACATGGCGGTGCCAATATAAAAGTAGTGGAAATGTTTGATGATATGAAGAAAACGCTAGACGATTGGACCGATGAAAAGCAAGTTCGTCAATATCTGGTTGACCTGCTTCATAAACGGGCTTTTGATAATGCCGGTTTGATTTATGGAATGGGTCATGCCATCTATTCTGTTTCAGATCCCCGCGCAAATGTATTTAAAGGATTTGTCAAAAGTTTGTCCGATGAAAAGGGATTGCACGACGAATTTGAACTCTATTCGATGGTCGAACGGTTAGCGCCAGAAGTAATTGGCGAGGAAAGAAAAATCTACAAAGGCGTCAGTGCCAATGTCGATTTCTACAGTGGCTTTGTTTATAGCATGCTGGGACTGCCGCTCGAGCTCTTTACGCCTATTTTTGCAATTGCCAGAATTGCCGGTTGGAGTGCTCACCGCTTGGAAGAACTCATTAATGCTGGTAAAATTATTCGACCAGCGTATATGAATGTCAGTGAACGACGTGCCTATGAACCATTGGACGAGCGAAAATAGTCTTCTAGACTGTTTAAAATGCTGGTTCAATCAGCAGCATAAAAATCCCTGTGATTTTCATAGTCTTCTTGATCTATTCTGTGCTAGAATAGATCAAGAAGACTATTTTTGTGGAGGGAAGTTATTGTATGAAAAAAAGAATAAAAGCTCGATTTATGAGTTTTGTGCAAATACTGGAAATTATCATTGCCATTATGATTATCTGTGCTGCTATTATTTCGATGGTCGCTCTGATCGGTCAATTATTTAATTTCGCCAATAATCCCAACGATTTAGAAGGATTCAGCACATTTCTAGGTGCCGCATTCAATGTCATTATCGGTTTGGAATTTCTAAAAATGATTATAAAACAAACTCCCGGTTCGGTTGTTGAAGTGCTTCTCTTCGCCATTTCAAGGCAATTGGTGGTTGAACACATGACGGCACTAGAAAATCTCTTGGGTGTTTTGGCTATTGCTGTGTTATTTCTGATTTACCGATATTTGTTAGTGTGCACCCCAGATGAGCCATTTTCGCCAATGCGTACATCGGATAGTGATGAGCCAGTAAGAAAATAATTGTCACCGAGAAAAGATGGCGACAACAATTTTAAACACAGCAAAATTTGCTTCTTTATTATGGGTTTAAAGTAGTGTATAATATTTCATATGAAAAAAATGAGGTTATTATGTTCGATAATTTTAGTGATATTGGCGAATCTGTAAAATGTGGCAAGAAGGGAACCCTGGTTGTCGCCGCAGCTGAGGAAAGCGATTTATTAAAAGCGCTTTCTACTGCGAATAAACTGTATTTAGAAAAAGTCATTCTGGTTGGAAACCCTAAAAAAATAACTGATCTCAGTGAACGTGAAAACATCGATATCAGTCAGATGGAAATCATTGATGTTTCGGATATGACTGCTGCTTGTGAAAAGGCCGTAGCCCTGGTTCGTCTGGGACAGGCTGACTTTATTATGAAGGGTCTTGTAGACACCTCTATTTTTTTGAAAGCGGTCATCAACAAAACCGATGGTTTAATGGTCGGCCGACTCTTGTCCAGTATTATGATGGTTAGAATCACATCCTATCATAAATTTTTAATTTTATCGGATGGTGGCATGATCATTGAACCCGACCTGGAGAAGAAGAAAGGCATTATCCACAATGCCGTTGAATTTTCGAGACTTCTGGAAATTCAACCAATCAAAGTTGGCTGTCTCGCTGCCAAAGAGAAAGTTAATCCAAAGATGCCGGCGACGGTCGACGCGGCAGCATTAAAACAATTATCGCTCGATAAATATTTTGGTGATGATGTGATTGTCGAAGGCCCCATTGCCATGGACTTACTGGTATCAAAAAAAGCTGCTTTAGTAAAAGGCTATGTCTCTGAAGTTGCTGGAGACGTTGATGTTATTGTGATGCCAAACATTGAAACCGGAAATGCGATCATAAAAGTAATGACCCATTTGGGGAATGCCCAATTGGGAGGGATTGTGATGGGTGCCTGTGTACCGATTATTTTAACCTCCCGGTCTGATTCTTATGAAAATAAATTAAATTCCATTATCCTGGGGGCATTTTTAACCCAGCGAATGGGTAATTGTCAACAAATAAGAGAGGAGCATCAAGAAAGAAATGAAGCTATTATTAACAGGAAATGAGGCCATCGCAAGAGGTGCATGGGAGGCTGGGGTAAAATTTGCCACAGCCTATCCAGGAACACCAAGCACCGAGATTTTAGAAAACGTGGCTACTTATAAGGAAATCGTATCGGAATGGGCCCCCAATGAAAAGGTAGCCCTGGAAGCTGCTGCCGGCGCTGCTATTGGCGGAGTCAGAAGTTTATGTGCCATGAAACATGTGGGGGTTAACGTCGCTACCGATCCGCTGTTTACTTTGGCCTATTTGGGCGTCAACGGTGGAGCCGTTCTGGTTACGGCCGATGAACCAGGCATGCATTCATCCCAAAATGAACAGGATAATCGAAATTACGCCCGACATGCAAAAGTCTGTATGTTTGAACCGTCTGACAGTCAGGAAGCCAAGGACATGATAAAAGAAGCCTATACTGTCAGCGAAGAATATGATATGCCGGTACTGTTTCGGATGACAACGCGAGTCTGTCACTCTAAATCAATTGTTGATTGCAGTGACCGTCAGGAAGTTGCCGATAAACCCTATGAAAAAAACATCCGGAAATACTGTCCGCTACCTGCCTTTGCCAAGGGAATGCAGGTTAAATTAGCAGATAATTTCAAACGTCTGGAAGTTTATTCAAATAACTCATCCTTTAATTATATTGAAGATAATGGTGCTGACATCGGTATTATCGGATCGGGTGTGGCTTATCGATATGCTAAGGAAGTTTTTGGTAAGACAGTGTCCTATTTAAAAATTGGATTCAGCTATCCGCTGCCAATGGAAAAAATTGCCGAATTTGCCAAAGGGAAAAAGACAGTCTATATCTTTGAAGAGAATGACCCAATTATGGAAAAAGAAATCAAGGCAGCCGGGATTGACTGCGTTGGCAAAGATAAACTGCCAGCCATGGGTGAACTCACCCCTGATCGTGTCAGAAAAGCGCTCTTAAACCAGGAACCAACGATTATTCAACCCGATCCTGAGATGGTATTACCTCGTCCGCCGGCACTGTGTGCAGGATGTCCCCATCGTGGTGTATTCTACGAATTGGGACGACGTAAGGATTTGATGATTTTCAGTGATATTGGCTGTTATTCATTGGGTCTGATGCCACCGTATAATGCTACCGACGCCATGATTTGTATGGGTGCAAGTATCAGTGCTGGCCACGGCGTGCAAAAAGCCTTTGATATTAAAGGCGATCATTCAAAAAAAGTTGTCTCGATCCTCGGAGACTCAACATTTTTCCATTCAGGAATCACCAGCCTAATGGATGTGACCTACAATAAGAGTAACACGCTAACCATTATTTTAGACAATCGCATCACCGGGATGACCGGTCACCAACAAAACCCGGGTACCGGTTATGATTTAAAAGGCGATGAAGCACCGATGATTGATATTGAAGCGATGGTTAAAGCCTGCGGCGTTAAAAACCTGATCTCGGTTGATCCTAATAATCTCCAGATAGTCAAAGAAGCCATTGAGTGGGGATTGAACGTTGACGGACCAGCTGTGATTATCACCCGTTGGCCATGTGTCCTGAAGAAGTTTTCAACCCAGGATAACGAGGAATTCCCAACTGCTTTTAAAAAGGTTTGCACAGTCAATGTGGAAAAATGTATTGGCTGTAAAAAATGCTTAAAATCAGGTTGTCCGGCATTGGCTTTTGATTTGACCAATAAAAAATCAGGCATTCTTAAAGAGACTTGCGTTGGTTGTGGGGTTTGCGCACAAATCTGTCCCAAACAAGCCATTGAAGTGGAGGTGAGATAGATGGAAACAAAGAATATCGTATTAGTTGGCGTTGGTGGACAGGGAACCATTCTGGCGGCCAAGCTGTTAACAACTGGTTTGATGGAAGCTGGCTTTGATGTCAAAATGAGTGAAATTCACGGGATGAGCCAACGTGGCGGCTCCGTTTCTTCATTAGTCCGTTATGGTGATGATGTACAGTCTCCGGTTATCGAAATCGGCAGTGCGGATATTGTTGTTGCCTTTGAAAAAATGGAAGGACTCCGATCACTCGAATACCTGAAACCGACCGGAAAAATGATCGTTAATGATACCGAAATATTCCCGCTTTCTGTCATTATTGGAGCAACTACCTATCCTGACAATATTTTGGATGAAATACAGAGCAAGGTTAATGTGCGGGTGATGTCGGCGACAAAAATGGCTGAAGAATTAGGCAATTCCAAGGTAATGAATGTGATTCTGCTTGGATCCATTATTAAATCAATGGGTTTAACGGATATTGATTGGGATCGAATTATTTCTGAAAATGTCAAAGAACAGTTCCAAGAGCTAAATATGAAAGCCCTGCATGCAGGGATGAATGCCGTATAAACATGAAAAAAGAAGGTTCTAATTTCAAGTTTTTTCAACATCAGGATTGTGAATACTTTCCATGTCACCAGGTTAATAACTTAGAAGATTTTAATTGTCTGTTCTGTTATTGTCCGTTATATGCACTGGGTAAGAATTGCGGTGGTAACTTTACTTATACCGATAAAGGCATCAAAAATTGCAGTGACTGTAGTTATCCCCATCGCAAAGAAAATTTCGATGGGGTGTTGGAAAAACTGGTAAAACTCATTGAACAACTCAAAACAACTAAAATTTAATGTGTTAAAGGGGTAGTGAAATGTCTATTATTATTGGGATTGTTTTTGTGATAGCCGCTTATTTAGTCGGTAATCTGAATTTTGCATATATTCTGGTAAAATTTTTAAAAAATGAAGATGTCAGAAACTATGGCAGTGGCAATGCGGGCACGACAAATGTGCTTCGGGTAATGGGAAAAAATGTCGCCATCCCGGTTTTTGTTCTGGATGCATTAAAAGGTTGTCTGGTGATTGTGATTGGTCGCTATGCATTAGGTTTAGATGAAATTTTTCTCGTTCTCGGCGGAATTGCGGTAGTAGCCGGCCATAACTGGCCAGCATTTCTACAGTTTCGTGGTGGTAAGGGTACCGCAACATCGCTGGGCGTTTTTCTGACCTATGATTGGCAGGTCGCGATTATTGCCATTATGATTGGAATGATTGTTTTAGGAATATGGCGAATGGTGTCCCTGACCTCGATGGTCGGGATGACGATGCTGCCGATTTTTGCACTGCTCTTTGGGCGTACTGTTACCGAAGTTATCTTTGCCTTTGTTTTATGTCTCTTTAGTTTGTTCCAGCATCGCAAGAATATCGGTCGGATCATTCAGGGACGAGAGAGTAAACTTGGACAAAAAGTTAAAATGAAAAATTAGACACAACCGTTATTTAATAAAAAGGCTCTGTAATGAGCTTTTTTATTTGCTCAAAGATGTCGTCCTGACGCTAGGATTGAAATACATAAAAATACATTGTGAAACACCATATATATGATTATAATTAAAGATACATCGCAAGATGAGGTATTACGAATCAGGAGGAAATGAAATTTGAACGAATTAAATCAGCTATTTAAGCGGGTATTTACAAAACAATTAGAGAATTCCGATAAAACCGTCTATGATCTGTTTCAGTGGCAAACAGTCGATGTTATTCTAAAAAACTACCAAACTGGTGAAACCATCTATGAAATGAAAAACCTGGAGTTTCCTGAGCATTATTCTCAGAATGCCTGCAATATTATTGCAACAAAGTATTTTAGAAGAAAGGGTGTTCCCAACCATTTTGGCTATGAACACAGCATGCGGGAAATTGCCGACCGACTGGTCGGCTTTTGGACGGACGCCCTTAAAGAAGAAGGCCTCATCGAAACTGATGAGGAGTGGCAAATCTATTATGATGAGCTGGTCTATGCCTTCTTAATGCAGATGTGGGCTCCTAACTCGCCCCAATGGTTTAATACCGGACTGATGCGCAGCTATAACATTGCCGGTTCAAAGGATGACTTATATTATTACGATGAAAAAACCGGACAGGTGCTGGAATCAGAAGATCGTTACACCCGAACCCAGGCAAGTGCCTGTTTCATTTTATCAATTCAGGATCGGTTGCTAGGGGATCACTCGATCTCTGAGCACTATGTTAGTGAAACAAAACTCTTTAAGGGCGGTTCTGGAGTTGGTACCAATTTTTCAAGTCTCCGGGGTGTCAATGAGGGTCTGACCAGTGGGGGACAATCATCCGGAATGATGAGCTTTCTTCAAGGCTTGGATCGCAATGCCGGAGCCATTAAATCTGGCGGCACCACACGAAGAGCGGCAAAAATGGTGATCGTCGATATTGATCATCCAGAAATTGATACCTTTATCAACTGGAAGGTTAAAGAAGAACAAAAAGTTCGGGCCTTGGGAAAAATGGGATACGATCTTTCCATGGATGGCGAAGCCTATCAAACCGTTAGTGGACAAAACAGCAATAACTCAGCGCGTTTAAACGCTGAATTTATGCAGGCCGTATTAAATTTAAAGCACGAGCCGGATCATAAAATTAAGTTAAAAGGTCGGGTTGACAACAAGGTGGATCGCGAAATACCAGTACAGGAATTGTGGAACCATCTCAATCAGGCAACCTGGGAGTGCGCCGATCCCGGTATTCAATTTGACGATATTTTTAATGCCTGGCATACTTGCCCCGGCGGAGAAAATGGAAATATTAATGAAAAAATTAACCGGATCAATGCCACCAACCCCTGTTCGGAATATGCATTTTTAGATGATACCGCCTGCAACCTGGCGTCAATTAATATTTTTAAATTTTACAATCAGGAAGACAACAGTTTTGATTTAGATCAATACATCCATCTGGTGGGACTCATTCAATGTGCCCTGGAGGGATCGATTTATCACGGCCAATTTCCCACAAAAGATGTGGCCAGAAAAAGTTATCTGTTTCGAACCACTGGACTTGGCATTGCCAATGCCGCCTCGCTGCTGCTGGCTATGGGGTATCCCTATGATTCAGCCGAAAGCCGCAATCTGATCGCCGGTATTACCGGGATCATGACCGGAACATCTTATTATGTGTCGGGATTGATGGCGGGCAAAATCGGGGCATTTCCTAAATATCAAATCAATGAACCCTATATGAAACGCGTTATCCGTAACCACAGTCGGGTCGCTGGAGCGCGAACGGATGCGTATGAAGCACTTCATTATGAACCGATTAAAATTAACCATAAGCTGCTTCAAAAAATGGGCTTCAAAGATGTCAGTAATCAATTGAAAAACGCCTGGAAATTGGCTGAAGAAGCCGGGGAAACATATGGTTATCGGAATGCCCAAGTATCGGTTATTGCACCAACCGGGACGATTTCATTTGCTATGGATTGTGGCGCAACATCAGTGGAACCTTTTTACAATCACGTTGTGTTTAAAAAACTAATTGGTGGTGGGTCCATGGAGATTGTCAATCCGGTTATGGAAATGGCCCTTTATAATCTCGGTTACAGTGAAAAAGAAATTGGTGATATTCTGACTTATTTACTTGAAAAAGACACTAAGGGTTATTTTCTTCATGAGGGCGTACTTGGTGCGCCGCACATTAAACCTGAACATTTACCGATTTTTGATACCGCGAACACGATTTCGCCAATGGGACATGTTTTAATGGTTTCAGCCATTACGCCAATGATTAGCGGGTCCGTTTCAAAAACAGTTAATCTGCCCAATGATGCAACCGTGGAAGACGTTGAAAACATTCATTTATTAGCATATCGAACGGGAACCAAGGCGATTGCCATTTACCGGGACGCCTGTAAAGCCTCTCAGCCATTAAGCTCAGGAATGGCCGAAGATCATGAGAAAGCGCTGGAAGATTATTCTTATGCAGAATTGCTGGCGCTTGTTAAAGAAGGTTCAACAAAAGCATTTAACCGGGTGCGGCCGGAAGGAATGCGGCTCAGCCGCACCCATGCGGCCAAAATAGGCGATATTGAGCTTTATATCACCATTGGTTTTTATGAAGATGGTGGCATCGCCGAAATATTTGTTTCTACCGACAAAGAGGGAACGGTTGTCAAAGGATTGCTGGCTTCCTTATCCAAATCCATTTCAAATATGCTGCAATACCATATCCCGCCAGATCAGATTTCAAAAATGCTTAGAGGGCAGAAATATGAACCATCTGGGTTTGTTTCCCGACATCCCTATATTAAATTTGCCTCGTCGATTTCTGATTTGATCAGTAAAGTGATTGATATTGAACATGGTGATTTTTCGAACTGTCAGGTTAAACCAAAGAATTTCACCGTCATGAATAAGAATAATCTGGTAAAAAGTGTGAGTTCAGAGGATAATACCCCTCAGGAGTACAATAAAGATGTCTCTGGTGAAGTGTTATATGGCGAAACCTGTAGTCATTGCGGCAGCGACCGGATGATGCGTAATGGTACTTGTAAATTATGTCTTGACTGTGGAACCACCACCGGTTGTAGCTAAAAAACCTTTGATGTTTTCTCATTGTTTGATATAATAATTAACTAGGATGTAAGCGTCCATTGTGATGTAGCGATTAAAGAAGTGCCGTGAGCTGTGGATCCAGTTTCTCACGAAACAATTGTTATACTGTACGTCGGACAGGCTAACGCCTGTTCGCATACACGTTACACAATCGTTTGTGGAAACTGCACCCCCAGCAATTATGGTTCATTCTTTATTGTTTTTCATTACCCAATGGCCGATTGGATCAACCACTTAGGAGAATTAGCAATGCGAGAAAAAATTAAAGACGCAACAACGATTGTAGTTAAAATGGGAACAACGTCTGTGACTCATGCCAATGGCACCCTGGATTTTAAAAAGCTGGAAATTCTGGCCAGAGTGATGACGGACCTTGAAAATAGCGGCAAGAAAATGGTGCTGGTTTCATCGGGAGCCATCGGGGCTGGCATGAACCGGATGAAATTAAAAGAGCGCCCCAGAACGCTTAAGGAAAAACAGGCGGCCGCCTCGGTGGGCCAGGGCCTGCTGATGCGCGTCTATCACAAATTTTTTGACGAATATCACCAGACCGTGGGCCAGATTCTGCTAACCAAGGATGTTTTCAAACATACCATTAAACGAAACAATGCCAAAAATACCTTTAATGCCCTGATTGAAAGCGGAGTCATCCCGATTGTCAATGAAAATGACTGTATCGCCACCGACGAGATCCAGGAAGAGTGTTTTGGCGACAACGACATTCTTTCGGCCATGACAGCCGATCTGGTGGACGCCGATCTATTGATCATTCTTTCCGACGTCGACGGCCTTTATGACGATAATCCGGCTGTCAATAATGAAGCCCGGCTGATCCGAACGGTTCGCAAGGTGGACAAAAATATTATGAAAAGTGCTGGCAATTCGGCTTCCTGTTTAGGCACTGGCGGCATGATCACCAAACTTAGCGCTGCTAAATACGCCACCGACTGCGGCATCGACATGATTATCGCCTCTGGCGAGGACTGCAAAGTTCTCTATGATATTCTGGACGGAGAAGAGATCGGGACGATTTTCTTGAGTGATACAAAATCAAATGATAAAAATCGAAATTAAATATGGAGGATTCTTATGTTAAAGAAAATATTTATTGGATTTTCTGCCGTTGCGGCAGGGATGTTAATGGTTTTTGGCGGAATATATTTTGTTGAAAAGAGAAAAGAAGAAGTAATGGGTGGAAAACTAATGCGAGTTAACTACAAATTTACTAAAGAGTTTGAAGATTAAGGTTTAATATGTCAAAAGTATTTATTTTTACAGCTTCAACAGGTGCTGGCCATAATTTAGCCGCCCAGTCTTTAAAAGAGTCCCTGGATGAGGCCGGATATCAGACTGAAGTCTATGACGCCTTTAAAGAAACGAATATCACCCTGGACCGGCTGATTACCAAAGGTTATCAGCAAATGGTCGTGAATGTGCCCAAGCTTTACGAGCAAATGTACAATCAATTCAATAATATGAATCGCTTCCAGCAGGGTATTTTTCAGGTTTTGACTAAGGTTATGAATCCCGATATTGTGCCCCTGATTAATTCTGGAAAACCAGATTTAATTATTACCACCCACCCGTTTGTAACGAATGTATTGGGCACGCTTAAGGAACACAGTGCCTTTGATGTGCCGGTATTATCGATTGTCACCGACTATAAAATCCACACCCTTTATCTCAAAAAGATGATTGACGCCTACGTAGTTGGCAGCGATTATACCAAGCAAACGATGGTTGAAAAAGGCGTTGCTCAAGAAATCATCTATCCTTATGGCATCCCCATCCGTCAGACCTTTTTAAAAAACAATCATCTGGAGCGAAAAGAGATCTCTGATGTGGCCGGTACCATTTTGTTAATGGCCGGCAGTTTGGGCAGTAAACAAATGGAAAAGGCTTTTTCGTCTTTACTGAAGGTTAAAGAAAAGATTCGGATTATTGTTGTTTGTGGCAACAATGCTAAAATTGAGAAAGAAATCAAGAATCTCTATGCTCGAGAGGCAGTGGCCGATAAAATTGTGGAGATCCACGGCTTTGTCAACAATGTGTCCGAACTGATGGACCAATCCGACGCCATTATTTCTAAACCGGGTGGCCTAACCACGACAGAAGCCATCGTTAAAAATATCCCGATGATTATCCCGTTTTATTATCCCGGTCAGGAAGAAGAAAATGCCGATTACCTGGTTGATGGGGGAATGGCCATAAAAGTTGATAAGATAAAAGATTTGACCTCGATGGTTGATTTTTTGTTTGAAAATAAATATATCATCAAACGGATGTCCGAAAATATGTCTGAAGAAGCTCAAAAAAGATCCATGAGCAAAACCATTGACCTATGTAAGAGCTTAATTGCCGATTATACAACCAGAAAAGCACTCCCTGAACCGCTTCAGGATCCCTATAAAATCAAAGAAATTGAAGACCATTAAGAATCTAGCAGGTGAAAAAATGAAGAAAGAAATGTCAAAAACGTATGATCCCAAAGAAGTAGAAGATAAAACCTATGCCAGTTGGCAGGCAAAGGGTTATTTTAAGCCGGAAGTGAATCCCAACGGCAAACCATTTACCATTGTAATGCCTCCTCCAAATATCACCGGGCAGCTCCATATGGGGCATGCCTTTGATGGGACCCTCCAGGATGTCTTAACCCGATACAAACGGATGGATGGTTATTCAGCACTATGGTTACCGGGAACCGACCATGCCAGCATTGCCACCGAAGTCAAAGTCGTCGATAAGCTCCGGGAAGAAGAAGGCAAAACCAAGCAGGACATCGGCCGGGTAGCCTATCTGGAACGTGCCTGGGACTGGGCGCTGACGTACAAAAGCCGGATTACCGATCAGCTGAAAAAACTGGGCGCATCCTGTGACTGGAGCCGGGAACGGTTTACTATGGATGAAGGATGCAGCCAGGCGGTTAATGAAGCTTTTGTTAACCTTTATGAAAAAGGCTTAATTTATAAGGGGAGCCGGATTATTAACTGGTGTACGACCTGTAAAACGGCGCTATCCGAAGCCGAGGTCGAATATGCCGAACATCAGGGGAATTTATGGCACATCCGATACCCACTAACCGAGGGGGATGGCTACCTGGTGGTTGCCACCACCCGCCCTGAAACCATGCTGGGCGATAGCGGCGTTGCTGTTCATCCTGAGGATGAACGTTATCAGCATCTCATCGGTAAAACGGTAACACTGCCACTGCTTGACAAAGAAATAAGAATTGTGGCTGATGACTATGTCGACATGGGTTTTGGAACCGGTGTTGTTAAAATGACCCCTGCCCACGATCCCAATGACTATGAGGTGGGACTGCGACATAATCTGGAACAGATCCGGGTGCTTAACGATGATGGCACCATGAACGAACTGGCCGGTAAATATGCTGGACTTGATCGCTATGACTGTCGAAAAGCCGTTGTCAAAGATCTGGAAGCTTTAGGTCTGCTGGAAAAAATTGAAGAACATCAGCATAATGTTGGCGAATGTTACCGCTGCTCAACCACTGTTGAAACGATGACTTCAGAACAATGGTTTGTCAAAATGGAACCACTGGCTGGCCCGGCATTAGATGCGGTCCGTAATCACGCGACCGATTTTATTCCGGAACGATTTAACAAAATCTATTACAATTGGTTGGAAAACATCAGAGATTGGTGTATTTCTCGGCAATTGTGGTGGGGACATCGTATTCCTGCTTATTATTGTGAGGATTGTGGGGAGATGATGGTTTCTAAAGAAGCTCCCAAAAACTGCCTGAAATGCGGCAGCACAAACATCAGTCAGGATGAAGATGTTCTGGATACTTGGTTCAGCTCGGGACTATGGCCGTTCTCGACTTTGGGTTGGCCGGAGAATACCGATGATTTGAAAAAATTCTACCCCACCACTGTACTGGTAACGGGCTATGATATTATCTTCTTCTGGGTTGCCCGAATGATTTTTATGGGAATCTTTGAGATGGGGGAAACACCCTTTAAAGATGTCTATATTCATGGACTGGTGCGCGATTCACAGGGCCGCAAAATGAGCAAGTCCCTTGGTAACGGCATCGACCCGCTGGAACTGATCGAAACCTATAGCGCCGATGCCCTGCGCTTTACCATTATCACGGGTAATTCAGCCGGAAACGATATTCGCTGGCAGGATGAAAAAGTGGAATCCAGTCGAAATTTCTTAAATAAAATCTGGAATGCCGCCCGTTTTGTCTTAATGAATTTGGATGATGATATTATGGACAAAAAAGACCAGGCTTTTGCCAATCTTGAGAATACCGATAAATGGATTCTGTCCCGGATGAATACCATCGTTGCGGAAGTTAATCATAATATGACCAAGTATGAACTGGGCATCGCTGCATCAAAAATCTATGATTTTGCCTGGAATGAATATTGCGACTGGTACATCGAACTGGTTAAACCCCGCTTATATGGAGATGAGGAACAAACCAAGGTCTCAGCCCAGTATACCTTAAGAGTGGTTCTGGATACGATCCTGCGGTTACTCCACCCCTTTACACCCTTTATCACCGAAGAAATCAACGGTTATCTGCCGGGTACCACCGGCGATATTATGGTGGCCCAGTGGCCGCACTTTAATGAAGCGTTGGTCTTTCCCGAAGACGAAAAGCAGGTCGAGTTCTTAATGGAAGCGATCCGTAGCATCCGTAATATCCGCGCTGAAATGGATGTGCCCAATTCGAAAAAGACCCAGTTATTCCTGATTTCCAATAATCAGGCGCACCTGTCACTAATGGCGGACTCGCTCCACTATTTCCAGAAGCTGGCCTCGGTGTCAACGATTCTACCGATTACCAAAGCCGAGATTCAGGAAAATTATGTCTCAGCTGTGGTGGAAGACCTGGAAATCTATATTAACCTCGACGAGTTGGTCGATAAGGAAAAAGAAATTGCCCGGCTTGAAGCTGAGAAAAAGAAGCTCCAGCAGGAAATTGACCGCGTGACTCAGAAACTGGGAAACAAAGGGTTTACCGATAAGGCCCCGGAAAAAGTGGTTGAAATTGAGCGGGACAAACAGAAAAAATACCAGGAAACCATGGAAAAAGTGTTGGAACGGCTGGATTATTTTAAAAAATAAACGACCCACCGCCTGATCCTAATATCCGTTTTATAAACCAAAACCCGGAACAGCTGAAATTATTTCAGTGTTGTTCCGGGTTTTTTTAGCGTCTCATGGCACCGCAACGATAAGATGACCGGGGATTCGCAACTAGGCTAAACAGCTATTTTTCAAAAGTGGATTAAGCTATAAACGCTTTAGAAAAGAGATAAATGAAATAGATCAAACGATTGATAAAATCAACGATCTTCTGTCAAAAAGTTCGATTTTTCACGATGTTTAGTTGAAAGATTTGGTCATTTTGTGCTAAGATGATCAGAATTATACAAAGAGGCGAATTCGTTATCACAAAAACCTCCAAAACGAAGGGGTTTCGAAGCTTTTCGAAGGCATTACGAAAGGGTTAAATGGCTCTAATAAAGGATTCGAAGGGGTCGAAGGGTTTTTTTCTAAACTCAGTGCTATAGAAATCAAAAGAATAAAATATATCAATGGATTTTTTTAACCCCAAACCTCTTCAATCCCTTCGGAAAGTCTTAAACAGGGTAAGCAAAAGGATTACGCGAGGTAGCGATAAAAGGTACTGTGCTGCTTACCATTGTTTTTTTATCTGTCTTAAGTTGGTGGTAATACGGCTCTGACGGTGTTTGGTTAACTGTGTTGCACGGATACAAGGAACCCTGGCTAGCTCTATATTTGGCCGAAGGTTTAGGTTATCATCAAATTAAAGCTATTGCGGGAGCAGGTGGCACTGATGTATTAAGTGAATAAAAAGAAGCAGCGTTGTCCCAAAAGTGAAAGTTACTCTAGTCAGTGGAGTGGAAAAAGCTTATAATTAGGAAGTGGAGATAATAAAGAATAATATAGAAATTAGCCAAATCAGTCAGATACTACAAATAATCAATCATAGACCGAATTTTTAGTGGATACTATTTGAGTGATTATTAAAAGCACTAAAGGTAAAAAATAAAAGGACTGAGAATACGTTTAATGAATATATTCTGAGGCTAAAAGTAACCCAAAATCAATATCTTTAGGTTGCGCTAATGTTGATTGTACAAATTAACTTATGAAAGAGAGATATTATGGGAAAAGCAGGAATGTCAACGCATTCTGAGGATGCATTTAAAGAATCATTAGAAATTAGAATATTATCAGATTTTTTAGAATCCGCACATACAATAAAAACATTTTTCAGTGAAAATGATAAGACACCAAATTTTGATGGTTCATTTGAATTGATAAATAAAAATAGGGAACCCAAAAAAAAATTTATTGCACAAGTAAAAAAAGTCGAAAACCTTGAAAAATGTAATAAAGGGAAAAACAAAGGCAAGTATATCTATCGCTTAAAGACGAATTTTCTTTACTATGTAAAAGCTAAGGTAACTGAAAGTCCTTCAATTTACTTTATAGTGGACATTATTACTAAAAAGATATTTTATCTTTATCTTACTGATGAAGTATTGATGCAAATGGATTTTGAAGATCAAGAAACTGTAACTTATGCATTTACGGATAATAATATAGTTACGGATATAAAAAAGTTCACACTAGAATTAGATAGAATTGTTTCAGAGAGAAACCGTAAATTTATTGGCAAATCAAAACAAGAAATTATTGAAATACAAGATGCTCTTGAATACATTAATGATTTATTTTGTAAAGATTTAGGTTTTATTAAAAGCTATATGTTTAAGGATTTGTGGCGTTTTGGTATCGCACACTCATCGTCAGACAACATTTCTTTAACCCATTACAATGAAAATGGAACTGAGCTGACAATTTCATCTCAAAATACATCAGCTTTTGCAATTTATCCGCAATTTAAGGGAGAACTAGATTATGGCTTACAGGAATATTATTATAAGGAAAACTATTTATTAAATACTTTTGATATGACCGGAAAAAAAGCACCGATGGAATATTCCAAAGAAGTGACTGTCAAAATACTAGAAAACTATTTTAATGAAAGTTTTGATATTTTCGTATTACCCATTGAAGCTCTTGAAGAACTGGCTTATGTTTTCATAAATTGTTATGATTCTGTTATTGAAGAAGATGAAAATAGAATTTCTTATTTTCAAAAAATTGAGGATGTAATTGACAAGTTTAAAGTGACGATGTCATATTTCCAATACTTAATAAAAAATGAGAATCTAAAGTCAAATGAAAAAAAATTCAGAGAAGTTATTATTAAAAGCCGTGCTAATAAAATATATGTAAAAAAAGACATTGATTTATTAACTCTAATTAAATTATTTGTAAAGCCGGAATTTATTGAATACTGTCAAGAACATCGAAATTGCAATGTTCAATTTTCAAGTAGTTTGATGAAGTTTGTTGAAAAAAAATATATTGTTTCATTTCTATCCTTAATGGAGTTAAAAGAGCGAAAAATTGACCAAGTGCGTAATCATTGGAAATACGAGTGGACTGAAATCATTAATATGTCACCTGAAGATAAGCTATTTGAAATAAGAAAAATACTCAAAATATGGTTTGAAAATTTAAAAACAATTTATTTAGAAGTATGCGAAAATTGTTTCAATGATTATACTTATGTCATATGTAAAGAAATCAAGTATTCTATTGGAATAAATGAACAATTTGGAAGCATAAAATGGTTTATAAAAATTTATCCTTCTGATGAACTTTTAATTAGTGAAAGCAATGAAGAATACCCAGTATTTGCGAGCTTTAGTAATAGTAATAATTGTGAAGAACAGAGTGAAAGCTTTTTTCATATTGAATTATTGAAAAATAAAACTCTATATTATGACGGATTGCGGTGTTTGCTTTATGAAGGAATTTGTAAGGCATTGAATCTGAAATGTACTGGAATTGATAAAAAAATTGGTATAAATATGAAACTCTTTTTCTAGATTGATCATAATTACGTTTCTTTTGTTATATGAACAAAATTGGACGGAGGTTTTGTAGATCTGAGTCATCCGACCTATCACCCCGTATGACACACAAATTGGGTCACAAAAAAACGATCACCAATTACCTCAACATCTCCCAGAAAGAAAATTTCTATGAATGAATTTAAACGATCGGAGCACACGTGACAGATAAAAATAAAAAATCAATGCGAATGGACTATCAAGCAATTTTTGAAAAAGCTTATCAATTGATGGATGAAGCGATCATTGCGGGAAATTGTGGTGAATTATGTGGTTATCATTGTTGCCGCCGTCTTGATGGCGACGGTAAGCGCTTGGGCATGTATTTATTACCCCTTGAATATGAGTATATGCAAGGTGAGGTCGTGACTGATTACGAGCTGCACAGTCATTGGCACTATAATATGCCCCCTAAAATCAAGAAATCTTATTTTATCTATTGCCATCTGGCCGAAGGATGCCTTAGAAACCATCGTCCCATCCAATGCCGAACCTACCCCTTTGAACCACATCTCGAAAATGGTGTCTTCTCGCTGGTGATTGAAAAAGAGCAGCTTCATGGCTGTGTCCTGATAAAACGCATGTCCGAGTGGCGCCAGGCCTTTATCGATGGTATTTATCAAGGATAGCTTGAACTGATGAAAATCCCCATCATTAAATATCACATTGACTATTTTTCAAAAGAGCGAATCGCCGCCAATAACATTATGACACGCTATCCGTCAACGAATGGATGCAGATAAAGAACAAACCGAAAGACCGGGTTACGTCAACAGCTTCAGCACCGACGAATAAAGATCCTGGGTATTTTCTTTCCAGCGATTGCAGATATCCAGGGCCAGCTTTAAGGTGGGTGCATTTAATGATATTTCCATCAGGACAACATTATTCTCGTGAAGTTTTAATTCAACCAGATAATCGGTTTCCCCTAATTTCTGGTAGTTTGCGGTAATTTTTACTTCTTTGAAGATCTTTTCCCGGTTTTCTTTAAGATAGAGATCAATCATATCGGTAATATAAGCCGGAATTTTATCGCAAAAAAGGGTCAAGGCTTCTTTACCCATCGGTGACAAGGTCAACACCGATTTTCCGTCATAATCCAACGTGGTAAGGAATTCATCTTTGATCAGATCATCGATGTATAATTGAATGTCAAAGTACCCAATCTGTAAGTTTTCTATGATGATCAGGGCAACCTGTTCCCTGGTTAAGGATGTTTTGATTTTTTTTAATACATAGAGTATGATTAATTTGTCTTCAGCCTGCTGTTCAGAATTAAAGAGCATCAATACCACCACCTTTATTTTTCTATGAATATTGTAACATATCAATGGGTCAATTTCCCTATTTCTATGTAAAAAAGAGGAAAAAATGATAAATGAAATAAATGACATGCAACCAAACTATGAAAATTACGCTAACGCTGCGATTCAAAAACTGGCCCAATCACTGGGTGCGACCGAAATTGGTTTTGCCGATTTATCGGTATTGCCGTCGTCAAAACGGATGGGGTACACCAATGGCATTACCATCGTCATTAAACTTTCAGACGGTATTTTAAACCAAATTGATACGGAACCGACCCAAACGTATTTCAGCCATTATCGCAGTGTTAACCGGCTGATCGATGATATCAGCCTGAGGATTCTTCTGTTTTTAGAAGCACAGGGTTATCCCAGCGTCGCGATTCCGGCCTCGCAATCAGTAACAGATCCCGAAGACAGCTTTACCGGGGCCTTTCAACATAAAACCGGGGCGGTTTTATCGGGTCTTGGTTGGATTGGACGGAGTGCCTTATTTATCCATAAAAGCTATGGCCCTCGAATCCGGTTGGGAACGGTCTTAACCAATGCACCGATAAAAGTCGGGATACCAATAACAGCGAGCGGCTGTGGCGCCTGCCGCAACTGTGTTACCGCCTGCCCGGCGATGGCCATTGAAGGACGGCTTTGGGAGTTTGGCCTGCCCCGAAATGAGCTTTATGATGCTTTTTCCTGCAGTTTGCATATGAAAGAGGCGTATCACCATATCGGTCGGGGCGTTGTCTGCGGTTTATGTGTGGTGGCCTGTCCGATTGGAAAATAATCGACGATTGACAGGAAATGATTAACGGAAATGATGGATTTTTTATGGCATAAATGATTGATGATTCCTTAAATAAGATTTAATTGTGAAAAATTCTTAAATAGGTTTTTTTTTCTTGAAAAATATTATATAATAGAGTAGAAGAACTGCCGGCTGGTTTTGCATGGCAGTTTTTAAATTGTAAAGAATCAAGAGAGATGTGTTGAAAAAATTTATTATAAACGGTGTGCAGGATGATAGCATACTCTATGAAATGGAAGTCGAGGCAGGCGATGTTCTGCTATCAATAAATGGGATGCCCGTAACAGACGTGCTGGATTATCGCTATCTGATCGCGGATGACACCCTAGTGGTTGAAATTGAAAAGCCGGATGGCGAAATATGGGAACTGGACATCGAAAAAGAATTTGAAGACGATTTAGGGGTTGAGTTTCCCGAAGCAATGATTGGCACAAAAACCTGTAAAAACAACTGCATCTTCTGCTTCATCGACCAGCTCCCAACCGGAATGCGGGAGAGCTTGTATGTAAAAGATGACGATGAGCGGTTGTCCTTTCTTACGGGCAATTACATCACCATGACGAATCTTACCGAAGCGGAGTTAAAGCGAATTATTCGCTACCGGATTATGCCGATGAATTTGTCGATTCATACTACCAATCCCGAGCTGCGGAAAAAGATGCTTAAAAACCGTTTTGCCGGGGATGTGATGTCGTATCTGGAAGCTTTTCGGGACAATGGCATTCAAATGAATGGGCAGATCGTTTTGGTTCCCGATTTTAATGATGGGGCTGAGCTTGAAAAGACCCTTAATGATTTAACCGCATTCTATCCGATCCTTCAATCGGTATCAGTTGTTCCCGTGGGTCTTTCCAATCACCGGCAGGGTTTGGAAACCTTACGATCGTTTACCCGGGAAGATGCCTTAAAAACCCTTGAACTGATTAACTCGGTTCATGATGCAATGGAAAAAAAACACGGCGACGGCTTTGTCTATCCCAGCGATGAATTTTATTTACTGGCCAAGCAACTAATCCCGGAAATTGATTATTATAACGGTTTTCCCCAGATTGAAAACGGGGTAGGGATGATGGCCGATTTTAAAGCCTCAATCCATGATTCATTGCATCAGCTAAAAAAAGCAGAGCATGAATTGATTCGGCCTGGTGCAACCCAAACAAGAATTGGGATTATCACCGGAAATGCCGCATTTGATTATATCTGCAGCCTGGTTGCCGATATCAAAAAAACATTGCCCCAACTGGATTTAGAAGTATTCCCGGTGACCAATCATTTCTTTGGTAAAGCCATTACGGTATCTGGACTGCTGACTGGTACTGACATTGTTGAGCAAATCAAACCGATACTTGCTGAGACTCCCAGAGACTTACTGATTGTTCCAGAAAATGCTTTGCGCAGCGGAACCCACACGCTGCTGGATGACTGGACTCTGGAAACACTAAGTGAAGCACTGGGTGTAACTATTCAGGGCGTTCCTGTTTTGGGAGAAGACCTGATTCATGCACTATTAAATGTAAATACGATTTAATAAAATACATTCATGCAAATCCATTAATGAAAACAAATACTACAAATAAATTATGATTAAAAATTAAGTGAGGAAAAATTAATGCCAAAGCCTATCGTAGCAGTGGTTGGCCGCCCGAATGTGGGAAAGTCGACCCTGTTTAATAAATTAGTTGGAGAACGAATTGCCATTGTTGAAGATACCCCTGGAGTGACCAGAGATCGGATCATTGCTGATGCCGAATGGCAAAATCACCATTTTACCCTGATCGATACCGGTGGGATTGAACCCCATACCAAGGATGATATCTTACTGCAAATGCGGATCCAAGCTGAAATCGCCATTGATATGGCTGATCTGATTGTCCTGATGGTTGACGGTCGGGAAGGGATGACTGCTTCAGATCTGGAAGTCGCCAATATGATCCGTAAGCATGATAAAGATGTTTTGCTGGCGGTCAATAAGGTTGACAGCCTAAGCCTGGAAAATAACGCCTTTGAATTCTATAATCTGGGAATCGGCGAACCACTGCCAATCTCTGCTGAGCAGGGACTGGGTTTAGGCGATTTTCTGGATGAGATTATTAACCATGTTAAGCGTTATTATGATGAAGAAGAAACCGAAGATGAGCGCTTAAGAGTTGCTGTCATCGGGAAACCAAATGTCGGGAAGTCCACCCTGATTAACAAGGTACTGGGCGAAGATCGTCTGATTGTCAGCGATATCCCCGGAACCACCCGGGATGCCGTCGATACCAGTGTCAGATATGATGGGGAAGACTATGTTTTAATCGATACCGCCGGATTAAGACGCAAGAAAAAAATCTACGAAGATATTGAACGATACAGTATTATCCGAGCAATCGCCGCTGTTGAGCGAAGCCAGGTGGTGCTGGTGCTGATTGATGGATCCCAGGGCGTCACCGAACAGGATGCCAAGATTGCGGGGATTGCCCATAATCGATCCAAGCCATCGATTATCATTGTCAACAAATGGGACGCCGTGGAAAAAGACAATAAAACCATGAAAAAAATGGAAGGGGATATTCGGGACGCACTTTCGTTCATGGATTATGCCCCGATCATTTTCATCTCCGCTAAAACCGGACAACGACTCGGTAAAATATTTGAAACCATTGAATATGTAAAAGCGCAAAGTGCGAAACGAATTACCACTGGTAAAGTTAATGAAGCATTAGCTGAATTTGTCATGATGAAACAGCCGCCATCTAAACATGGCCGACGATTAAAACTATATTATGCATCACAGGTGGCCATTAATCCGCCAACATTTGTGGTGTTTGTCAATGATATGACATTAGTCCATTTTTCATATCAGCGCTATCTGGAAAACAAGCTCCGGGAAACCTTTGATTTCTTTGGAACACCGATTCGCTTTTTTATCAGAGAACGATCTGAGTAAGATAAGAACTCAAAATAATAAATATCATAATCAAAGTAGCGAAAATTCCGTGCAGAGTATCTGTAAGAATTTTCGCTACTTTTTATCGTTATAATTTCAGAAACAGCTAAAAATGTTTTGTCGCGAAATGTAAGTTTCGTGACAAAATGACCAAAATGTGCTATAATCTGTACAAGCTATAATAAAGCCGATCTAAACAGCTTTCCATCGCACTATTGCTTGATCAATCACTAATCCTATTTTACTTTTCTTTTTCCAATGCTTAAATTATTTGTACTTTAATTATTTAGGAGGATCCCATGACAACCGTAAACAATCTTGCCGAAAAGGTTATTCCAAACAACATGATCATCGATGAATTTCTAAACTATGTTTTAACGATTAAAGGCTATTCTGAAAAATCAGCTCAGGCTTATCGCTATGATCTGATCATCTTTTTCCGATTTATTAAACGTTATTTTGCGATGGTTCCCCAGTCTCTGGATTTTGATGCGATTCCCATCGATGATGTTTCTCTTGCAGATCTCAAGTCTGTCAATTTAGGAATCCTTTATGCGTTTCTTTCCTATTCAAGTAAGGAACGGCATAATGCTGACGCTGCCCGCAGTCGGAAGGTTTCTTCCCTACGATCTTTTTTTAATTATCTATGTAATAAACAAAAGTATTTTCTTCCTAATCCAGTGACTGAATTGGAAATGCCCAAGTTGCCGGCCCGTCACGCCCGTTATTTGGAATGGGATGAGGCAGTGGATCTTTTAAAAGGCATCACCGGTCGCCATAAAGAACGGGACTTCGCGATTGTTACCCTATTTTTGAATTGCGGAATGCGACTTTCCGAACTGACGCAAATTAAAATTTCAGATATCAAAAATGATGCCTTGCGGATTATTGGCAAAGGAAACAAGGAACGGACGGTTTTTTTAAACCACGCCTGTTTAAAAGCCATCAATCGTTATCTGCTGGTTCGTCCCGAGTCGGACTCTCCTTATCTGTTTCTTAGTCAGCAAAATACCCCCATCAGCAATCGGGCGGTTCAGCACCTGGTAAAGAAGCACTTAGCCAGCTGTGGTCTCAACACCGATGAAATAAGCGTTCATAAACTCAGACATACGGCCGCAACTTTAATGTTCCGCTATGGCAACGCAGATCTGAGGTCCGTTCAGGAAATTCTCGGGCATCAAAATGTTTCAACAACGCAAATATATACGCATATTAATGAAGAAACCATGCGCGATACCTTAAATCAAAATCCACTGGCCCAGTTTGAAAGCGATGATGATTAACAAAAAAGAACTTACGTTTGTTTTTTTGAGATAGATGTGCTATAATAAGCTATAAAAATTTGGAGGAATTTCAATGTATGAGGATTTAAATAGCAGACAATATGCGATATTAAAATTTATTGAAACACAAATGAGAGATAAACGTTATCCCCCATCAGTACGTGAAATATGCGCTGCTGTTAATTTGAAGTCGACTTCCACCGCTCACGGTTACCTCAAAAAATTAGAAGAACTGGGCTATATTAAACGTGACTCAACAAAAACCCGGGCAATTGAAGTGGTTCGACATGATCCTAATGAAAGTATTTCTAATTATTTTGATGAAAAGACGATTATCTCCCTGCCCATATTAGGTTGTGTTACCGCGGGCGCTCCGATTTTAGCGCTGGAGAACATTACTGATATTTTCCCCTTGCCGCTGGATTTTATTGGCAATGATCCCTCATTTATTCTTGAAGTTAAAGGCACCAGTATGATTGATGCCGGAATTTTGGATGGAGATAAAATCGTCGTCAAAAAACAGGAGACCGCCCGAAATAATGAAATTGTCGTGGCTTTATTACTTGAAAATAATGAAGCGACCGTAAAACGGATTTTTTTTGAAGACAACAAAATCAGACTTCAACCCGAAAATCAGACCATGGATCCGATTTTCTGTGAAGCAGAAGAGCTTAAAATCCTTGGTAAAGTAACCGGATTAATTCGTAAATTTTAAAACAAAAAAAAGATGTTGAACACATCTTTTTTTTGTTTTTTTTATTGCTTTCAGTTTAATCGATTTTCATTTTATCTTCAATATTTTTGAAAATATCTTTTTCCATATGATTCTTATTTGCTTTTACCAATTCGATCTGGCTTTCAAAAAGCTGATTTTGCAAATCTAAAATTGTTTTGCGCGTTGTTTCGCTTTCGAGCTTACTTTGTCTTAAATGTTCACGATACTGGGAAAGCAAATCATTTTTTTCATCCAACTCTTTTTGTAATAATTCTTTTTCTTCAGCTAGCGTTTCATACTTAGCTTTTTCTTCATTTAAAACTGTTTTTGTCGAATCGAGCTCCTGTTTAACGAGATTAATCTCACCCATTTCTTTAGCTTTGGATTCTTCACTGGTTCGGATTTCTTCTTCAGCAATAAATAGTCGTTCGGTTATATTCATACAACCAAGAATGGCAATTCGAATATGGTTGGTAAAAGGATTGGCTACTTTGACACGTTCCAACTCAGTGTTAACATAATCAGAGACGTGCCGGATATGTTCTTCATTTCCTTTTGCCTTTAAATTAAATTCAGTATCTAATATGCGTAATTCCATTATCGTTTGTTCAGGCATTTTTTTCCTCCTGGTAATAAAATTTGGATCTGTAAAATTTTAAATTTACAAAAATTAAAATCTATGAAAATTAGTTTTCTATTCTATTATATGTAATCAAGCCGCAAATTACAAATGATTTATGAATTAATAATTTTCAATGACTTGTTTCAAGCCAGCGTTATCTAAAATTTGAAAGGATATGTTCATATTAGTGAGGACCTCAAATCCATCTTTGGACTCTTCATAAATAATTGGTATTGAATAAACAGGACGCTTATATTTTTCGGCAAAACCAAGGGTATGAATCGTACCGCTCCCCGGAGAGAAGTTGGATACAATCACAAAAAGGCTGGTCCCACTTTGCAGACGATCCCGCTCGATAAACTTGTAGGGTTGAACTGTTTCAAAATGACTGTACTCCGAAATTAGACAGCCATTTTGAGATAAAATTTTGTCAGCAAGTTTTCTATTTTGATTGGGATAAACTTGAGAAAGACCAGATGGTAAAAAAGCGACGGTTTTTCCCCCAACACTCAAACAGCCCTGGTGTCCTGAAGTATCGGCTCCTGCTGCCAGGCCGCTAATCACCACAAAGTCATTTTCAGCCAGACTTTTTCCAGCCTGGAAGGCAAAATCGGTTCCAAATGGTGATGGATTACGACTCCCGACAACAGCTGCTCGTTTGGGATTGTTTAGGACTTCTAAATTGCCCTGATAAAACAACAAAACGGGATGATCATTAAAACTGCGTAGACAATCAGGAAATCCCTGATCTAAATAAGTGATTGTAGTGATGCTTAGGCATTCACAGCCACGGATTAGCTTATCGGCGTAATCTATGGCTTTATCAATCTCATCCCGATTAATTTGTGATGAGATAATATGAAAGGTTTGACCGAATTCGATTATCTCCCTAAAGGTTAAGTGATCCGGCTCACTCAGCAGGTCCATCAGGCGCTTAACTTTTTGGCGCCCTACCCCTTTGAGTTGCAGTAACCCGATCATCATCCGACATAAAGCACTCATCTTTTTACATTCATCTTCTTAACTGAAAGCTATTCCCGCAGTTGCGCATCAAAAGAGCTTTTTAATTCACTGAGTATTTGATCAATCACCGGATTGATATCATTATCGCTAAGGGTTCGCTGGTGATGTCGGAAGTTTAATGCATATGCTAAACTTTTGTAACCAGCTGGGATTTGGGTACCAGTATAAACATCAAATAATTCAATGCTCTCAAGAATATCGCCGCTGTTATTACGAATAATTGTTTCAACTGAAGCAGCCGGGATATCGTGTTTTAATAAAATTGCCAGGTCGCGATTTGAAGCTGGGAATTTTGGTAAATCCACAAATTTATTATCAATTGCTGCACAATTATAAAGGTTTTCAAACGAGATTTGGCACACATAACAACGCTTTGGTAATTCATAATTCTTGACAACCAAAGGATGAATTTCTCCGATTTCACCTAGTTTTGTCCCATCCACAAAGATTTCAGCCTTACGACCGGGATGGAGCATCTCTGATCCGCCGGCAATGAACTCCGGATATTTAATGCCCGATTGATCAAGCAATAGTTCGACCATGCCTTTTAATTCAAAATAATCATCACTGCCATAGGAGCTGATTACCAGCATCATCTCTTCCAGGGGCAACTCCCCTGCTTTGCTGTTTTTATGATAAGTATTGGATAGCTCAAAGAAACGGCCAAAAGGATTTTTTCGATTATAGTTTAGCGAAATCACTTCTAATTGATGACCGATCAGGGTATTTCGCATGATGCTGTTTTCTTCGCCTAACGGATTAATCAGGGTAATGAGATTTTCCTCGAGCTCTGTATTTAAAGCATGAAGCCGTTTTTCGCTGGTGAAAGAGGTCGTCAGGGTTTCATAATACCCCTGGCCGACTAAAAGGTTTTTAAGGCGATCTTCAAATTTCTGAACCGGTGTTTTTCCGCCAATCATGGTTTCCCCGCCCATAATGGTTCCCGGGATATTATCGTAACCAAAAATTCGGGCGACTTCTTCGGCCAAGTCTTCTTTAAGCTCGACATCGGCACGATAACTGGGAACTTCAACTTCCAAGATGGCATTGCTGATTTTTTCAACTTTGAAAAATAGTCGTGCTAACATGTTTGAAATTTCATCAATCGTCAAGGATATTCCGACAAAAGCATTAAACCAATTGATATCCAGAGTTACTTTCTTTAAAGACTCGGCCTTCGGATATACATCGATAAGGCCTTCAATGACTTCGCAAGCGCCAATTTCGAGAAACAGCTGGGTCGCCCGCAAGGCAGCAATGCCGGCCAATTCTGGATCAACGCCCTTTTCGAATCGCGATGATGCTTCGGTTCGCAAGCCAAGATGCTTAGCGGTTAAACGGACACTGCTTTTGTTAAAACAGGCTGATTCCAGAACGATCAGACTGGTATTATCAGTAATTTCAGAATTTTCGCCGCCCATGACTCCGGCGATCGCCACTGGCGCTTTCCCGTTGGTGATCATCAGCATCGTTTCATCGATGTCGCGTTCTTTATTATCAAGGGTGGTTATTTTCTTATCGCTGGTCGTTTTAATCACAATTTCTTTTGATTGAAGACTGTGATAATCAAAGGCATGCAGCGGTTGGCCTAACTCCAACATGACATAATTGGTGACATCAACAATATTATTAATTGGACGAACGCCGCTATTGATCAGTTTAACCTGCATCCACAGTGGTGATGCTTCAATATTTTTGACTTTGAGCATCTTGGCCACGTATCGGGGACAGGCCGGATTTTCAATTTTAACAGACAGATAATTAGCAATCTCATCGGTATTTTCAGCGACGGTATAGGTTTTATAGTCAGCCATGGGAAGATCCAGGGTTGCCGCCGATTCGCGGGCAATGCCAATAATCGATTGGCAATCTGAACGGTTGGCAGTTAATTCAACATCGATAATGACGTCATTTAACCAGAGCAGTTCTCGGGCGTCCATTCCCAGAGAGGTATTTTCTGGCAGAATGAGGATCCCTTCCATGATTTCTTTGGAAAACAAATCGGTATTCATGCCCAGTTCTTCAATCGAGCAGAACATCCCATAAGAGAGTAATCCTCTAAAATCATTGGTACCGATTTTGGTGCCGTTGGCGATGACCGCACCATCAATGGCAACCGGCACGATTGCGCCTTCAAAAACATTTTTGGCAGCCGTTACAATAACCCGCTCATCAGTTCCCATATCAACTGTACAAACGACTAGTTTATCGGCATTGGGATGGGGTTCGATTTTGGTGATTTTGCCAGTAAAAATATTGACGACATTTTCCGAGACAATGGTTAAGGTTTCTACCTTGGTGCCGGACATGGTCAGGGCTTCGCCAAAATCAAAGGGTGGCATATTTATATCAACATATTCTTTTAACCAATTTAGTGAAACTAACATTTATGATTCCTCCTATTTAAATTGCGTCAAGAAACGCAAGTCATTTTCAAACAATAAACGCAAGTCGTTTATTCCATATTTGATCATCGTGATCCGGTCGAGGCCCATGCCAAAGGCAAAGCCACTGTATTCATCAGGATCAATGCCGCAAAAACGCAGGACATTCGGATGAACCATCCCACATCCCAAAACTTCAATCCAACCGGTATTACTGCAAACTTTGCATCCGACGCCCCCACATTTAAAACAGGTAACATCCATTTCAGCACTTGGTTCGGTAAAGTAAAATTGGTGGGGGCGGAATTTTGTTTTGGTTTGTTCCCCAAATAGTTTTTTGGCAAACAAATCCAGGGTCCCTTTGAGATCACTCATGGTAATACCCTTATCGATGACCAGTCCTTCCATTTGGTGGAAAACTGGCGAATGGGTCGCATCTATTTCGTCGAAGCGATAAACCCGTCCCGGTGAGATAATCCGCAGTGGCGGTTTTTGTTCCTGCATAACCCGGACCTGTACAGGCGACGTTTGAGTTCGCAGAACAATATCTTCCTCATAATAAAAGGTGTCCTGCAAATCTCGAGCCGAATGTTCTTGAGGTACGTTCAAATAATCAAAATTGTATTTCGCCCATTCAATTTCTGGACCTTCAGCAATTGAAAATCCCATGCCCAAAAATATTTCTTTTAATTCATTAACGGTCGTGGTTAATGGGTGCAGATTCCCCGCCTGATGTTTTTTCCCCGGCAGGGACACATCAATGCTTTCTTCTTTGATCTGCGCTTCAATTTCTTTTTTCTCAAGGGCTTGTTTTTGGGCTGAAATATTGTTCTCAATTTCTTCCCGGATTTCATTGGCCAATTTGCCAATGATGGGGCGTTCTTCATTAGAAAGTTTACCCATCCCCTTAAGGGCAATGGTCAACTCCCCTTTTTTTCCTAAATATTTAATTCTGACGTTATCCAGGGTTTTTAATTCATCTACTGCATTGAGATCAGCCAGGCAGCGATCTCTTAATTCTTTGAGTTGTAACTCCATTTCTTTCTCCTTTTTTTAAATAAATAATTGCAAATAAGTTTCTAATTTTCGCTCATATCAATCGTAAGTGATCGTTGATGAGCTACTTAGAATAAAATAAAAAATAGCATAAAATAAAAAAATCGTCCTTCTGAAAGGACGAAATAATTCCGCGGTACCACCTTAAATTAATACTAATTTGTATTCACTCAGAATCTTAACGGGATTAACGTTAGCGGCTAATGGTCAGTGCTTAATTATTAATGATATTCACTTGACGTTCACTGCTAAGACTCCAGAGGGAACTTCACTAAATATAGTTACAAAATCTCTCAGCCGCGGATTTTTTCTCTGTAGCATCTAATCATTAGTTACTTTCTCTATCATTGTCGATCAATATTCAGTTGTTTGGTTTTGTTGGTTTGTTTATATTCAAAAGACTTATTTAAAATCTCTTACGATATCATAGATAACAATGCCCGCTGCTGTTCCCACATTAAGTGATTCAGCGCCACCGAAAATCGGTATTTTGAGCAAAACATCACATTGTTCGCTCATTTCAAGCGACATTCCCTTTGATTCATTCCCCATGATAATGGCAAAAGGCTCGGTAATTGGCTCGCGATCCCATAGTGAGATCCCTTTCAGAGATGTCCCAATCAGGGTAATCTGATTGGTTTTTAATTGCACTGTAAAGTCCCGCAATGAATCGGTCTGAACTATTGGCAAATGAAAGACCGAACCCATGGAACCTCGAAGTACTTTTTCATTGTAAATATCCGCAGTTCTTGCTGATGTTACAACACATTCAATTCCGGCGGCATCGGCGGTTCGGATAATTGTCCCAACATTATAGGGATCCTGAACATCCTCTAAAAGAACATAGCTTTTAAAAACTTTTGTTTGAAAGGACATTTTTTTTAGAATACAGATAATCCCTTCCGGTTTTTGTAAAGTCGAAATCGCTGGGAAAAGCGATTCTTTAATGATCATTACAGTGACATCTTTTGAAGACAATTCAGTTAAGATATCGCTGGTAGAACCCGCATTTGTTTCCAGCCAGTCTTTTGTTACAAAAATTTGACGAAAGCTCAACTGATTGGCTACTGCTTCTAAAAACAATTTTGTTCCTTCAATACAGAAACAATTCTCTTGATCTCTGAAAGACTTATGGTTTAATTTCCGCAGGTATTTAAGTTGTTCATTATTTTTAGAAATGATTTCCTGAAACATTTCTAGTGATCTTTTCGGGATAATTTATTAATTTCATTAATTGATCGGTTCTCACCCATAACAATCAACTTGTCACCGGTATAAACAATGTCACTTGCCAGCGGGGAAGCATTTAAGACATCCAAGGTACGAATTGC
Source organism: uncultured Acetobacterium sp. (assembly GCF_963664135.1). NCBI lineage: Bacteria > Bacillati > Bacillota > Clostridia > Eubacteriales > Eubacteriaceae > Acetobacterium > uncultured Acetobacterium sp. The sequence goes on along the minus strand of NZ_OY760905.1, from coordinate 403,319 downwards.
AATAACATTCAAGCCATATTTTACCCGTAAGTCCAACTGATCTAATGTTTTTCCTTCCCAGGCATGTAAAGTTGCTACTTCAACAATGGAATGATTGGTATCAAGTTCTAAAATATCAATGAAATCCCCAGAAAACAAATTATGGCCGACCCGTTCACCCATATCACGTTCAGGTGAAAAAACTTTTTTTACGCCAAGTTTCAACAAAACTTTTTCGTGTTGCGAAGTATTTGCTTTTCCATATATTTCACTAATACCTAACTCCTGAGCATTAACAATTCCCATAATACTACTATTAATATCAGACGTGATCGAAACAACCACCGCGTCAACATTTTTAAGACCAATCGATTTTAATGCATTAATGTCAGTCACATCTGCCTGGACAGCATAGGTTACTAAATTGGCGATATTTTGAATTTTTTCTTCATCTTTATCAACGACAACAACATTACAACCTAATTCACTGAGAGTAATTGCCAGAGCTTCACCAAAACGCCCTAAACCCAGGACTGCAAACTGTTTTTCTTTCAATAATTCTTCCTCCTCTAGCCAATCATAATATTACCCTCAGGCAATTTAAAGTTCCCGATATTTTCTCGGGCATGTTTTTCACTTTGTGAAATCGCATAGGCAATCGTCAATGGTCCCAGTCGTCCAATAAACATGGTTAGACTGATGGCTAATTTTCCTTCTATTGTCAGGTGTGGGGTCAACCCCATTGATAAACCAACCGTGCCAAAAGCGGACAGAACCTCAAAAATGACTTGTTCAAAAGGTGCTCCAATTTCAGTACACAGTAATACAAAAATCATCAGAATAATAAGTCCTGAAGCAATGAAAACAATCGAAATTGCACGGCGAATAAGAGGCCCAGCAATCGTTCGCTTAAAGGCAATAACGTCTTTCTTTCCTTGGATTACAGAAACAACTGTCATTAAAATAATGCCCATCGTTGTTGTTTTTACACCACCACCAGTCGAACCAGGAGAAGCACCTACAAACATCAGGATCATTGTTAAAAAGATGGAAGGTGCTGTGAGGCCAGCAATATCGATGGTATTGCTGCCGGCAGTTCTCGGTGTGACTGACTGGAACATTGAGGCTAAAAATTTTCCGTGGATGGGAAGATTTCCCATTGTTTTAGGATTATTGAATTCAAAAATAAAAAACAAAACAAATCCTACGATCAGTAAAATTCCGGTTGTGACGAGTACAAATTTAGAATGAACACTCATTTTTTTGAACTTACGCACAAAAATCAAATCACTGGTTACGGCAAATCCGAGTCCTCCTAAGATGATTAGAGCACACACAACAAAATTGACAATAAAGTTATCGACATACTTTGTTAAACTGGTATAATTTCCCATTAAATCAAATCCTGCGTTACAGAAGGACGAGATGGAATGAAAGATACTATAACCAACCCCTTGATACCATCCAAACTCAGGTACAAAAACAAAACCGAGAAGGAAAGCGCCAATGGCTTCAATCGCAAAAGCTGAATAAAAAATGTACTTTGCAAACTTTACAATCCCCGAAAGCGAATCCATATTGACTGATGATTGTATCAATAAACGATTCTTAATCGTGATGCGTTTTCCTGCTAAAACAAAAAACATTGTCGCAAAAGACATAAATCCCAAACCGCCAACTTGAATCAAACAAATAATAACGACTTGTCCAAAGACACTCCAATAGGTACCAGTATCGACGACAACTAAGCCTGTAACACAAACACAAGAAGTTGAAGTGAATAAGGCATCAACGAAATTAGCACTAATTCCTGACTGTGTTGCAATCGGAAGTGTTAATAGCCCAGCACCAAATAAGATAACAACCGCAAATCCAAAAACTAATACTTCTGTAGGGGAACGTTGACTCATGAAATTTTTGATTTTTGATTTCTTTTTTTGTATCAATTCTTGTCTCAAATAATGTCTCCAGACTGCTCTTCTTGGTATTTGAAAATTCTATAACATACATATTCTAACACTATCATTTTAAAAAGCAACAAAAATTTACAATAAAAAAACTTCCCAAGCATGGTTACTATGTTGAGAAGTTAATTTAGCATGATTAATTGAGGTTATTCTTTGACACTTCAACTAAATCTTTAAAAGCATTGATGTCATTCATTGCTAAATCGGCTAAGATTTTACGGTCAATTTCGACACCTGCCTGTTTTAAACCAAACATGAATTTGCTATAGCTCATATCATACATTCTGGCTCCGGCATTGATTCGGGTAATCCATAATCTTCTGAAATTTCTTTTCTTTTCTTTTCGGCCAACATATGAAGATCTCTGCGCTCGCATAACAGCTTCATTTGCTGATCTATATAACTTACTTTTAGCGCCATAAAAGCCCTTTGCAAGTTTAAGTACTTTTTTATGTTTCTTTTTGGCGTTAACGCCCTTTTTAATTCGCATTATTTATTTCCTCCTATCTTCAAATATTATCTTTTTACCATTTTGATCATTTTCATTACTACTTTAGCATCTCCTGGAGCTAAACCAGTAGCTTTTCTAAGATTTCTTTTTCTCTTACTGCTTTTTTTGTTTAGAATATGGCGTTTACCAGCTTTAGTCCGCTTAATAAAACCTGATTTCTTTATTTTAAAACGCTTTGCAGCACCACGGTGTGTTTTCATTTTTGGCATAACTATTTCCTCCTCCCTGTACAAGGTATCTTTTATAAAAAACTACATCTGAGAAACTTAATGTAATGATCTAAGTTTCGGTAACAGATAGTCAATTAACACATTGATTTACTTATCTTTTTTTGGGGCTAAATACATAACCATATTTCTGCCTTCGATTTTCGGTGCTTTTTCAACCACAGCGAGATCAGAAACACGTTCTGCAAAATCAAGTAATACTTCTTTTCCCTGTTCCGTATAAGCCATTTCACGGCCTCTGAAACGAATAGCCACTTTAACACGGCTACCTTGTTCCAAGAATTTGATGCAATTTTTAATTTTAACATTAATATCATGCTCTTCAACTCGAACCGACATACGAATTTCTTTAATAACCACAGCTTTTTGATTTTTCTTAGCTTCTTTTAATCGTTGAATTTCTTCGTATCGAAACTTTCCGTAGTCAAGAATCTTACAAACCGGCGGTTTAGCGTTTGGTGAAACTTTCACTAGATCCAAATTTTTCTCATCGGCTAATGCTTGAGCATCTTTTGTACTCATGACTCCCAACATTTCACCGGCTTCGTCAATTACACGGATTTCGCGATCACGGATCTCGTTATTAATTTCGTGTTGAACATCTTTGCTAATAGTAATATACCTCCATATATAAAAATTGCAGGTAGAGAGACTCCACCTGCAAAAAAATACTAACGAACAATTTAAAATGCGTTCATTCATATTTACCTATTTCCCTGAGAAATGAGGTGAGAAGTGTGTTTTCCTCTACTTTGTTACTTAGCTATTATATGCTCTTTTACCTTTGTTGTCAACAGTTTTTTTTGATGCTGTTTTTTATGAAAGCAGCGCCCGGTCATTGGCAAATTCTTCGCCACTGACCTGACCAAATCGTTTCAGTAAATCTTCAACAGTCAGCTGCTGTTTTTCTTCACCCTTGATGTCTAGAATAACCCGGCCTTCATGCATCATAATCAGTCGATTACCATGTTCAATGGCGTGACGCATATTATGGGTTACCATCAGGGTGGTCAGATTACCTTCTTTGACAAAACGGTCACTAAGCTGCAGCACCTTGTCCGCCGTCTTTGGATCTAAAGCGGCCGTGTGCTCATCCAGTAATAGCAGTTTTGGTTTTTTCAGGGTCGCCATCAGTAAGGTCAATGCCTGCCGCTGTCCACCCGAAAGTAATCCGACTTTGGCATGCAGTCGATTTTCCAGTCCCAGATCCAGATGACTGAGATATTCTTTGTAAATCTCCCGTTCCTTATTACTGATTCCCCAGCTCAATGAGCGAGTCTTGCCACGACGATAAGCCAGGGCGAGGTTTTCTTCAATCCCCATATTACCGGCTGTTCCCATCATCGGGTCTTGAAATACCCGACCAATGACATTCGAACGTCGATGTTCCGGAAGCTTGGTAACATCCAGGCCATCAATCAGTATGGAGCCTTTATCAACGCCAAACACACCAGCGACACAATTAAGGAAGGTCGATTTACCAGCCCCGTTACCGCCAATAACCGTGACGAAATCACCTTCTGCCAGTGACAGACTAAAATTACTTAAAGCGACCTTTTCGTTGACGGTGCCGGCATTAAATTTTTTCTCAATTTCATTTATAATTAACACTTATAGATCGCCTCCTCTTAATGATTTTTTGAGTGGGCGGAGATAGGTTTTAAAGACCGGCAACGACAGGGCAATGGCTACCGTGATGGCGGTAAATAATTTTAAATCATTAGCTGGCATACCCATTTTTAACACCAGGGCGATGATGATTCGATAGGTGATTGCGCCTAACACTAATGAGATCAGACAATTGAAGAAATTTCGGGTACCAAAAATAACTTCCCCAATGATGACCGATGCCAGCCCAATAACGATTGACCCAATTCCCATTTGGATGTCGGCAAAGCTCTGACTCTGAGCGATTAGCGAGCCGGAAAGCGCAACCAGACCATTACTGATGACCAACCCCAGGATAATCATATTATTGGTGTTGATGCCCTGGGCTCTGGCCATTTGCGGATTGTCTCCGGTAGCCCGAATGGCACAACCGATTTCGGTTCCGAAAAACCAGTATAAAAGACCAACAATCGCCATCACACTAATAAAGCCAAAAAGCATGACCGCATTTGTTGGGCTTAATCCCAGGCTCTCCAAGGGAGTAAAGACCGTATCAATTCGTAGCAGTGACAGGTTAGCCTTGCCCATGATTCGCAGATTAACTGAATAAAGGGCAATCATTGTTAAAATACCGGCTAATAAGGCGGGTATTTTTAATTTTGTATGAAGAATTCCGGTGACCAGTCCCGCTAACATTCCGCCAACAAAGGCCAGGCATGTTGCGATAAAAGGATTCATCCCATTAAAAATTGAAAAAGCTGCGATTGCAGCTCCCATTGCAATACTTCCTTCGACTGTTAAATCAGCGATATCGAGTATTCGGTAGGTGATATAAACGCCAATTGTCATGATGGCCCATAGCAGACCCAGCGAGATTGCACCTAATATAATATCAAACATTATTTTGCCTCACTTCTTATCTATTGATTATGTTGATTAATAATCTTGATCATTAATCTTTAATAATAATTATAGCAAGCAGTAATGATGTCCATTACTGCTTGCTTAATTTTTTTAGTAAATTGTTTTTATTTAAATCTGCTTCTGTTTAAATTTTCTATTTTGCGGTAATGACGTATTGTTGCAGGTCAGCGGGAATGGTTAAGCCAATTTCCTGAGCGACAGTGCCATTGATGGCATATTCAAATTTTGTCGCTGATTCGATGGGCATGGTTGCCGGTTTTGCTTCGCCTTTAAGAATTTTCACGGCCATTAAGCCAGTTTGGTAACCCAGGTCAGAATAGCTGATTCCCAAGGTAGCCAATCCACCCGATTCAACCATACCCGATTCACCGCAGATAACCGGTGTTTTTGACTGGGAGGTAATGTTCTGAACCTGAGGCATTGCTGATGCAAAGACATTATCTGTAGGAATGTAGATGGCATCACATTGGCCAACGATGGATTGAGTCGCCTGTTGGACATCATTTGAGTTGGTTACGGTTACTTCTACATATTTCATGCCCAGCTTTTCAATCGCTTCTTTGGCGATTTTTGCCTGTAAAACAGAGTTATCTTCGCTGGAAGTATAAAGTACTCCAACGGTTTTTGCTGTTGGTACTAATTTCACCAAAAGATCAATCTGTTCTTTGATTGGGTTCATGTCAGTGGTGCCGCTGACGTTTCCACCAGGGGCTTCGTTTGATTTGACCAGACGAGCTGCTTCATAGTCAGTGATCGCCGTTCCCAAAATGGGAATTTCGGTTGTCTTTCCAGCAATCGCCTGAGCCGCTGGCGTTGCGATAGCAAGAACCAGATCTACCTTATTGCTGACAAAACGATCGCTGATGGTTGATAAATTACTTTGATCTCCTTGTGCATTTTGCACATCAAGGGTAATGTTTTGACCATCGGTATAGCCGTTGTCAGCCAAAGCTTTGACAAAACCTTCCCGGGCTGCATCCAAAGCAACATGATCAACATACTGAACAATACCAATCGTAGCATTTTTACTTTCCTGTTTTGTTGCTGAATTTGAACAGCCGGCTCCTAATGCAACTAATGAAGCAATCAGAAGAACTGTCATCAATTTTTTCCCATACTTTTTCATTTCTTTTCCTCCATTTTAATTTATATTCAATAAAACCTTTTCAGGTTGAATTGCATTTTAAAACCGTTCTGCTCGAAATATAAAACAGATCAAAAACTTCTTGATACGGTTTTCACATTCACACAAAAAAAAATCGCCACTGTATAACAGGGACGAAAATAAATTCGCGGTACCACCTTGCCTTTGATGTTTAACATCACGCTCTGTAAGTAACATCAGTTACTTAACCAAGATAACGGTTGGTATCCGGCTCAGCCTAATGGGTATAAACCGTTCGGTGGGCAGCTCACAAGATGTATTCGCAATCGTAATCCTACTTTCTCACACCAACCGAAAGTTCTCTGGAAAGACTATCAAATTCCTACTTGTTCCTGGTCATCACTGTATTGTTTTTTATTATATTTATACGAGTCGAATTTGTCAACAATTATTACAAATTCGACTCGTAGTATTTAGAAATCTGATTCTTTTTTCATTTTGAATGAGTTTATTCTGAGTTTATTCCAGAGTCAATGACTTTGTTTTAATTTTTTCGATCAGTTTTTCTTTTAAGTCTGTCAGACTGATCAGACCAGCGTCACCAGTATCCCGGATTCGCAGGGCCAAGTCGCCGCCTTCAGCTTCTTTATCTCCAACAACCAGCATATAAGGAACTTTTTGCATTTGCGCTTCCCGGATCCGGTAACCCAGTTTTTCATCCCGGACATCCACCGACGCCCGGACACCAATGGCGGTCAGTTCTTCGGCAATCCCTTTGGCAAAATCATGGTGGGCATCCGCAACCGGAATAATCATCACCTGTACCGGAGCCAGCCAAACCGGGAATTTCCCAGCAAAATGTTCAATCAGGATTCCGAAGAATCGCTCGATACTGCCTAAAATGGTTCGATGAACAATAACGGGACGGTGTTTTTCGCCGTCTGAACCAATATAGTTCAGGTCAAAACGCTCCGGCATCTGGAAATCCAGCTGAATGGTTCCACATTGCCAGGTACGACCCAGGCTGTCTTCCAGATGGAAGTCAATTTTAGGGCCGTAGAAAGCCCCATCACCAGGGTTTAGACGATAGTCAATTTCTTTTTTCTCCAGTGCTTTTCTTAAAGCATCGGTAGCTATTTCCCAGACTTCATCCGAACCGATGGCTTTTTCCGGTTTGGTTGATAGTTCAACCTTGTAGTTAAAACCAAATACTTTATAAACTTCGTCGGCCAGATCAATTACCTTGATGACTTCGGCTTCGATTTGATCCGGGGTCATAAAGATATGGGCATCATCCTGAGTAAAGTTACGTACCCGCATTAGACCATGAAGGGCACCATGCAGCTCATGACGATGGACTAAACCCAACTCAGCCATTTTTAACGGCAGATCCCGGTAAGAGTGACCTTTACGTTTATAAACGAGCATTCCGCCCGGGCAGTTCATTGGCTTGACGGCATAAGAAGCTTCATCAATTTCGGTGAAATACATGTTTTCTTTGTAATGATCCCAGTGACCGGAGCGTTTCCACAGCTCAGCATTTAGAATAATTGGCGTTTTGATTTCCTGGTATCCCCGGAGTTGATGGATCTGTCGCCAGAAATTTTCCAGTTCATTTCGAATAATCATCCCTTTAGGATGGAAGAATGGAAAACCCGGGCCTTCTTCCTGGATTGAGAAAAGATCCAGTTCTTTACCTAACTTACGGTGATCCCGTTTTTTTGCTTCTTCCAAACGCGTTAAATAGGCTTCCAATTCGCTTTTTTTAGGAAAAGTAATCCCATAAATACGTTGCAGCATCTTATTTTTTTCATCACCCCGCCAATAGGCACCGGCGAGACTTAAAAGCTTAATCGCTTTAATGCCACTGAGGTTTTGAATATGAGGGCCGGCACAAAGATCGGAGAACTCACCCTGGGAATAAAAGCTGATGATGGCATCTTCCGGCAGGTTTTCGATCAGCTCAGCTTTGTAAATTTCGCCTTCGGCATTCACTTTGGCCAGCGCCTCGTTGCGGCTTAACTCATAACGATTGATTTCCAAGCCTTCTTTAACAATTTTGGCCATTTCTTTCTCGATTTTTTCCATAATTTCAGGAGTGATAATCACATCCACATCGATATCATAGTAAAAACCATTGTCGATTGCCGGACCAATGGCCAGTTTGGCTTGAGGATAAAGCCGTTTGACCGCCTGGGCAAGCAGATGGGAACCAGTATGCCAGAAGGCATGCTTACCGCCTTCATCTTCAAATTTTAAAAGATTGAGGGTAGCATCTTCATTAATCGCTTGGCGGACATCCACAACCTCGCCATTGAGTTCCCCTGCCATGGTATTCTTGGCTAAACCCGGGCTGATATCTGTGGCAACTTCAAGAACAGTGATTCCGGGTTCATAAGTCTTTATGGATCCGTCTTTTAACGTAATAGTAATCATAATTTTCTCCTTTATTTTTGTCTTTAATTGTGAAAGTGCCGTAATCTCTTGCGCCCTACTTCTTAAAAACATTTTTATTTTAAAAACAAAAAAGCCCCTTTGTCAAACAAAGGGACGTATCAACGCGGTTCCACCCAATTTGATTCACGTATGTGAATCCACTTAAGTTCTGAATAACGGTCAGCTCCGTAAAACCCTACTAAAAGAAATGTGCAATCGCAGTATTTCTTAGTCTCACTTCAGGTTTCGACTCCAAGGTGGTTTTCAATTATCTGCAGTATAAGCAATTACAGCCAGGTTGCTTACTCTCTGAAACATATGGATAACTTACTCGTCCTTATCAACATCAATTTTTTTATTTTTATTGCTTTTCAGTATAACCTTTATCTAACCAAGAATCAATACTTTTTCATAAATTTAATTTAATATTGAACAATCGATAATTATTTATTTATAATATGATAGCCTGCCTCAGAAAAAACCATTAGCCATGGTTCAACTTTTGTTGACAAAGCGTGTCCGGAAAGCTGATTAATAAACGCAGCCGAAAAATATTGAAATTTGACCTGGGTATAGATTTTTTTCGGAGCAAGATTAATAAAGTCATCGAGGTAAGTTTCAATGTTCTGAGGGTCTTTCAAAAACTCAAAAATCCATTCTTTATCGGGACTGGCATCAATCATCCCAGTTGGCAATCTGAGATTGCCTTGGGTGAGCCAATCAAACTTAAGCCATTCGCCAATCTGTGATTTTTTTTGATGATCATTTAAAAATCCATGAAGGATGCCAAAGAGCTGCTCCTTTGATTTGCCCACATCATAATAACCATGACTATCCCAATAAAACGAAAACACTTCAAAAAAGTCAAAAGGAGTGCTATAAATCTGGGAAGCAAAAATAAAAGCCAAGCTCTGTTTGAAAGCGCCACTGTTAAAGTAACGATCCACCAACACTTCAATTTGACGTAACTGATACAGTTCCACCGCACCAATATACTGATTCGAAATAATTTCATAAGGCGGAAAACTGGCATAATTATAGTGATGCATTTCCGACTCTTCGCGAATACGGGTGCCTTTTAAACATTTGAGAAAGCCCAGTTGTAACATATCGGGATTAAGGGCAATCACCTGATTAAAGGATTCTTTGAAAACCGCATAGCTTTCATAGGGCAAACCAGCAATCAGATCCAGATGAATATGAATGTTTTGTTGATCCAACAGTTTTTTGACATGCTCTTCGGTTCTGCTGACACTGATTTTTCGGCCGATCGCCGAAAGTGTTGTCGGTGCGGTACTTTGGACGCCAATTTCAAATTGAATCAGTCCCGGCGGTGCCGTCTTAAGCAGGTCAATCATTTCTTCATCGATCAGGTCGCCGGTCATTTCAAAGTGAAAATTGGTCTCGCCGCCTTGTGTAATCAGATATTTAAAGATTTCTTTGGCTCGGCTCAGGTTGCAGTTGAAAGTCCGGTCGACGAGCTTGACTTGTTTAACCCCCGCCTTAATAAAGAAATCCAGTTCGCTAAAAACCCGGTCAAGACCTAATAGATTCAGCCCCTGTTTAGCTGAAGAAAGACAATAGGAGCAGGAAAATGGGCAGCCTCGCATGGTTTCATAATAAATGATCTTATGCTTGAGGCTGTCCACATCCGAGTTTAAATACGGAAAAACGAATTGGTTTAATGGAACCGGTGGTGCATCAGGATTTTCGATGATTTCACCCGATCGGCTGCGATAACAAAGCCCAGGAATGTTCCTAAATCCATCCAGATTATCATCATTTTTAAGCAGTGCCTGTAGTTTGCCTTCCCCTTCGCCCTGAAGAATCAGATCACAAAAGGCGTGGGTCGCTAACAGTATCGCCCCGTCAAAACTGACCTCCGGACCGCCAAAAATAATTTGCACCTGAGGTTTCGCTTTTTTAATGACTTCAGCCAGCTTCAGAACAATCTCCATATTCCAGATATAGCAGGAGAATCCGATCCGTTTGGTATCCTGATCCAGGAGCAGCTTGACAATCCGATGTAGGGGATCATTGATCGACATCTCCAGAATTTCGACATCAAAATTTGGCAGTTGCGCCTGTAATGAACGCACGGCCAGATTGGTATGGATGTATTTTGCATTAATAGCGACTAAAACAAGATCTTTCACAGTAACCTCCAGGTGATTGGGTATTCAGGCAAGGGTATATTAATAAAAGCTCACATCAGTTAAGATATGAAGCTACTAACTATACATTAAACCGGAAAAAAGTAACATCGCCATCTTTCATGACATAGTCTTTTCCTTCAACCCGGGTAACACCGCTTTCCTTAGCTTTGACTTCCGAACCGGCCTCAATCAGCTGTTCGAAACTGGTAATTTCCGCCCGAATAAAACCACGTTCAATATCGCTATGGATCTTGCCCGCGGCCTGGGGCGCTTTCGTACCTTCGGTGACCGTCCAAGCGCGGATTTCCTGGGGACCAGCGGTTAAAAAAGTAATCAGGCCCAAGAGCTTATAGCCCGAGCGAATGACCTGATCTAGCCCAGATTCTGCCAAACCCATATCCGATAAGAATTCCGCTTTTTCATCGTCGTCAAATTGAGCGATTTCTTCCTCTATTTTAGCGGATATTTTGATAATATCCTTATGATTACCAGAATGGTTTTCTAAAACAGTCGCCTTTAATCGGGTTACCATTTCATTATCCTCATGGAGATCATCTTCAGAAACGTTGGCGATATAAAGTACCGGTTTAATCGAGATCAGTTGAATGGTTTGAATAAACTCCCACTCATCCGCCGAAAAATCGTCATCATTGGGCATTTTGCCGCCTTCAAGAATTTCCCGCAGCCGCATGGCTACGTCGATATTGGCTTTTTCCTGGGGATTGGTTTTGGCCAGTTTCTTGTTCTTTTCGATCCGTCGGTCCAGCATTTCAATGTCAGCGAAAATCAGCTCCAGGTTAATGGTTTCCAGATCATCGATGGGGTCGATTTTTCCTTCCACGTGCACGACGTTGTCATCTTCAAAACAACGGACAACATGGACAATGGCATCGACCTCACGAATATGAGAAAGAAACTTATTGCCAAGTCCTTCCCCTTTGCTGGCACCGCGCACCAGGCCGGCAATATCCACAAATTCGATGGTGGTGGGAATCACCTTTTTTGAATTGTACATTTTTTCCAAAACCGCCAACCGGGGATCGGGTACGGTTACGACCCCGATATTTGGGTCAATGGTGCAAAATGGATAATTGGCAGATTCTGCCCCGGCCTTGGTTAAGGCATTGAATATGGTGCTTTTCCCAACGTTGGGTAAGCCAACGATTCCTATCTTCATAGTTACCTCTTTCTAATTTTCTGTTAATAAAATTAAATATTTTGAAATTATTTTTTGTTTATGGACGCTAATCTGCTTTCCTGGATAAAATTAATCTTGACATTTAAAAAGGTGGATTTTCCCGTCCCGAAGGATCAAGAAGTGCCACCATTTGATTTGTTCAGTAATTCGATTACTACCCCGAAGGGTGTTGTTCAACTCTAAACGATATCTCTGCTAAATTTCGCCTTCGAGACATAAACAAGTTGCGATCGACCCGATTGGCAGGACATCCCAGTCTATCGACTGACGGCGCTGTCTTTCCAAAGTTTTTCGAGGCTGTAAAACTCACGCTCTTCAGCATGGAAAACATGGACAATCACGTCGTAGTAATCTAATAAAATCCAGCGACCTTCTCGTTGGCCCTCGATGCCCTTTGGAAAGATCTCCAGTTTTTGAGCTTCATACTCGATATTGTCGGCAATGGCTTTAACTTGTCGTTCTGAGTTACCACTGGCGATGACAAAATAGTTGGCGATGGAGGTCATTTCGGTTACATTGATGACTTCAATATCATCTCCGTTTTTGTCTTCAATCCACCCTTTTATTTTTTGTGCAAATTCTTCAGGATTAATAAAAATCACTCACTTTCTTTTTAAATTTTCTTTTATTTTTTTCTTTTCTATTTTAAATTTCTCGTTTTGATAATTAAATCATTTCGCGCATCGATGGTCCGTTTGTGAATTAGGGCACCGGTTTGAGCCACGTGACAGATGCTGTTGGTTAAAGCCATAATGGTTGCCTCATCCAAATTGGTTTCAGCCATTTGCCGAATGCGGTCAACGCCAGGAAAAGAACGACCCTTTTCAATATAATCGGCCAGATAAATAATCTGATCAAGTTTGCTCATTTTTTCACACCCGGTCGTGTGATAACAAACGGCACTTTGAATGGCTGCGTCTTCAACGCCATAACGCTCCCCAGCAAGAACAGCACCGACAGGGCCGTGAAGCAATTGGGGATCATTCTGGCAGACCCGATCAATCTTAATCTGATACTTTTGGGCAAAGTCAAGCTGCTGTTCATCTGATAGATTCTTTGCACAATCGTGCAGCAGCGCCGCCAACCTGGCCTGATCCGGCTCACACCCAAAGGTGCGAGCCAGCTTATCGGCCGCTTCAACCACATTCATCGTATGATTAAATCGTTTAGTGGTTAAAATCTTTTTTAAATCCGCTTCAATATCAATCCAATTCATTGCTATCCTCAGTTGATGCCTTTGGCAAATAAAGGTGATGTTCATGAATATATGCTTCCACCGCATCCGGCAGTAAATAACGGATCGAGTAGCCATTTTTTATCCGCGCCCGGATATCAGAAGAGGCAATATCCATTTCGGTGGCGTACAGCTTAAAAATAGAAGCGCCGTAAATTTCCTGCAACTCTTTGATTCGCATATCCAGCCGATCATGACTGTAACCAGGACGGAAGGTCGTAATAAATTTCACGGACTTTAACAACTCTGGAGCACCCTTCCATAAGGTAATTTCAAACATTAAATCAGCACCGGCGATGAAATAAAAATCACAATCCGGATAAATTTCTTTAATGATATTGATGGTATCAATGGTATAGGTGATGCCATTTTGATCGATCTCGTGCGTTAATATTTCAAAACTGTCATTGCTGGCGATGGCCAGTTCCACCATTTTAAGCCGGTGTTTTCGGGTAATTTCGTCCTGAGACAATTTAAATGGGTTATTCCCGGTGGGAATAAACAATACCTTATCCAATTCATATTGATCCCGAGCTGATTCTGCCAGCAGCAGATGACCCGTATGGATGGGATTAAAACTTCCTCCCAGAAGACCGATTTTTTTCTTCATCTCAAACCTTTGCTTATTATGAATTAGTGAATTTTCGTGATGGACTTAATGCTTTTTTCTTAATTCGTTTGATGGGCTTTTGATTTTTTGTCGGTACCTCGATTTTAGTTTTTAATAAATTCTTTTTATAAAGGATAAATTTATTACCAATGGTACAGACAATGTCCGATTTTGTGGCGGCTGCTAATTCTCTTGCCACATTATTGACATCTTCCAGAGAATTATTCTGAACCTTTCCCTTGATCAGTTCCCGGGCAATAATGGCGTCCCTGGTCTGAACAATGACTTGCGGGGTGATGCCTTCTTTGCCAATGAAAATGATATCGGGAATATCCATGGCAAGCTTTCTTAAATAACTTCTTTGTTTACTCGTTAACATTTTTTCTCTACTTTCTACGACGCTATTATAACACATAATAAAGCGGGAAATCTATTTAAAATACTCAAATTCGATCTCTTCCAGTTGAACCACATCTTCGTCCTGGATCCCCATTTTTTCTAACTCATCAAAGACGCCTTTATCTTTCAGGACTCGTTGGAAGAAACCAATGGAATCCAAATCTTCAAAGTTGACCGAAGTAATTAAACGCTCCAAGAATGCACCCTTAACCACAAATAAGTGATCAAATTTTTCAACCGTGAATTGTTTTTCTTTGAAGTCCGGCGTGAAGATAATCTCGGCTTCCGGTTCAAAGTCAAAAATTGGTTCAACTTCGCCAATTTCATCCAGCAATTGAATCGTCCGGCTTAACAGCTCGTTGAGCCCTTGACCGGTGACTGCAGAAATAACAAAGACTTCATAGCCCAATTTTTCCAATTCAGCTTTTAATTCATCCGTTTCTTCTGGTTCAGAAAGCAGGTCAACCTTATTTAAGGCGACAATTTGGACGCGCTTCGCCAGTTTTTCGTTGTATTTTTCCAATTCATAATTGATCTTTTTAAAATCATCCAATGGCTCACGGCCTTCACTGCCAGAGGCGTCGAGAAGATGAATCAGCAGCTTGGTTCGTTCCACATGTCTGAGGAATTGATCACCAAGTCCGGTTCCTTCATGGGCACCTTCGATCAAACCGGGAATATCGGCAATTACAAAAGGATCAAAATTTCGCCATTCAACTACCCCCAGATTAGGGACAATGGTGGTAAAATGGTAATTGGCTATCTTGGGTTTGGCTTTGGTGATCACCGATAAAAGGGTTGATTTCCCCACATTGGGAAATCCAATCAGACCCACATCGGCCAGCAGCTTGAGCTCCAGAACAACGGTACGTTCCTGACCCTTCACTCCACCCTGGGCAAAACGAGGCGCCTGTCTGGTGGCTGTTGCAAAATTCATATTCCCACGACCACCCCGGCCGCCTTCGGCTACCCGGTATTTTTGCCCGTGTTCTGATAAGTCACAGATGATCCGTCCGGTCTCTTTATCTTTAATAATGGTTCCCACGGGTACCTTGATAATCAGATCTTCTCCGGTTTTACCGGTCGATCGACCGCCGGTGCCGTTTTCGCCATTTTCCGCTTTGTGTTTTCTTTTATACTTGAATTCCATCAGGGTCCGAAAACCATTGTCGGCCATAAAAACAATATTGCCGCCATGCCCTCCGTTACCGCCGTCAGGACCGCCGTTGGGAACATATTTTTCGCGGCGGAAACTCATCCCGCCATGTCCGCCGTTGCCAGCCTTTAGAATTATCTCTGCTTTATCTACAAACATTGCTACCTCGCTTTTTTTATGGTATCTACCCAAACAACAAAAAATAAAACCTCTTATCTTGTAAAAACGAGCATAAGAGGTTTTATGGATGTATTATTTTGTCACTGGAAAACTAGATGGCTTCCCGAGGATAAATACTTACTTGTTTTTTATCTCTGCCTTTTCGTTCAAAACGTACGATACCATCTTCTAATGCGAATAATGTATCATCTCCGCCTTTTCCAACGTTAGTACCAGGGTGAATTTTTGTTCCTCTTTGACGAACAAGAATATTTCCTGCTAGTACGAATTGACCGTCTCCTCTTTTAACTCCAAGACGTTTGGCTTCACTGTCACGACCATTTCTTGAACTACCAACCCCTTTTTTATGGGCGAATAGTTGAAGGTTCATTTTTAACATGTTGTTCACCTCCTATTTATATACTTCTTCAAACTGGATATAATCTCCATAAGCTTCCTTGATCCCCTGGATGCCCAGGAGATAAGTCGAAATGAGTGTATCTGTTTTCAATTTCATTGATTCATCTATGATTTCGGGAATGATGAAGTGGACATAGCCTTCTTCGATCACTTCGCCAAGATCTTTCCGACCAACAATTTCGGTGAGACCGTTTAAGATGCTGATGGTTAAAACCGAAACAGCAGCACAAACGATATCCTCGCCATGATCGGCAAAACCGGCATGACCAGATACAATTATTTCATTTGCTTTATTATTCTTACCTTGAATCTTAACTGAAATCATAAAATGTCCTAGGCTTGGATGCCGGTAATTTTAACTTTCATGAATGGTTGTCGATGACCTTGTTTTTTACGATAATCTTTTTTAGATTTATACTTGTAAATAATAACCTTAGGTCCTTTGGCAACTTCTAAAATTTCAGCTTTAACAACAGCATTTTCAACCACTGGAGTACCAATGATCATTTCGCCATCCTTGTTGACTGCTAAAACTTCAGTAAAAGTAATTTCTTTTACGTCTTCTTCTGTGAAATTGATTTTTTCGATTTGAATAACATCATTTTCTTGAACGCGGTATTGTTTACCACCTGTTTTAATAATTGCATACATGATTCTACACCTCCTCATACCAGACTCGCCACAATAGGTGCTTTCGACTTAAAACCTTGTGTGTGCGGCTACATAACTTTATAAATATTAACATGTGCAGCTGATAAAGTCAACTAAAATAATTTTTATTGCTATTCTGTATAGTGTACAAATAAAAAAATTAATGTTGCCTACTGGGTATTATTATATAATATGGGTATAATATGTGCATAAATGCTTTATAGGAGGAAAACTAAATTGCAAAATAATATGCAAAAAACAAAAATTGTTGCTGCAGTCTTATTAATTGTGCTTGCTATGGGATTTGTTATTTATAATTTTTATCCAACAATTACCCAGAATATGAATAAAAATAAAATAATTGCCGTAGCGCAGGAAAATAAAATCGATACCAGTGATCGGGTCGACTTCAATGGGCTTTTAGCAATGAATCCGCAAACAATTGGTTGGGTTCAAATCGATGGTACGCCATTGGAATATCCGGTTGTTCAAACCGATAACAACGATCATTACCTGCACTATAATTTCTTAAATGAAGAATCATTTGAAGGTGCAATTTTTCAGGACTATCTTTGTAAAGCCGGAACGACTCGAAATCACATTCTCTATGGTCATTACATGTCCGATGATTCGATGTTTGGCAGTTTGTGGAAATACCAGGAACAGTCCTATTTCAAGCAGCATCCGATCATTAAATTTGATCAGCCGGGAAACCCTGGCGATTGGGAAATCTTTTCAGTATACATCACCGAAGCAGATTACGACTATCGTCAGCCAGAATTTGCAAATGATGCTGAGTTTTTAGCTTATATGAATCGCCTCAAAGCCAGATCTTTATATGACACCGGTGTGGCTTTGTCGTCTACCGATGAGGTGCTGACCCTGTCAACCTGTATTTATACCTTTGATGACGCCCGGTTGGCTGTTCATGCCCGTAAGATAAAATAAAGTACTTTACTTTACAAGAAAAACAGTGTTCGTAACTGTGTATCGCTTCTTGATGCTGTGACAGTTTACGGACACTGTTTTTTAGCGACTTAGTTTTCCCTTTCAATGACCGTGGCTTTTTAGGCAATTGCGAAAGTACCGTGAGCTTTGTATCCAGTTTCGCACGAAACAACCAGAAGAAATCGCTACACGAATTTCTTCTTTGTCGCGGGCAGTCACCAACTACAAGCAAGCTTGTGATTGGCGACTGCCTTCGCGAATTTTTACACTGTACAGCTGACAGTTCGCGGAACTGTTCGCTTACACGTTACAAAATTGTTTGCGGAAACTGAACGCAAAGCAACCATTATTCGACTTTTATGCATTTCGCAATTACTCAACCGTGGTTTTCAATTGATACTGTTTAATACAACGCTAATGATAGCCCTAACCAACCGGATTAATCAGAGACGCGTAGTTTTCATATGTTTGAGAGTCAAACCAAAGTTTTATTTCAGCCATTAAGGATTCATTTGAATCGCTGCAGTGTAATAAATTATAACAACAACGTCCTTCAAGATCCGCTTTCTCCATCGAATCGGTGCAATAATCACCGCGAATGCTGCCTGGTAAGGCTTTGGCTGGATCGGTGGCCCCAGTTAAGACCCGGGCATTAACGATGGCGTCATCTCCTGCTTGACTAAGAATGATTGGGATCATCGATTTTCCGACAAAACCTGCGATCGCCATTTTTCTAAAAGATTCGCCCAGTTTTTCAACCACATGGGCATAATGGTTTAAAATCAGCTTTTCATCTACTTTTTTAAATCCAATCATTTCTAGCAGAAAACCTTCATCAATAAAACGTTTAACAATCGTTTCGACTAATTCTGATTCCAATGCATCCGGCTTCATAATAATTAATGCATATGATTTCATACCGTATCCTCACTTTCAGAAATTCGTGATTTATATTATCTATATTTTGCTATTATCTTTATTTTACTAGCGTGCGCTGAATTGTACAAGGTGAATCTAAAATAAAACCTAAAAATAAAAAACGCTGAAGCCGATCCCACATTACTATGCAGAACCGGCTTCAGCTTTCGATTTCAGATGTCATTTCTTTTGGACTCACCCCTTTCGATTTACAAAAATCGTCTTTTTCACTTTTCCAAGTAAATATTACACTTAACTTAAGGACTTTTCTCTTCAAAACGTTGCCAACCTTTGAGTTATTTTTGAGACAATCTGGAGAATCATTTTTTAAATCCAGGAATTGGTTTTTCTAAATCCAGGAATGGTTTTTCATCTAAATTTAGAGAATTGACTGTTGATTTTCTGGTAGTTTTTGAATCAGGTATGCCATTGCTGGATGCAAGGATAGTATTTCTTCTTAATCCAGTCACTGTCTACCGCTAACTCGTAAAACGTAACTTTGAATCTAAACTTGTTTTCAAAAGTCAGGGATGGTTTTTCTTCTGATCTTCAAAACGTCTTCCGCGTAATCTATTAAATTTACTCTATGGATTCTGAGAACCCCTCTTGCTAAACCCAGGAATGGTCTTTCTTCTGAACTCAGGGATTGGCGCTCATGATTTTTGGAATTTATTTTTTTAACTCAGGAAAGTGTTTCTGTTTTAGGAATGGTCTTTCATCTAAACATACTTTTCTCCCAGATAATAAAAATACATTCTGTAAATCAATCTTCTTAATTACTCACAGTTGTTTTTTTGAAGATTGGAACATAATTCGTTTTTTTATTCAAATTAGTTTTCTCTGTTTTCCTTTTGGGAACGCGAATTGTCAACTCACATCAGGTGGATTATTATCTTTGATCTATTATTCGTATTTATGGTGACATCATTTTTTATGTGATGTTGTTATTTCCATAATGTGAATACCGATCGCCAATCAATCTCACAATGATTCTATGCAATCATCCTTTGATTTGTAATGATTCATAATGCTTGCATAAGAGGAGTTAACAATCGATAAAATCAGTTCATCAACCGGTTTTTCGGATAGCTTTTTATCGCTAACTGATGGGCGTCTTCCTTTAATTTTATCGGCAGTTAAGGTTTATTTACTTTTCAATGACCGTAATCATTCAATCTGGAAAAGGATTGAGTTGATCTTTGATTTAGCTAAATTATAGCACGTTATTTTTAAATGTAAAGTCTTTTCTTGTAAACGTTTGTAACCCTTATGCAAACCTTAAGAATCGGCTTTAATCAGCAATTTTTCCCGATGGATCTCAATGGTGGGATCAATAATAAATACAGCGCCATTTTGATTATTGATACTCGTTAAAATAAGTTCTGGTTTAACGCATTGTTGGTCAATATAAACCAGCGTCATATTTACATTCACCTTGTCATTTTCTTCGTCGGGACTGACGGTGATTGCTTCAATAAATGGACGAATATCTTTTTCGACAAACTTGCCTTTTTTATTTCTTTTCTGAATAAAAATCTGCGGTAATGCCAGATAAGCTTGAACCGACTCGGCCAGTTTTTCGAAATTTGTTTCGGGAAGCACTTTAATTTTTATCTGGTAAATACTTTTGTAAAGCGCTGCTGAAAGCGATCCGACCCCATCGCCGCAAATTTTGGCACTGACGATCTCCAGCCCCTTGGGCAGAACCTGGTTCATTCGACTGATAAATGTTTCGGCATCCATGTCGTCTGCGACGATGACCTCGCCGTACTCCCCATCACTGGTTAAGCCAACCGACATGGCCAAGGCAAATGACATCTTGGGATGGGGGTTAAAACCCTGGGAATACGCGATCGGGATATTGGCCCGCCGGAAAGCCCGCTGAAAAAGTCGCTGCTGATCCAAATGGGATAAAAGACGCAGGGGTGTTGATCGCTTAAATTGATAGTGTATCTTAACCATTGCATTTCCAGCCTTTCTTGAATTCCATAATGCCGCAATTTGAACAACTTTCCGGGCAAAACGGCGTGGTTACCGCCGCCTCTGCCTTTAGGGCCTCGTCCTGCAGGAATTTTTTGGTGACCCCAGTGTCAATAAAATCCCAGGGCAAGATTTCATCATAAGATCGGTCTCGCAAAGCATAGAAATCCGGATCCACGCCAGCTTCGGCAAAAGCTTGACTCCATTTTTCCAGATCAAAGTATTCGCCCCAGCCGTCAAAGCGACAGCCTTTTTCATGGGCTTTTTCCAGCACCAGTCCCAGCCGTCGATCGCCTCTGGCAAAAACCGCTTCCAGAAAGCTGACGCCGCTGTCATGCCAGCTATAGGAAATCTTTCGGTCTTTAATACTGTTTTTTAAGTGACGTTGTTTATCTTGAAATTCTTCCCGGGTATTTTGTCCCATCCACTGAAAGGGAGTAAACGGTTTGGGGACAAACGACGAGGCACTCAAGACGACTTTCAAACTTTTATTTCGTGATTCCCGGTCGAGTTTGTAATATTCATCCACGACTTTTTGAGCCAAATCGGCAATGCCTTCAATATCTTCCAGGGTTTCGCCGGGCAGACCGATCATAAAATAGAGTTTGACATGACCCCAGCCTTTTTCAAAGGCGGTTCGCACGGTATCCATCAGGTTTTCTTCGGTTACACCTTTATTGATGACATCCCGCATGCGCTGGGTTCCGGCTTCTGGTGCCAAGGTCAAACCGGCTTTTCTAACCTTTTGAATTTCTTCTAGCATGTCGATACTTAAGGAGTCAATCCGCAAAGATGGCAAGGAAATACTGACTTTTTCGTCTTCATATTCTTTGACCAGGTTTTTAATCAGGGTTTCAATCTCGCTATAATCGCCGGTACTAAGTGATGACAGGGAAACCTCATCATATCCGGTTGCTTCAATCAGAGCTCTGATTTTTTCCTGAATGGTCGGCAAGGATTTTTCCCGGGTGGGGCGATAAATCATCCCGGCCTGACAAAAACGACAGCCCCGTCCACAGCCTCTGAAAATTTCATAGCTGATCCGATCATGAACAGTTTCGGTATAAGAGACCACGATTTTGTCGGGAAAATAAGCCGTGTCCAAATCTTCGATAAATTGTTTGCGGATGGTAGCAGGTGCTTCGTCTATGATTGGGGTGAAGGCGGTAATTACGCCGGTATTTTCGTCATAGCTGACTTCATAGAAAGATGGCACGTAAACCCCTTCGATCGCGGCGGCCATTTTTAGAAAATCCTGACGTTTGCCTTTATTTTTCTGCCACTGACGATAGGTTTCCATGATTTTAAAAATCACCTCTTCCCCTTCGCCAATGACAAACAGATCAATAAAATCAGAAAGCGGTTCGGGATTATAAGAACAGGGGCCACCGGCAATAACAAACGGCTCGCCTTCCTGGCGTTGGCTACTTCTTAAGGTAATGTGCCCCAGCTTCAGCATATTTAAAATATTAGAGTAGCTCATTTCATATTGTAGGGTGAATCCCACAAAATCGTATTCGTTTAATGGCATCATCGATTCCAGACCGTACAGGGGCAGGTTATGTTTTAACAATTGCTCTTCCATATCCACCCAGGGCGCAAAAACCCGTTCGCACCAGATGTCTTCGGCTTCATTAAGCAAGCCATAAAGAATTTTCATGCCCAAATGGGACATCCCCACCTCATAGGTGTCCGGAAAGGCAAAGGCAAAGCGAATCATCTCGGCATCCGGGGTTTTATGGACAGAATTCACCTCGTTGCCCAGGTAGGTGATTGGTTTTGTGACCAGGGGTAAAATATTTTTTTCGATAAAATTATTCATTTATTTCCTCATTTTTAAATTTTGTATATTATTCAGGATATCATTTCAAGATAAACTCAGGTTTATAAACCTACCTTATCTTACATGATTACTTTAATATTGTATAGTTAAAATGCTTATAACAAATACGTTCTTCTAAAAGAACGATCGTTAACATTTTTATTTTTGATAGTAGGTATTGGATAAAGCTGCGTCTAAACGGGTAAATTTTAAGAACTCAACTAAATCTAGATTTTTCCATTTTTATACATCAAGACATTTTCCAGATCAGTTCGCCTTTTCGTTGCTGCAATACCTCGGTAACCATCCCATTTTCTGCTGCGCTTTCCAGGTATTTTGTTATCGAGGTAACAAGTTTGGCATCGTCTGCTACGCCAAGTTCTTGGGGGAAAATTCCTTTCGCCTTCGCCACAGAAAAGACGCGTTCATAAGTTCCGACCTCATAACTGAGAACGGGAAATAATCCTTTTGTCCATAAAAGATTAAAAATGTAGTTGAGCTTATTAAACTGACGAACATAAGCCTGATCAGTCAACACGTATAATTGTTCTTTCAGTGCACTGTGCCGCTCAACAAACGCCGAAATATAACAGGTGCCCGTGGAAAAATCCAGCATTTTATACAACTGATCAGGGCCATGAATGGCTGGCGACATGCTGGCCAGGACAAAATCAAAGCGTTGCTCTGACACAAAGCTATCCCAATCGGATTTGACAAAATCAATATTTGTTAACCCGGCATTTTCGGCGTTTTGTTTGGCATATAGCAGCATATTTTCAGAAAAATCCAAGCCGACCACATGTTTTACCACTTTGCCAAGCTCAACTGCAAATTGGCCGGTACCACAACCAATGTCCAACACTGTTGATTCATTATTAATAATGGCTTTATCCAACAACTCCTGAACCTTCTCTTCCTGGGTTACCCGAGCCGTCATTGACGTTTGTGAATTGTTATATTCCTCGGCGCGGAAATCCCAAAAATCGACAGTCGGTTCTTTTTTCTGGTTGTCACTTAACCATAATTTTTCGAAATACTCTGATTTTAATTCCATTTTCCACCGTTCTCTTTCCCTAGGATAGCCTCGCTATCGATTAATAAAAAACAACCCGGCCAGACAAAGGGCGATTCCAACCAGGTGATTGGTGGTCAGAACTTCCTTGTAGAATAACAGGCCCACGGGGACCAGTAGAATCGCCAGGGATATATTGGCTACCAATGAACCCAGACTAATATTCCAGCCCGCCCGATAAGCGCTGATATAACCAAATTCCAGAGCCACCACCGAAATCCCCAGGGCGAAACTGGTCCAGTTTAGTCGTTTGAAGGATTCGACCAGTCCTTCATCCAAACCATTAGTGATCATTAAGATAAATGTCAGTAAGGCGGCCACCAGATAGGTTACCAGCAGCGATAAAAAAGGGTTGGCGGTTGGCGGCGTCGATTTGGTGCAGATATTATAAAAAACATTGGCGGTAACAATCAGGATAATTGGTAGATAGTAGCTTAATTCATTCACGGTTATTTAGGTCTCCCCCTTTTCTATAATTGTATCCGATCATTTGAACCTGCCATAAGATTGACGATTTTTTTAGCACTGACTTGCAATTTATAAAAAGATGCAATATAAAAAACCTGTTATAAAAAGACCTGCACAAAAAGCTTTTGCAATTCATCAAAATCTTCATATGGCTTGTCAAGATACAACAGGCGTTTAATAAGATGCTTTTGCTGATCGTTAAGGTTCAACTGATTAGTACTAAATCCGTTGCTGCCGGGAGTCAGCTCTTGGCATCCGGATGCTAAATGCATAAAAACATCGCCGATGCCCCAGAAGTCCGGGTTAAACCGATTATGTAATTGGCGGCGTTTTCGAGCTGAACCAAAATCAATCAGGGAAAGCTCATGGCCGATCCATAAGATGTTTGAGGTTTTAATATCGCGATGACTGATCTTCATCGTTTCTAAATAACACATCACCGCAATTAATTGGTTCATAATCATAATGATTTCTGTTTTCTGAAAATTATAATCCCAGTCAATCAGTTCTTCCAGACTGTTGCCGGGTCTTTTTTCCATAATCAATCCATAAAAGCCATCCCGGTCAATCACTTGAATCAATTTGGGAATGGCTGGATGTTCTATTTCTTTTAGCCAACAGATTTCCCGGGTCAGTTTATCTTTGCGACGTTTGACATCATTGGCATTAAAGATTTTCAGGACATAGTCCTGGGTATCGCGGGACACGGTATAACAGGCCCCAAAACGTCCCTGCCCCAGACGGCCCTGCAAATGGAATCCGTCGAGAGCAAGGGTGCCGGTTAAAGTCGAATCACGTCTACCACTCAATTTCATCGACGGACAAGGGTTTTTCATTGCGATAGCTGTCTTGCACCTGACCATTTTTCATGATGATGACCTTGTCGGCCATGGGTGTAATGGCCTGATTGTGGGTAATTAGGATGACTGTCATATTTTCTTTGCGGCTGGTTTCCTGGAGCAGCTTGAGAATATTTTTACCGGTGTTATAATCCAGGGCGCCGGTTGGTTCGTCGCAGAGTAGCAGTTTCGGGCGCTTGGCCAAAGCTCTGGCAATGGCCACCCGCTGTTGTTCCCCGCCAGATAGCTGGGAGGGAAAATTGCCTAATCGTTCTTCCAGTCCAACGCTTTTTAAAACCGTTTCGGCATCCATTGGATCACGGCAGATTTGGGTTGCCAGTTCGACGTTTTCGACTGCAGTCAGGTTCTGAATGAGATTGTAGAACTGAAACACAAAGCCGGTATCATAACGCCGATATTCAGCCAGTTCCTTACGAGTCAGTGCGGCAACATCTTTTTGCCCGACAATAACCTGCCCTTCATCGCAGTCATCCATCCCACCCAGAATATTGAGGACGGTTGTTTTACCAGCCCCACTGGGCCCAACGACGACGGCAAACTCGCCTTCGTCGATGAAAAAATTGATCCCATTGGCGGCGTTGATGGTCACTTCACCCATATGATAACGCTTATGGACATCTTTAAATTCAATAAAATGTTTCATTGTTTTATCCTTAGTTTTATTTCAAATTTTAGTCGTTTCAGATAGTTTAGGTTTGTTTTGTTCTCTTATTTTAGTATAAAGAAAAAGCATCATAAAAGCCAGTTGTAAAGTCGAAAAAAAAGAAAGGTCTCCCTTTCTTTTAAATTTATTTTTTTGCCGGTTCCCATTTACACCGAACTGGGGAGATGATGGCTTCTTCTTTTTTCAGCAACTTAAAGGCTTGATCGATCTCTTTGCGATCAACCTTCAATGCTTTTTCGACCTCGCCAGCCGTCATCGGAGATCCATTTTGTGTCATACAAGCTAAAATTTTATCTTTTAATTCCATAATAGCCTCCATAAATTATTAATTTTATGCGTCAATTATAGCAGATATTTCTTAATTTGTCTTTGACAGTGTGAAAAAACTAATCCTAATTTTCAACTATTGCTATAATTGAGGCTTTTCTTAGTTTTTCACTTTGAATCCCTAAAATGTGATTAAAGACCAGCGCAATTGCAGCGAAAACAATAATGACAATAAAGGTTGAACTGTAACTGCCGCCTGAACTTTGCAGCAGATAACTTGAGATCATTGGCCCAATGATGGCTGCTGGTACCAGTAAAAAGTTGGATAAGCTAAAGTTCAGAGGATAGTTTTTTGACCCGAAACTTGAATTGATAACCACTGATGATAAAGCTGGCACGCCACCATAGGTAACCCCAACGGATAACAGACCGATGAAGATGAAGATGACATTGTTCATGGTTGCGCCCATAAATAAGAAGATACCTGCTACCAGTAAGAGGATCGTATTGGTGCCCATGGCTTTTGCTCGCCCTAATTTATCAAACAAGGTGCCAATAACAACGCGGCCACCGCCATTAAATACGGAAACCAGTAAGCCCAATTGCGCTGGTGCTCCAAAAGCCACCGCAATGGTTGCCGCACTGCCGATGATCAGTAATCCGGATGCCGTAATCATAATTCCCCAGAAGAAATAGGTCCAGAAAACCCCGGTTTTTAGCATTTCACGGGCAGTATATTCTTTTTTCTGACTCTTTTCGCCTTCCACAGCCGTGGCACTTTTAGGCGCCATCACCGGTTTCCTGATAAAGAAGGAACCCAAAACCAGCACCACCGCTCCCATCAGTGCCAGGTAGAAGAAGGTTTGCAATACCCCAAAGCTTCCAATTAAGGAGCTGATCATCGTTCCGAGGATCAGACCGCCGAGGCCGAAACCCATTAACATAATCCCGGAAGCTAGCCCAGCTTTTTCTGAAAACCATGGCACAATGGCACTGATAATCGCATTATAGCTCATCCCCACGCCGGTTCCACAGAGTACGCCGTAAAAAATATAAAGCATCATTAAACTTTGGCCAGGCTGGGTTGGATCGATTTTTGAAACCCCAAAAAAACCGATAAACAGCAACGCTGCTGACATTAAAACAATGTACTGATTTTTAATGTATCGGGTTAATTGCCCACTGACAAACCCGCCGATACAAAAAAAGATAATTGAAATTGTAAAATTAAGTGATAAGTCCGTTACTGTCCATGTTTCAAAGACCTTGTTAAGTGGCGCTCTGAAAATTGACCAGGCATACAATAATCCCAGAAACAACAGCATGATGGTTCCTACCGCCAGGTAGACCCACCGTTTTAAATTCTCATTTTTCATCATTTCCCTCTTCTTTCAAAAATTTCTTGCTTTATTGTATCAGCTTGCTAAAGTAAACACAATGATAATTACCAGTAATTGTTAATTGTCTTACTGATATTTATCATTCTGCTGGACAGCTTGTTTTAAAAAGATTAAAATTACCTATAGGCTTCTAATGTAATTGGGAAAGTGACGTGAGCTTCGCTGCCGGTTTGCGCTAAACAATTGTTACACTGCACGTCGGACAGTCTATCGACTGTTCGCCTACACGTTACACAATAGTTTGCGGAAACCGACATCAAAGCAACTTTATTTTGCTTTTTAAATTCCCAATTAGTCTACTATATGTTACAACAGGAGGAACAGAATGGATTTTACTTTATTTGTTGGCCCGATACTGGGGGCGATTATCGGACTGATCACCAATGGCATTGCGATCCGGATGCTATTTCGGCCGTTAAAGGCGGTCAAAATATTCGGCATCACCTTACCCTTTACCCCGGGATTAATTCCCAAAGAAAAGCCGAGAATTGCCAAATCACTGGGTGATGTGGTTGCTAATAATCTGCTAAATGAGAGTGTTATCAAAAACGGGCTGTTGTCCCAGGAGATGGATGCCAAGATCACAGTTGCGTTAAATGGCTTGATTGCTAAAAAAAGCACCAGCGAAGAAACCTTACGCGAACTCTTTTATTCTTTTTCGGGAGCAGAACGGGGCGAAAAAATTGTCGATGACGTCACCAGCAAAGTTGTTGGCTTTTCTTATGAACGGATGGTTAAGCTGGAGCTGGGCCCCTTATTATCGGAGATTGCGGTCACCGAAATTGTTGCCAATCTTCAGGGCTCGATGTTTGCCATGTTAATCAATGAAAACCTGATCAGTTCGGCGAAGGTGAAGATGTCGGAAATTATTGAACGGATGGTCGTTGAAAAGGGTGAGGATATTTTAGATAGTATTATTCAAAAGGAAAGCACTAATCTGTTGGACAAGAAGCTGTGTGATCTTTATACCGAGTATGAAGATAAAATGCCAGAATTTGCTTCTTGGGTCGTCCAGACTTATCATCAACTGATTGAAAAAAACAGTGGCATCTTAGTCCGGGCGCTGGATTTATCACGACTGGTTGAAGATCAGATTAATGGTTATGATGTGCTGACCTTTGAAAAAATGCTGCTGGAAATCATGGACAAAGAGCTCAAAGCGATTGTCTGGCTGGGCGGATTATTGGGACTTATTATGGGACTGGTGATGCTGTTTTTCTAGATCGAACTTTAATCAAAAAACTACCGTGAGCTTTGCGATCAGTTTCACACGAAACAATTTCTACACTGTACGTCGTACAGGCTAACGCCTGTTCGCCTACACGTTACGAAATTGTTTGTGGAAACTGATCGCAAAGCAAGTATTGTTCAATTTTTTTTAAATTTGCAATACTATATTTTATAAAACAAAGGAGTTTAAAATGACTAAGAATATAGAAATCAATTGGGATCAACTGGGTTTTGACTATATCAAAACCGACCTACGCTATTTATCTTACTGGAAAGATGGCAGCTGGGATGAGGGTGTTTTAACTGAGGACAATGTCTTGCACCTGGGCGAGGCCGCCCCCTGTCTTCATTATGGCCAACAATGCTTTGAAGGACTGAAAGCTTATCGCACCAAAAATGGTGAGATTCAATTATTTCGCATCGACCAGAACGCCAAACGGATGCAGGACTCATGCAACCGGCTGTTGATGCCGATTATCCCTGAAGAAAAATTTATCGCTGCCTGTCTTGAGGTTGTCAAGGCTAATGCCGCCTATATCCCGCCTTATGGAACCGGCGGATCACTCTACATCCGGCCGATGGTGATTGGCGTGGGCAACAGCATTGCCGTGAAGCCGGCCAGTGAATATATCTTCACGGTATTTTGTATGCCCGTCGGTGCTTATTTTAAAGGCGGGATGAGTCCAGTTAATTTTATGGTTTCAGATTATGACCGGGCGGCCTGTAATGGCACCGGCCAACAGAAGGTTGGTGGTAACTATGCGGCATCGATGATTGCACACGAGATTGCCGTGCAGAAGGGATTTGCTGATTGCATTTATTTGGATCCCACCACCCACACTAAAATCGAAGAGGTCGGTGCTGCCAATTTCTTTGGGATCACCAAAGACAATCGCTTTGTCACACCAGATTCCTGTTCGATCCTACCGAGTATTACCAAATACTCACTGTTACATCTGGCCGAGCATGTTTTAGGCATGGAAGTATCCGAAGAAGATGTTTTCATTGACGAACTCGATAGCTTTGCTGAAGCTGGTGCCTGTGGTACCGCCGCCGTCATCACCCCAATTGGTGGAATTTTCCATCACAATCGGCTCCATGTTTTTTACAGTGAAACCGAGGTTGGTCCGGTGACAAAGAAACTCTATGAGACCTTGACGGCTATACAATTGGGCGATCTGGAAGGGCCAGAGGGTTGGATTACTCGGTTATAAAATCGAACCTAACTCCAACAATTGATCGGTCCGGCAGTTTTACTGATAACCTAAAAGATGGGTACTTCCCCATCTTTTTTTAGTTGGTCTTCTTGACGGTTTTCTTCTTTTTCTTTTTTCGGACCGAATACCCAAAGCTGCCATATTTTTCGCCTAAACCAAAATATTCGCCATGAACATAAGCCAGCAGATTGGCTTTATCCATGTGGAGTTTTCCATTTCCATCAACCAGTGCATCGTCCACATGAACGGTCAGAATCTCGGCCATAAACAGTTCATGGGTGCCCAGCGGGATGATTTCCTTGACCCGACATTCCATACTCAGGGGACTAGCTGCCAGCATCGGGCATTTCACTGATTCTCCGGGGACACACTTTAAATTCATTGCTTCGAATTTATTAACATCTCGTCCTGATTTTACACCGCAAAAATCAACCGCTTTGACCAGATCTACTGTGGACAGGTTGATGGTAAATTCCCGCGTTTCGGAGATGATCTGATATGATAAACGACTGGGTCTTAAAGAAATATAGGTCATCGGGGGTTTGGTATTGAGTACCCCTGTCCAGCCGATTGTTAAGATATTTGCGGTTTCATTTTCGCCACAGGTCACCAGTACTGGGGGTACCGGAGCCAGTAGGACACTGCCCGGCCATTTTATTTTGCTCATAATATTTTTCCTTTGCTATTACTTTTATGAATATTATAGCATTTTTGGGGTTCATATAGAATGAAATGATAAAAAGCGAAGCGATCACAACAAAAATATTAAAAAACGCCAAGGATTGCAGTTTTCACTTGCAATAGTCAACGCAAATAGGATAGTATATTTAAGATACTAGAACATTGGACAGGAGAAATATGAAAACAGAATTACTATTTATAATAAAGCGCTTATGTGATCTTGAAGAGGAATTTATGGATCTCACCGAAGAGGAAAAAGAAATAGTCGTTACCACTGCCGAAAACATGACTGGCAACCTGGTCTTTCTTTTAGAAGCGCTTGAAGATTATTGTATGAACAGTTTTGACGAAGAAGATTAATTAATCGTGTTACCCAAAATTGTTAGGAGGTGTGAAAATGAAAATAGCAGCTTTTGTTGCAGGTGTAGTGGCTCTTACCATTAGTGTGGCCGCTCTTGTCTTAAGCATCATTGCGGTTTCAAAGACAGCCCGATAACCATTAAAAAAGAGCAGCTTAGCTAAGCTGCTCTTTTTTAAATTCAATAGTTACCGATGCTGAGTTACGGCACTTGGATCAGTCGGTAAATTCGACAATGACCTGATTGATGTCCCAAAGTGATTCGATTTTTTCAATGGCATCTTCTTTAATGGCATTGGCGAACTGATGGTTTTCTGGTAAGTCCAGAACGATTCGAACTACCCCATCGTTGATATCAATTTCCTTGACCAGATGGGTGGCCACCATGTCCAGCCCTTTAATAGGATTCATAACTTTCTTTAATCTTTTTCGAATGATTTCTTCGGTGGTATCTTCTTTGGCTGTCACCAAACCGTGTTTTTCTTCGTAATTCTGGATCGCCGAGCGTAGCACTTCCACCGCCAGAACAGAGCAGTGAGCCTTGATTTTCGGCAGCCCGCCCAGTGCCTCGGAGGCATCTTGCCAGGTGATTTTTTTGGCTTCCTCGATGGTTTTGCCCTTGGCCAATTCGGTGATAATCGAACCCGTGGCAATGTTTGAGGCACAGCCATAAGATTCAAATTTGATGTCGGTGATCACCTTTGTTTCGGGATCGACATTCAGATATAGAGACACCATATCGCCGCAGGCAGGACTGCCCTCGGTGGCCTTGCCATCGGGGTTTTCAATCCGACCGGTATTGCGGGGGTTTTTAAAGTGTTCCAGCAC
Organism: uncultured Acetobacterium sp.; assembly: GCF_963664135.1. NCBI lineage: Bacteria > Bacillati > Bacillota > Clostridia > Eubacteriales > Eubacteriaceae > Acetobacterium > uncultured Acetobacterium sp. The sequence continues at coordinate 371,866 of NZ_OY760905.1, read as the reverse complement.
AATATCATTATAGGGACTTGTCATTTTTTCTCCTCCTATTTTCTCCCCAAGGGGCTGATTTTTCTTAAATTTTCGACAATCTTTGCCAGCGTTTCGACCACAAAAACAACCTCATCCATGGTATTGAAGCGACCCACTGTCAACCGGATGGAGCCATGGGCCCGTTCGTGATCGCCGCCGATTCCGGCAATGACGTGACTGGCTTCCAGCGAACGGCTGAAGCAGGCGGAACCGGTACTGACGGCAATCCCGTACATGTCCAGATGTAGGGTGATCGACTCTCCTTCCACGTAATGAAAGGTGATATTAGCGTTCTGCGGGGTCCGTTTACTGGGATGGCCATTTAGCATCACATCCGGGATTTGCTCAAACACCATGCTGATGATTTTATCCCGCATGTCCATCAGCCGCTGGTTTTCTAAGTCGGTGATCAGTTCGGCGGCTTTGGCAAACCCGACGGCACCAGGGATATTATCCATCCCGCCGCGCAGATCAAACTCCTGGAAGCCACCATCCATGATTTTGGCCAAGGGTGTTTTTTTTCGGATATAGAGCCCCCCGATGCCCTTAGGCCCGTGGAGGGTATGCGCCGAAACCGTGATCAAATCAACCGGAATGTCAGTAACATCCAGCGGCACCCGCATAAAGGTGTGGGTAGCATCGGTGTGAAAGAGCACCCCCTTGGCATGACAGAGCTCGCCAATGCTTTTGATATCCTGGATGGTGCCGATTTCCTGATTGCCGTGTTGAATTGATACCAGGATGGTTTCTGGTGTTATCAGCGACTCCAGGGTCTTAAGATTGATAAACCCATCGGCGTCCACGCCCAGATAATCGACTGTGAAGCCTTCTTTTTCCAGGGTTCGGGCACTGTACAGCACCGGGAAATCTTCAATTTTAGAAACAATGAGGTGCTTGCCTTTTTTTGCTCCCAGCGCCTTGGCCACGCCTTTTAAGGCCAAATTGCTGGACTCGGCACTCCCCGAGGTAAAAATAAACTCATTGCTGCTGGCACCAAGCGCATCGGCCAGTTGGCCCCGGGCTTCTTCCAGGGCTTCCCGGGCTTCAATCCCCAGTGAATAGCCAAATTCCGAGGTCGCCACCGAATAACGATCAAAATAAAGGGGCGTTAGTACGTCTAAAACGCGTTCATCCAGGCGGGTGGCGGCCGCATTATCAAAATAATATACTTTTTCCATGATTTCCCCCTAAATAAACAAGGTAATGGCCGAATGTCTGGCTTCTTGGATGTAGGTACCGACAGCCCCGTAGTCATCAATAATGTCTTCGATCAAGTCTTCCCGCTTTAACCCCATAATATCCATGGTCATTTCGCAGGCGATAATCTTGCCGCCTAATTCCTTAAAATCCGACATCAGTCGTTCCAGTGAAGCGACGTTATTTTTTTTCATCCGTCCCAGCATCATCTTTTTTCCCAGGCCCAGAAAATGCATTTTTGACAGCGGGCCTTTTTCCAGTCCACCTTTTTTAAGCCGTAACAGTCCCCAGAAAGTGAAATACAGGGATACATCCATCCCCATTGCCAGCGATCCGTTGGAAACAATCAGGGCACTATACAATTTATCCATATCGCCGCTTTGAACAATGATTGTTGTTTTATCAGCCATGGAATAGCCTCCTTACTTTTGGATTTTTATGGTCCAGGTTCCATCGTGTTCTTCAACGCTGATTATTGCTAATGACAATGCGTCAGCGGCCATCGGGATTTCTTTTTTTGAGGCGGCATTATTCCCGATAATCTCGATCGTATCACCAGGTTGCGCCTTCCTCACCGCTTTACGCATTTCGACCAGGGGTACCGGACATGTTTCACCTCTCACATCAACATGAATTTCTGCCATGATCATACCTCCTTAAATTTTTCTTGTTATCATTTACTCGTATTCGCCGCAAAGTGATGCTACTTTTTTCATACCCTTTTATGTGCAGCTTACTTAAAAAATAAATTTAAATCATTATTTCAATAAAAATGCTAAAAAAAAGCAGGCCTTCGGATTAACCAAAGCACCTGTTTTTGTGAACAGTCGACAATTTTTTGCAACATGTTACTGTTTTTCATCTGACTTTTTAATTTTTTTCTAACTACTATACTATTATAAGCTGCCGAACCGGGGAATTCAATCCAGCAATTGAATCATCTCAAGCCGGATACTAGTCTTGACGCATTAAATAATTTTCGTTACTATAGACTAAGACCAATGTTTAGGTTAAGACAAAAATAATTTTAAGGAAACGAAATGATACAAGTCATACCGTTTCAGGAGGAAAAAGATGCGACGATCGAATCGTGAAGTGAAAGATGAAACCGAACTTATTGAAATGATCAAGGGATGCAAGGTTTGCCGGGTCGGCATGGTTGATGGTGATAAACCCTATATCGTGCCGATGAATTTTGGCTATCAGATATCTGGTTCCGCAATTACCATTTTTTTACACTGCGCCAAAGAAGGCCGGAAAATTGAATTGTTGAAAAAGAATAACCAGGTTTGTATTGAGCTGGATCAGATGAAAGAACTAATCACTGGCGAAACGGGCTGTGATTACAGCTGTTATTTTGAAAGCTTTATTGGTGAAGGTCGGGCTATCTTTATCGAAACGAATGAAGCAAAGCTCAGCGCCTTTAACAGCATTATGAAACACCAGACCGGTCGCGATGACGTTTCCTTTGACCAGCGGGTTGTCAACCAAACCACTGTGATCGCGGTTGAATTAAGCAGTTTTTCCGGGAAACGCCACTGAAAAATTTAAATAGAAAAAAGAGTTTGCAACTCAATGCGAACTCTTTTTTATCAAAACGATCCGACCCTTGTTGCAGCCAGCTATTTCTCGACGGCATCGATGGCGCTGTTGACATTGTCAACGGATCCTGCCGTGTTGATTGGTGATAGGGTCATATTAAAGCCATCCGTAGTATCCATAAAAGCCTCGGCCTGACTGAAACTGACATCCAGCAAGTGTCCCCCTTTGCTACGGTCATCAGAAATAAAATGAAAATGATAACCTGGTACGTTCACGCCGCCGATATAGTCCGGACACCACAACCCCACCAAGGTTCCAGAGATATTGGTATAGTCAAAAATAGACTGATTTTTCACTGCCTCCGAAAGAACCGGATAGGGTTTTACCTGACTGGGAACAGAGCGGGCTTTAATGGTATTAAAGGTACCGTCAATTCTGAAAACATAAAACGATTCCTTGTCCACCATCAGCTTGTCCAGTTCTGTTTCCAGGGCGTCCAGACTGGCGATGTTGGTTAATGTTTGGGTGGCGTCTTCATCAAAATAGGTCACTGCGGCAAAGGGGGTGGTATCGGTATCCGAAACTTCAACCACTTCCCCACTGGCTTTGATCTTGTATACCTTATTGTCGATCATCACCAGTTCGCCGTCCAGGGCATTAAAGGTGCCAATCCCGACATTACCGTGTTCTTTTAATTCACCGAAATTCATAAACCCATCGTAGTTTCCGGCTAACAGCGAATTAATGGTGGCGACCTGGAAGAGGGTTTCATCTTTTGATGCGGCCGCTTTGCTACTGGTTGTATTGGTACAACCCAACAGTACCAACGAACACACGGCTGACAGGACAAACAATAGAATTTTTCTATTCATAAAATCTCCTTTTTATGTTTTTTATCGGCATTTGTGAAATAAAAACCATGCCCTTTCGCAATTACCCAGTTATATTTTGAAAGTGACTACATTCGTATCATAGAATTCACGATCAGTCTTGATTTACTTCACCGTTTCGATCCAGTCCTCTTGTAACGATCCCATTAGGCAACGGTCAAAAAGTGGGGCACCGATTTTTGACATGATTCGGGCATTTTTTAAATTTTCGCCATCGGCTTTATTAATAAAAAGAATCCGCTGGGTATCGCCTGCCAATTTAGCGTCTAATTTGTTTTTGATAAAATCTTTGAGGGCCTGAAATAAAACGTCTTCATCAAAAATTGCTTGAGTATCACCATATAATTCAGAACGATGAAATGTTTTATTATCTATTTTTTTATACAGTACCTCGGCACCGATTACGTGAATAAGTTTGGTTGTGATCTGCGGGATCATGGGTTCATAGTCACCATAAAACTTATAGGGTTTTCTTTTTGATCCATCCCCCTCATTAATGATAATTAAAGGCTTGATCGCATTTTTTAAAATGACTAATTCTTCCTCTGCGAAGCCCGATATTTTCTGGTCAGTTACTTTTTCCTTGCCGATGATCCACGCCTGTTGGGGGTCTTTTTTTAACACATCAATGATGTCATCGATATTCTCACAAATAATACTTTGTGCACCCGGCAGATCCGAGATGCAGATTTTTGCGGTAGTAGTCAGCACATGGTTTATTCTTTTTTTCGATAATTCTTTTCCCAAACGCATCATCAAAGAAGTCTTCCCGCCACCACCGGTGATTGTTATTACATCATTTTCATTTATCTTCAGATTTTCAATGAGGTTCATTTCGATTCTCCGTCTTTAATTGCATTTAATTATTTCTCTCAAATCAGATTTTACACCGCAATCGCACCGTATGCAATAAAAAATAATAATCGTCATAAAAAAACCATGACATCAACTCAATTATGGCGACGTCTGGATTTTTGGGATTGTATTTTTTTGTTTGATCATTCCAGAAATTCAACCCGATTGCGACCATTTTCCTTGGCCTGGTAAAGAGCGGCATCAGCCCGAGAAACAATGCTTTCAGGCGTTAAATCATCCCAGTAAGCTGAAACACCTAAGCTGATTGTCACCTGACCGGCAGTAGTAAATCGATAGGTCTCCACCACACCGCGCAACTTTTCTGCCACATGCAAACCATCACTTAAGTTTGTTTCAGGCAGGATGATCAGAAATTCTTCGCCGCCCCAGCGGCCGACAATATCATCGGATCGTACGTTTTTGGTGAGAATAGCTACCAGTTCAATCAGAACCCGATCCCCAACCTGATGACCATAGGTATCATTGACTAATTTGAAATGATCAATGTCCAGAATGATAATCGAAAAAGGAACGGCCTCAGTTTTTGAGCGCTCAAATTGCTGTTCCAGGGTTTCGTCCAGCTTTAATCGATTATAGCTTTGGGTCAATTTATCGGTTATGGAAAGTCTTAGGATTTCTTCTTCCATAATTTTGCGCTCAGAAATATCCCGGGTTACCCCTAACATTCCAATAAATCGTCCATCTTCACTATATATACCGGAAACCGTTGCCTCGGTCCAAACTGTACTACCATCCTTACAGGGTTGTTCCAACTCGCCACGGAATACCTGAAAGGGTTGATTATTCTGGACTGATTGGATGGCCCGTTCCAAGCCTTGTTGAAGATGAATTAATGAACCGGGACACAACACGTCTTCTTGTGATTGGGCCATAACTTCTTCCACAGAAAACCCCCGTAGCTTTTTAACGGATGGGCTGATATAGGAAAATTCACCGTCCAGATTCATGGTCCAGATCACATCGGCGGCATTATCAGCCAACAGACGATGCAGTTCCTCACTTTTTTGAAGTTTTTTCTCGATCACTTTCAACTCGGTTATATCCCGGATCACACTTAAGATATGCGGAACCCCTTTCATGAAAATGAGTCGTGACGAGATCAGCCCGGTCAGAATTTCGCCGCTTCGGCCGTGAAATGAGATTTCAGCATTTTCAATATAGCCATCTTTCTTCAATTTTTCCAGTAGCATTTTTCTTTCTTCGATATTTAAATACAAATCAATGATCGTGACAGGATTTCGGTTTAATTCTGCTACAGAAAATTTTGTTGTCTCAATAAACGCCTGGTTGTAAGCAACCAGTGTCCCGTCTTCAAAATTGGTGATGATGGTCGCATCAGGAATGGTATTAAAGACCATCTCAAAATGTTCCTGGGCTTCCTTGATTTCTTGAATCGAAACTGCCAACTGCTTTGTCATACTGTTAAAGGAATCTGAAAAATCCCCAAGAAAATGAACATTCTGGGAAAAATCGCCAGCGGCAATGGCTTTCGTTTTCCAGGTTAGATTTCTAAGGGATGATTGTAACGCTTTAAGGGATCCTAGGACATAACCCTTGCCTTCAATCGAGTAGGAAAGATTACCCTTACCCAGTTCTAAAGAAGCCTCTCGCACCGATTTTATGGTTTTATCCAAACTTAGAAAGTCTTCATCATTGATCATATCAGTAGGAATATCCGGTTTTATTCTGACATCATTTAATAGGGCTTTGAGATAATTTAATAGGGATCTGGCGTCTTCACTGATCATTTTTTATTATTAGTTCCCTTCGTTAGTCGCTTTTGCGCTGAAACGACAGGTTCGGTCCCCGGTACACCAGCAGTCCGTTTCTTTGACAACAAATGGTATCCCCGAGAAGCCCTCCAACAATGCCGCAATAAAACCTTCATCATAGGTGCAAATCTCATATCCTGTTTCGGGCAGACCAGAACAGTCAAGATCTTCAGCGACAGTTAGTGTGAGCTCACCTTTTTCCATGTCTGCTTCTTCAACTCTAAATATACCCATACCCAGTTCTTTTAATACCGTTTGGAGCTGATTGATAAAATTATTAAAATCGTCTGTTTTATCGATCATATTCTGATAGAATTCCTGGCCAGCCAATTTTCCCGCTTGATAGAATATTTCATCAGTTTTTTCCCAGCCGACATGTTGCTCAACGATATCTCTAAATGTAAATTGCATCAAACGATACACCTCAATCCGAGTTGCATTGCCCAGATGCGGACGTCCCTCGGTAATATCTCCCAGTAAATCCCAGGAAAATGCATATTTTCTTTCCATTGCGATATCCTCCAGTTCGATAAGATAATTCTCTATTTTTGTTGGTTAGTCGGTATACTTATTTTTCATCATAATTGCTTATTTTACCATGGAAAAGGGGGGGATTGTCAAGGTTGTTCAGAGGCGTACACATTTTATTTGATTTTATACGCCAGGCGTATTTTTCGTACTTTTGTGGAATTTTGATCATAAACCTGATATTATGACATTAATAACTTCATTTTCACTAAAACACAATATAAGTCATGCTGTCCTGATTAATATGAACTAACAGAAAGGAAGGTGTTCACATGTCTGATCAAAAAAACAATCAGCCTGCGGTCCCATTTAAGTACAAACCCTCTCCCAAAAAAGTACTGGGTCAGTTGACTACTTTTGCTGGTCGTTACAAACCCTTTAATTACAAAGAAGATCTTGTTTTGGAACTGGAATTTACCGATCTTGATTCCCGTTATCAACTCGTTTTGGGTGAAAGCTCATGCATTGTCAAAACCGATGATTTTCTCGACTTTACCACACAAATTAAGATTAACTTCGATATCTTTCAGGAAGTGGCTTTTAAAGGCCTTTGCATTAAAGAAGTTATTTTAAAAGAAGATTGTCAAATTAATGGTGCCTTTGATACCATTATGTATTTCGAAGATTATTTTAACCTTACCAAAAAAGAGATTATCAAAAAAGCGACCTTAAATCTGATGATTATCCAATGGATGATGATTTGGATGGTGATGTCCTTTGATGTTTTCTGGGGCAGTGTGGCAGGAATTGTTTACTCATCACTGATGCCACTCTTGAGCCGCAAATTCTTGCTGACTTTTTATGACCGGTTGAGTATTTTTCTGGTAACCTCCTTATGTTTGCTGGGCTTAGTAGCCGTAGATGAAACACTGATTGTCTGTTCTTCCTACTTCCTGTTTGGTGTCATGTGGCTGGGTTCCTGTTTAACCAAGGCACCGCTGACCGTTCATTACAAGCTTGGTAAGTTCGGATATCGTGGTTATTATAATCAGATCTTTATCGATTCCAATCGGATTGTTACGGCGATGTGGGGTGTCTATTACCTGATTGTGACTGGAACCACTTACCTCCTGGATATCAATGGCTATCGTAGTCTCAGTGGAATTCTTAATTTGCTGATCCCGGTTGTATTAGGACTGGTAACCGTAAAATTTGTTAAAATCTATCCAGAAAAAAGAAAAGCCGAACTAATGAAACAGCTGGCCGCTCAACCGCAGGAATAACTAATGCCGCTGATCAAATCGCAAAAAAATAAAAACGGGATTTCTAAGAGTAGAAATCCTGTTTTTTATTTTGCTGTTTTCAGATCGTGCCGCAATGACACCATCTGGACTTTATCAAAAAGCTGGTGTAAAATAAGTAATACTTTATTTCATTTTGAAAGGGTCTAAATTAATGGACAATACACAACACATTTCGGCGGGTGATTTTTCGGCCTGGCTTAAAGAAGTCCGGGCTTCTCTGATTACTGAAGCTGGTACCGAGGTCAATTGCGGTAGCTGCAATGCCTGCTGCACCGCATCATATTTTATTCATATCCAACCTCAGGAAACAAAAACCCTTGCCCGGATCAATAAACAGCTGCTATTCCCGGCTCCCGGTCTCCCTAAAGGTAACGTGCTGATGGGTTACGACGAAGAGGGACACTGTCCCATGCTAACAGATGGGCGCTGTTCGATTTATAAAAATCGGGCCATCACCTGTCGCATTTACGATTGCCGGGTCTTTACCGCCGCCGGAATCGACCCCGGCGATTCAGACAAAACGTTGATTAAAAAACGGACTGATTTATGGGCATTCGAGTACCCCACTCTCCAAGACCGGGACGATCATCGGGCGGTTAAAGCGGCGGCGGCCTTTGTCAAAACCCATGCCGATTGTTTTCCAGATGGTGCTATCCCACACAACCCCTCGCAACTGGCGATTTTAGCCATCAAAGTCTATGACGTTTTTATCAATGACGCAGTCACTTCGGGTAAATGGTCGAATCCGGAAATCGCTCAAGAAATCATCAAAACCAATGCCGATTTTGAAACCGGCCGGTTAAAATCAAATCGTCAACAGGTTTAATTTAGATCTTGATGGTCTGCTTTGCTTCTGTTGCTTTTAGCCGATGTTCGGTATGAAGCATGCCGATGTTAGTGGTCATCACATTGCTGGCAGTGGCCGGGTAATCAATAAAGATGGCAATGGTGACGGCCAAAGCCAGCCCTTCCAGGGGAATCCCCAGCAGGTTAAAGACGATCGTAAAGAGAAACGCCCCCATCCCCGGCGATGGCGGTACGGCCACCGAGAGAATCATACAGAGAATCACCACCGGAATCAAATCTGGTAAGGTGAAGGCAATCCCATAAATATTCCCGACAAATAATGAAGTCAGCAGTAACATCGGGATGGCATCCTGCTTGTTGAACAACACCCCCACTGGGATTGAAAAATGGACTACATAATCCCGGATCTTCTGTTTTCCCAATGCTGTTGCGGTATGGCTGGCGAAAGCCGCACTGGAGCTGGCGGTAGAGAAGGCAATCAGCAGAAATGGGGCCGCTGTTTTGAGGTATTCAAGTGGGCTGATTTTTTCATACACTGCCACACTCAAAAGCATCACCAGATCGATGATCAGAATGGTTACCACCAGCAAGGCGAGCAGTTTAAATGCGCCTAACAGGGCAGTGCCTTGACCAGAGACCATCATATTCAAGATACTGATAAAAACCACCCAGGGCATCAGGGCGCAGATGGCATCCAGAATGGTCGAAAAAACCAGGTTGCATTCGGTAACGATTTTTGTGATTGAAGGAAATCGTCCTTTTAAGGTCAGCATCACGATCCCGCCAATGATGGCCAAAAACATAATCTGCAGGGTATTACCGTCCAGAAAAGGTTGGAGGATATTGGTTGGAATGATACCAAACACCATCTCCCCAATTTGATTCCACAGGTCCCCGCTTCCGCCCTGGGTTGCTGAGGTTGTTTGTCCCAGCAGAGAAATCTGTGCCACCCCTAGAGAAATGGCCGACGCCAGCAGAATAATGGCCACCGACCAGGTGAGTAACAGCTGAAAGATTCGTTTCATTTGAGCCAGATTATCCATATTGAAAATGCTGCCGATGGCCGAAAAAAACAAGACGGGAATAACAATCGCATTAAGAAAACCGAAAAAAGTACCACTGAGGGGAGTCAGAATGGTGGTGCCGATCTGTTTGCCCAAGGCCGGCGCAACGGCTTGCAGGGCCAAACCAGAGATGATTGCCCCCACAAAGGCAATGGCCGTGGTCAGCGCCGGATTCAGCGGTTTTTGTTTGAGTGTATACGAGACGTTATTGCAGCCCTTTTCGTAGGAATAGGTCACTGCGGACAACCCGATTAAAATGTTTTGACCAATCCGATTAAATTCGAATTCTTCATCCTCGGATGTTTCAGCAACAGTCAGTGGGTTTTCCGGGTCGCCCCAATAATTCAGCGCCAGGGTAATGGTCTTAAAACGCTTTTGAATGGATAGTTCAAATCTGGCGTTTTCTGGAGCGTTCTTTTCCCAATAGACGATCGCTTCTTCCACAAAAAGCTGGGCTTTGAGGTTGTCTGTTTTGGGACACTTGTAGTTTTGCAGGAGCTTTTGGACAAATTCATTGGCTTCGTCAAGACTGGCTAAATTAAGTGGCAATATTTTTTTTGTTTCCATGGTTCCTCCTGATGATGATTGGATTAGTTAATTACGAAGGTACTGTTAGCTTTGTGCCCGGTTTCGCAATTAACGAATGTTTTATCTTATGACTATTTGTAAAGAACCACGTCTTTGATCATTTGGTTCATTCCTGCGCACAAATAACACACGATACTGTCATACCGTGTGCTAATCACATTGATGGAGCAATCTTTAGTATAAGATTACACTTATTATACCACTTGTCTCATCCTGCCGTCATCATAATTTAACTGCCAACCGACCCCAAATTTATCGATAAGCGCGCCGTAATATTTACTCCAGAAGGTTTCCTGGAGTTCCATTTCAACGGTGCCGCCATCTTTGAGTTTGTAATACATTATTTTAATTTCATCCAGGTCATCGCTGATAATGACCAGAGTCATGTTATCTTCTCGGGCTGGGTGTGCTTTGGGGGGGATATTTGAAAGCTTCACCTTGGTTTCTGCCAGCTCCAGCTTGGGTTGAAGAATCACTTTGCCAGCTTCTTCCGTTTTGATCACATCCGAATCTGAGGGCATTTCACCAAACAGGATAATTTCAGGATTGTTCGTTCCAAAAATATCTGCATAGAATTCCATAGCTTCTCGACAATTTCCATTAAAACTAATATAAGGTTGTATCTGCATTTCTACACTCCTTTGCGTTTTTATGCGAACAGGCTACCCATAAAGCTTTTGAGTTCGCACGAACATTCTGTTTTAATCAATTTTACAGAACCTGGACAATCTATTTCACTGTTTAACCATTTATTCGTAATTTAAACAGTTTAGGGTAAAATTTTTCTAATATTCTGTAAAATAAGTAAATTAAGTGCAAATTTGCTATTTTTCATATTCTAAATAATCGAATTAACGGATCAATCCGGTCATCCCCAGCTCATAATCAGCAATCATCCTGTCCATTTCTTTAATGGTTTCTTCTTTTGGTAACACATACTGACTGCCGGGCAGACTCCTGAAAAAATCGTCAAAAGCATTTACAATATTGCTTTCTTTTAAGATGACGGTTTTAAATACCTTCTTGTCGCCCTTTTGGTAGTGTAAAATCAAATGAATCAGAGTTGCTTCATTAATAAATTCAACCGCTGAGTTCAAAAATATTTTTTCTTCATTAAGAGCATAGGTTTTTCGGACATCATTAATAAGATCCTCTCTGACCAGTTTTAAAAGCATCAGACGTTCCGCTTGGGTAAAAGGGTCACATACTTCGGCCGGAAAATACATGTTGCCGTCGATCATGAATTGTTTTAGATTTGCCAACGAAAAAACATTGATCATCGAGCGGTTTTCTTTTTTAAAGTAATCATAGAAGCGGATGGTGGCATCACGCAGGAGCTCATAATCGGGAAAATCTTTTCTAATTTTATCCCCCACCATTTCCGGAGTCGCATAATAGGCAAAACATGGCAGCGGTTCCACTACCTGGCGGATGCGATAGGTTTGTTCCAGTGAATAAATGGTCAACAAATCCCGGCTTTCTTCAATAAATGGTTCTGTTTGCTGACAGAGTTTTACAAATTCCATTTGGTAAAGGCGATATAAGTCGGCATCCTGATAGAGAATCGCTTTGGAGAAATCCTGGGATAATGTAATGACTTGTTCCGAGGTGAGGATAAAATAGGGAAAAAGAACATTGATTTCTCCATTTTCGTCAATGGACTGATAGTAAAAATTGGACTGATAGGTGACGTTATCCAAAATAGACAGTGAAATCAAATATTTTAGGACCCCGAGGCCCTGATCAGCCGTTGTTTCATCGCATTCTTTGATAATATTCAACACATCCTGTAAAATCAGTTGTTTTTTATTCCCCAACATTTGCTGAAAAATATGACGGTAAATTGCATCGCAAGTGGCGGGAATAGCCATCCGCACAAGAGGATGATCGGAACCAAAAAGTTCCCGGTCGATCGTATTTTCGACCATTTTTAAAACGGCGCCGTTCCCCGTAATGATCTGAATTTTTTCAATGTTACGCCTGACTGGAGCCCAGCCCCTTTTGGGGCTTGCTTCTTTTGAAAAGGGAATTTTATATTCGGTTAGTTCAGAAATGGTTTCTATGAGTTCAATGATTTTTTGACGATTATGATAAATCCGCTCACCGACTTGGCTCATTTCTAACAGGGTTTCTAATTCTTCTGCTTCAGTGAGCGAAAGTCGCAACGCGTTACACATGTTCGTAAAAAATGTTTTCGAGGGTAGCCTTTCCCCAGATTTGACCCGCTGCAAGGTCGTTCGATTGATTTTCCCTATTTCGGCAAGGGATTGAACGGTTACACCGCTTTCTTCAATGAGTTCTTCTATTTTTCTGCTCAATAATGACATCGCCGTCTCCTATTGGAATGTATTGTTAACGAATGCGTTTGTAAATTAAGTGTGCTATTTCACAAGGATAACCGACGCAGTTACTCCCCATTTATTCACGCCTACTTTCATTATAACGAAGTTCCAAATGATTACAAGATGTGGCGTTTTGTGTGCCAACATATTTTTTATTATTATCGAAATCACGCAAACAATAATTACCGAGGTTCCTATTAAGTACAAAAAAATAGTTTCCAGTCAAAAATCCTGACTGGAAACGATCTCAACGTCCTTTGAGGCAATGTTATTTCAGGCAATATTATCAATGACGTTATTAGCCCAGCGAATGGCTTCCCGATAATCATGATAGATATAAAACTCTTCTATTTTGAGGGTTTCGGAATTGGCTTCAACCACAGCCCAATCACCTTTTTCATATGCCAGCATCAATTCATAGATCGGAAACAGCAGCCCGTTTTTGTCAATAAGGGCATCCAGAATCGATTGCGGCAGAGCGATCTCAGCCAGAACTTCATGCATTGGCTGATCCAGCAAGGCATCCAGAATACTGAAGAGACCCATCAGAGCGGATTCGTGTTCCTGTTGGATCATTCCCGCCCGTTTCGCCAGCGATTCCGCAAAGCGGGTGCGGATTAGCGATATTTTAATCAGTTCCGCGGGCTTGTTTCGACCTAAATCATGGATCATTAAAATACTGATCCAGCGTTCAAATTCTTTCAAACCGATATAACTAAGCGCAAATTTAACCGAACAAATCGTCTCACTGCCCGCCCGAAAACTGGCCAGCCGCAGCAGCCGATAGGATAAGGTGACATCCTGCTCGATGAGGTTTGCCAGGCACTTAAACGACGGTTCATCCTGATTGATTTCTGTCACCAGACGAAGATACTGAATCTGGGATGGTGGCAAGTTTAAAGATCGCCCGGCGATCCTCGGTTTGCTGAAAAAATAGCCCTGAAACAGAGTGAATCCCATTTCTTTGGCTTTTAAAAACTCGTCCAAGGTTTCCACTTTTTCGGCCAGCAGCGTTTTTCCCTGGGCTAGGCCGGTTTTAATATCTGCTGCAATGGTTTCCAATGGGGTTACCAGCAAATCATATTTTATGATATCTGCCAGTGGGGTTAGTGGATAAGTTTGATAGGTTTGGGCAAAATCATCTAAAGCAATACTATAGCCCATATCTTTGATGTCGGTTAGGCGACTCACCAAGGTGTGGTCGACATTGATATCTTCCAGCATTTCAACAATCATGCGATGGGGTTTAATTAATTCCAGAGCGTCAGAATGAATAAAGATCTCATCAAAATTGATAAAGGCGATTTTGTCATCAATGAGGTTTTCAAGACCAGATTCAAATAAACCGGTTATCACCATGGCTGTAGCACCCTGAGAAGAAACTCCACCAAATTGCGTCGAGTGACGATTAAGCCGGAAGAGCAACTCATATCCGAATACTTCCAGTTGATCATTAAAAATCGGTTGTCTTGCAATAAACATAGGGGCCTCCTGGATAATTATTTATGCTCTTTTCGTCAAGCACAATTCCAAGTTACAATAGTATAATGATATCATTTTGTTTCATTAAATACAAGTTTTTTATTAACTCAAATCTTTTTTTATGGATGTTAAGCGATAATTAAAAAGTGATCTGCACTTCACTGACCAAAAAAAACACATGGCCAAAATATTCTTTTGCCATGTGTTTAATCTCATTTAACATTATTTCAGGACATATCAGAAATAACATGATTTGCCCATTGAATCGCTTCCCGGTAATCCCGATACAACGAAAAAGGATCAATGTTCAAATACTCAGTATACTGATCGGTTACCAGCCACTCGCCTTTTTCATAAGCCAGCATTAATTCGTAAATCGGATAAAGGCTACCGGTATGATGGAGTAAGGCATCAGATATGGATGCCGGCAACGCAATTCCTGTCAGGGCTTCTTCCATGGATTGATCTAATATGCCATCAAGGGTGCTAAACAGCCCCATAATGGATGCCGCATGCTGATAGTTAGTACCCAAACCGGCGCGATTTGCCAGTTTTTCAGCAAAACGACTGCGAATGACAGATATTTTCATCAGCTCCCCTGGTTTTTCCTTTCCTAAATCCTGAAGCATTAGAATATTTAGCCACCGTTCGATTTCGTTGAGTCCCATATAGGCCAGCGCATATTTAATCGAACTCACCAGATCGTTTCCAGACCTGATACTGGCCATGCGAATAACCCGATAAGACAAGGTGACATCCTGCTGGATCATTTCAGCCAGCACCTCATAGGATGGATCTTCTTTCTTAATTTCCGTGATCAAACGGAAGTATTGCAGTTTCGTTGGAGCTTTACTGCAGGATTGTCCGGCGATGCTGGGTTTACTGAAAAAATAGCCCTGAAATAGGGTGAATCCCATTTCTTTGGCTTTGACAAACTCATCATGCGTTTCCACCTTTTCGGCTAAAAGTACTTTTCCCTGGGCAATGGCCACCGCCGTGTCTGCAACGATGGTGTCCAACGGCGTGACGATCAGGTCATATTTGATAATATCTGCCAAGGGACTCAAGGGATAGGTTTGATAGGATTCTTCAAAATCGTCCAACGCAATTTTATAACCCTTCGCTTTAATATCCGTCAAGCGTTCCAGTAAGTTTTGATCGATTTTAATTTTTTCAAGCATTTCCACCACCATGCGATCCGGCTCGATTAATTCCAGGGCGTTGGAATGGATGAATATCTCATCAAAATTAATGAATGCAAACTTGTCTTCAACGATATTTTCCAAACCTGATTCATATAAACCGGTAATAACCGCAGCTGTGGCACCATGGGAGGATACTCCGCCAAATTGTGATGATTGACTGTTTAACCGAAAAAGCAATTCATACCCGTAAACCTTCAATTCAGCATTAAAAATCGGTTGTCTTGCAATAAACATAGCATTTCCCTCCTTTCATTGGTTATTAGAATTAGTCATTTGATAAAATACTGTAAGCTACTCTACTGTTTTGTAACGAAATTCTTTTTTTTATGATAGCACTATCTTCAAAAATAAACAAGTTATATCAGAGTCAATCTAAATGAAAACCCATTGACTCCTATTTTACTCGTAAACAGTCCGTCTTCATCAATTTTCATTGACCCTGACCTGACAAACTGGTATTGTAATGGTATACACAAGGACTTTAAATCAGGGAGGTATCATTTGAAAAATTGTGTCATTTATTACTTCAGCGGAACCGGTAATACCTGGTGGGTAGCAACCCGGATTGCTGACATACTCCAGGAGAACAAAATTCAGGTAAGTTGTTATTCCATTGAAACCCTGATGATTGAGGATGTCTTGACCCATGTTTCGGAAGCGGATCATATCATTCTGGGGTTTCCAGTTTATGGTTCGACGGCGCCTCGTCCGATGATGGATTTCGTTCATACCTTTCCGTTATCTAATGGCCATCAGACGATCAGTATCTTTGCTACCCAGGCCATGGCTTCTGGCGATACCGCCTGGACAATCAGTCAAATTTTTAAGCAAAAGGCGTATACTGTCCAACACGCCCGACATTTTCGGATGATGAATAACCTCCATTTACCACAATTTAAATTTTATCCCCCCAAAAATGATCAGCGGCTGGACCGTCTTCTTGAGAAAACCCTGCCCCGAGTGGCTGGTTTTACCCGGGAGATCATCGCTGGGAAAAAACATATCACCGGCAACAACCCCTTGGGACATTTTTTAGGGGGACTGCAACGGCGTCACATTGATACGGTGATCGCTAAGGCCAGTAAGGAACTCCGGGTTAACCCGCAACGCTGCATCTTATGCGGAAAATGCCAACGGATTTGCCCGACCGGGAATATCCTGCAACGTCAAAATGACCTGTTCTTTTCCAACGGCTGTGCCCTTTGTCTCCGGTGTTACAGTCAATGTCCCACTGCTGCGATCCTTCTGGGTGAAGGTTCTGAAGATGTTAATAAGTATCCCCGATATAAAGGGCCGGGAAAAGGATTCAACATCGAAGTTCTGATTAAATAAAAAGCACCAGCGCTGATCATTGACCGGCGCTGGTGCTTTTTAAGTAGACAATTATTGTGCCGGTTTCCCATATGCGAATTTTCCTTTAAAGATCAGTCGGCCATTCCGGTCATAGGAACGTCCTTCCCCATGCCAGACACCATTGACAAAGTCACCTTCATATTTCAGCTGACCATTGTCGTAATATTCTTTGCAATAACCATTCGGAACCGAAGGATCTTTGATATTTTCCTGATTGCTGGGAAGCCGGGCAAAATTGCCTTCACATTTAAGTTTGCCGTTGGCGTCAAAGATGCGTCCCTGACCCGAGGCATAACCATTGGTAAAATTGCCGATATATTTAAGTTTGCCATTTTCCTCATAGAGTTTCCCCTGCCCTGAGGCCAGCCCATTGGCAAAATTACCTTCATATTTCAGAAGACCGTTTTCGAAATATTCTTTACCCGGTCCGACCTGTATGGTATTGACAAAAATCCCTTCCGAGGTCAGCCGGTTGTTAATAAAACGCTGGCCGAAAAAACGGCTGCCGACATAATAACCGATGATATAACCGTCCTGGCAGGGTATTTTTGTCAGTGGCTGCTGGCTGTCTGAATCGCCGTTTTTTTGAGCTGTCAGATAGAGCCAGATGCCAACGCCAATGATGACCGCCAAGACCAGAAAAATAATGCCGCCCATATCTACCTCACTTTTAATGGATTGATAGCTCTATTATAAACCCATTTGTGATCATTCGACAAGTCTTACTGAGAAATGAGCATCAGTACTCATTTGCAGGGTACTTCTGGTTCATAATCCCGTATCAGGGCATCCATTTCCATCAGCGTGGTTTCGTTGGATAAAACGTAATCACTGCCCGGAAGGCTGGCAAAAAAATCTGCAAAGGCCGCAATAACACCGGATTCCCGGAGTTCGATGGTTTTATAAACTACCCGGCCATTAATTTTATAATGAAGCACCAAACGTAAACAGTCCCTGCTTTCATAGATAAACTCCACCGCCGAATTTAACAATAGCTTATCGTCATCGAGGGCGAAGAGGATACGCCGATTATAAAACAGATCATCCCGAACCAGTTTTAAGATAGTCAGCCGTTCAAGCGGGGTTAGCGGATGATAAATTTCTTCTGGAAAAACAAGACTGCCATCTGTCATAAACTGTCGCAGATTTTTTAGGGAAAAAATATTTAACATGTCCCTGCTGACTTGTCTGAAATAATTGTAATATTGGTCAACTGCGTTCAGCAGTGGTTCATAATAGGGAAAATCTTTATTCAGTTTAATTTCCAGCAGCTCCCGGTCGGTATAATACGCAAAACAGGGCAAAGGTTCAACGATCACTTCCACCTTAAATTTCCGATCCAGATCAAAAACCTTGAAAAGATCATTGCTCTCCAGAATAAAAGGTCTGGTGGATGCGATCATTTCCTGGAAGCAGTTGGCATATAGTTCCCGAAAACCAGGATCCAGATATAAAACGGCCTGGTTCAAATCCCGGGAAATGGTGATTACGGCACTGGTAGTCAAAATGAAATAAGGAAATAAGGCACTGATTTCCGGACCGGTCATCCTTGTTTCGGAGTGATAAACATAGCAATGAGACTGATAATTCACATTGTCCAGTAAGGTCAGGGCAATCAAATGTTTAAGCGCTCCCAGCATTGGGTCAGCTACGGTGTCGTCAAAGGACCGACGTAAATTTAGCACATCCTGAAGATTCAACTGTTTTTTATTCCCCATCATCTGCTGAAAAAGATAATCATAAACTGCTTGGAAACTGTAAGGAATGGCCAACTTCACGGTTGGATCGGCTTCCTGAAATAATTCCTGGTCAATGCAGTTTTCGATCATGCCTAATACCTGTTTTTTTCCGGAAGCGATCTGAATTTGTTTAGCAAAATCACTGCTATTTTCAATTGATTCTTTTTGACGGAGTTCCTTTGAAAAGGGGATTTTGTACTCGGTTAATTCGGAGATGGTTTCAATGAGCTCGATGATCTTTTGCCGGTTGGCATAAGTCCCTTCCCCAACCTGGGCAATTTCCAACAAGGTTTCCAATTCCGCCTCTTCGGTGGTTGAAAGCCGTAGGACTTTAGTCATTTTTTTAAAAAAAGCCCGGGTGGGTAACCGTTCCCCGGACTTAACCCGTTGCAGGGTGGTGCGGTTGAAGTTCCCCATTTCAGCCAGAGACTGAACCGTTTCACCGCTTTCCAGAATATATTCTTCTATTTTTTTACTAAGTAATGACATCGCGACCTCCACCGTTTTTAGTAATGTTGCTTATTCCGACTTAATTAATTTTAATTAAAGATTTATATTCAATTATCTCTTTTATTGTTCATTTAATCTTAAATAATCATAAAGGTTTTATTGGTTAGAGACAAGTGTAATTTTTTGCGATTGTTACAGAACCATTATTTTGACAAGCCAGGATGATACAATTTTTCGCATTCTTTACAAAAGTTGCATTTTGTGATTAATATTTTGTGTTTTTTTTAACAATATCTCTGGTAATTAATCTAGCTAATCGGTATAATAGATATTGCTTATATAGTATTTTTAAGATTCATTCATGTTTGTGAAACAAGTATGGCTTCCCCACCGCTTGCAGTTTACTCAGCAACTGCCTTATGGCCCCATGCAACACCGAGTTCAACCCAGGTTGTGTGACAATTCTACAGAATTGAGCTTGAAGTTGAAAAATCATAAGAAACTATTAAAGTAAAAAACAGAAGAAAGCAGGTTAAACATGGAAGAAAAAGAACGCATTGAAATTGACAACACGCTGATCCTGGCGGCTGAAGTAGCCGATGGCAAAAGCAGGAGAATCATAAAAAAACATCTGTCCACCAAACTACTTGGTTTCACCCTGGCTATCCTGGCTGTTGCCGTCATCGCACTTGGTATTCTATCTTATAATATGGGCTCATCGGCGCTGCTGGAACAATCCAATACCGATGCCCAAAAATACACCAACGAAGGTGCATCCCACGTGGGTGCCATCATTGCCGGAAATCTCGCCACCCTGGATGAGGTCACCCTGCGCAGCGGTGTCGCCAGCATGGACTGGAACACCCAGGTAGCTGCCATTGCTGGCGATGCTGAAAAACTGGGCTATCAGGATATTGCCGTCATGAACATGGATGGTCATGCTAAATACCTGGTGGGCGGCGGCGAGTTTGACTCAGCCGGGCAGTTTTGGTACACCGATGGTTTTAAAGGCGAAACCGCTATTTCCGATGTGGCCATCAGCAAAGTGACCCTGAAGCCGGTGGTCTTTGATGTCGCTCCAATTAAAAACAATGGACAGGTGGTCGGATTATTAGTCGGTCGACGAGATCCCACCTTTTTAAAAGATACCACTGATGCCATGGGAGATGGAGTCCGTCAATATGGGTTCGTCGTTAACGCCGAGGGTGGCTTTATGGCCCACCCCGATGATGAAGTCATCATGAATCAGACCAATGTATTTGACGAAATCGAAAGCAATGGTGCCTGGAAAGATCTTGGCATGGCCTTTAAAGAAATGGGTGCTGGACAAACTAGCATGCTCACCTATAGCTTAAATGGTGCAACCAAAATTGGTGCCACTGCTCCCATTCCGGGAACCAACTGGACCCTGGTCATTGCCCAGTATGAAAGTGATGTGTTGGCACCAATGATTCATTTAAGAAACATCACATTGTTGATCTCCCTGATTGTGCTCTTACTTGGTGGCGCAGCGGCTTATATTCTAGCCAAACGGATCACCAAACCGATTGTGGAATTAACCGCATTAGCCGATCAGATGGCACTGGGTAATGTGGATCTGACCATTTCCTCCTCCAGTGAAGACGAAATTGGTGCCCTGATGGATTCCTTTGAAACCATCATTGAAAACCGCAAAGACCAGGCCGATGCCGCCCGCCGTTTATCCGAAGGTGATTTCGCGGTCGCGATCATCCCCCAATCGGACAAGGATGTACTGGCATACTCGCTAATTGATGTGGTTTCCGAAATGAATAAGGTCAACGAGGGAATCAAAAAAATTGGCACTGCTGCTCAGGAAGGGCAACTGAACTACCGGGGCAATACCACCGAGTATGTTGGTGCCTTCAAAGACATGATTGTCAGTCTGAACAACATGGTCAATACCTTTGTGAAACCACTTAAAGTTGCCAGTAAAGCTATTGAGCGGATTGGCAATGGCGTCATCCCTCCAAAAATAACGACCGACTATAAAGGGGATTTTAACGATCTTAAAAACAGCATTAATGCCTGTATCGACGGGTTGGGCGCCCTTACTGAAGGCAGTCATGTGCTCGGTTTGATGTCAGTAAATGATCTGAATCAGAAGATTGAAGGTACTTATGCAGGTATTTACTTAGAAATTTCTGAATCCATTAACGAAGTTCATGCTCAGCTGACTCATATTGTGGAAATTGCCACCAACATCGCTGTCGGAGATCTTTGTGATCTGGAAAACCTGAAAGAAATCGGACAGCGCAGCGACAATGACGCACTGATACCAAGCTTTATCTCTATGATCGAGAGCATTACGCTGTTGGTGGCCGAAACCCAGACCATGACCCGGATTGCCGTTGAAGGCGATCTGACCAACCGGGGCGATGTGACCAAGTTCCAAGGCGAATATGCCAAGGTAGTGGAAGGTTTTAACCAGACCCTGGACGTGGTCATTGAGCCCATCAATGCTGCATCGGCAACTCTGAAAGAATTGGCTCAAGGAAATCTGAACACGACCATGACCGGCAACTTTAAAGGCCAGCATGGCCAGATCAAAGAAGACATGAACCAGACCATTGCCTTCCTGAAAGATTACGTCTCAGAAATTACCGAAACGCTGGAAGAAATTGGTCGCGGTAACCTGAATCAGGAAATCACCCGCTTCTATCTAGGCGATTTCGAAGCGATTAAAACAGCCCTCAATCGTATTACATCCAGCCTCAGCACCACCATGTTCGATATCAACAATGCGGCCGGACAGGTTGAAAGCGGTGCCCGTCAGATTTCCGACGGGGGCCAGGCTTTGGCGCAGGGCGCAACGGAACAAGCCAGTGCCATTCAAGAACTGACCGCTTCCATTGACGAGGTTGCTCAGGAAACCAAACAGAATGCAGTTCGGGCCAATGAAGCCAATCAGCGTTCCATTGAGGTTCGCAACAATGCCGAAATTGGCAATGCCCGAATGAATAATATGGTTACGGCAATGGTGGACATTAATGTCTCCTCTCAGAGTATTTCCAAAATCATCAAGGTTATCGATGATATCGCCTTCCAGACAAACATTCTAGCATTGAATGCAGCAGTGGAAGCGGCTCGCGCCGGACAGCACGGTAAGGGCTTTGCCGTCGTCGCCGAGGAGGTCCGTACTCTGGCTGCCCGTAGTGCCGAAGCGGCCAAAGAAACAACCGGACTGATTGAAGGCTCCATTGATAAGGTTTCGGTTGGTTCTAAAATCGCTGATGAAACTGCCGAAAGTTTGACTCAGATCCTGGCTGATATTGAAAAAGTCACCAGTCTGGTGGGCAATATCGCCCGGGCTTCTAACGATCAGGCTTCCGAAATCGCCCAGATCACCCAAGGCATTGAACAAGTTTCTCAGGTGGTTCAGACCAACTCGGCGACGGCTGAGGAAAGTGCTGCCGCCAGCGAAGAACTCTCTGGCCAGGCCGAAATGCTTAAACAGATGGTTGGCACTTTCACCATTAAGACCGACAGGGGGCATGTTGCCTCAGCACCGACCAAGCCTCAACCTAAAACGGAACCAGTAGCTCCAACTGAACCTCGGATTGAACTGGACAATTGGGAACATGATAAGTACTAATGATAACAATAAACCTGTTCACTAATTAATAGCCAAGCTTAATGAATTAAAAAAACTCTAAAAAAAACTAATCACTGGTGATTCAAATAGGATCGCTGGTGATTTTTTAAATTTAATATAGAATCACTCTTGATTTTGACTTTAATTAAGGTTATAATTTTGACATGTAAATTTACTAATAGCAGTCTAACATAATTTTTTGCACGCAGGAGGATTTAAACTATGGCAATCGTATGGACCCAGGATTTATCAGTTGGTGTCAACAGCATTGACGGACAGCACCAACAATTATTTAAAATGGCAGATGAACTTTTTGAAGCCGGAAAAAATGGCAAATCTAAAGAAGTAGTCGGAGACTTACTTAATTTTCTTGATGCGTACACTAAGCAACATTTTAGTGATGAAGAAAGTTACATGACATCCATCAAATACCCCGGCCTGGCCGAACAGCAGGCGGCTCACAAAGCGTTTGTCAGTGAACTGGCCAAATTAAAAACCGCTTATGATACATCCGGCGGCAATATTTCGGTTATCATCAATGCCAATCAAATGGTCGTCGACTGGCTGACCAAGCACATTTCCGGCATGGATAAAAAAATCGGTGCCTACTCTAAAGCCTGAATAAAAAAAACCTTCCAATTATCGGAAGGTTTTTTCTTTTTAGAGGTTACTATTTAACCTTGTGTAATTATTGTTATGCCAGATAACGCTCCAGACCTACCGCCGCCTTGGTGGGCAGAAACTCCAACACTTCATAGTCGGCTACCTTTTCAATAAAAAAAGGATCCTCAGCAATAATCGTCCAGACTTCTTCTTTATCGCTAGCCTGACAGAGAATCACCCCACCGGTCCGGGGCCGCTTGCGACCAGATAAGACAAATTTATCCAGCTGATAATAATGATCCAGATAGTCAATATGGGCGGGGATCACCGCCTCCACTGCTTCGATTGGTTTAGTGTAATTTAGTAAGATAATAAACATGATCATTTCTCCTTTTAAGGTGTCTCTATTCGCCGCTCCATCAAGACAATCAACTCAGCAACAGAAATAATATAACACGAATTTTAGAAAAATGAAATAGGAAAAGTTAAACCATTGCGTCTCCAACAAAGCAAAAAAAAGAAGCTGTCCACTGGATGATAGAGATCCGGGCTTTCGCTTCCTTTTATGGTTTATGTTGTTAATCGAAATATCTAAAATACACTGTTTGCCGCGCGTTTATTTGACAATCCCATCACTGGTTTCTTGGGTTTTTGTGCAATCGATTTTTGTTCAGCCGCTTTAGTTTCGGTATCCTGTCGACTTTTGACTTCATCATTATAAGCAGATACCGTGATTTTTCCAGACAATAACAGCCCTTTCAACTCTGAACTGGTATAACCCGCCAACTGATTGCTGGAAATACTATCGTCTTCTTTGTTCTCTTCCTCAGTATTCTGGGGTTTTGTCTGTTTTTTCTCAGCTGATTCATCGTCTTCATCAGCTGGAATCCGGGAGGTTTTCTGATCAACGGTTGAACTCTGTTGATCGGTATCGCTGTTTACAGTTGCATTTTCACTTTTCGTCCGATACCCTACGTATTCCCGACTGAGTTCCATGGTATCATATTTGTTATAGCTGTTCGCTTCATTGGTTGCATTTTGGCTATTAACGCTGTCGGCCGTGGGCTTGATCGTAACAGCATCAATTTTCTTTGACAGTGATGTCGCTGGACTCTGTAGTTCGACTACATTTAAACTAATTGGATCCATCTTAATTCCCCTTTCTTTAAGTATATAATTTCTCTGGCAACTTCTAAAATACCTTGAGTATAAAAACCGTTCTTAACTATTGATTTAAATTATATCATAATTTCTTAGAAAATTCATTATAATTTGTAAAATTGCTTGTGAATGTATTTTAAAAAAACACCCCTATCTTCTGGGGTGTTTTTTCTGTAATCAGGTACGTTATTTAGAATTTTTTATATGTTTTACAGCCTGCCAGCACTTCGATAACTTCCTCAAAGGATGATCCGATGGATGCTTCCACCGAACTGAAAATAGTGCCTTCGACAATGGGGGCATCAATGATTTTTACATTACTGTCATCTTCCAGCATTTCGATGGCCATTTCCGAACTCATCACGGCACTACCGAGATCAACCAGAATCACCACCCCATCACCTTCTTGAACAGCTTCGATACCAGCAAATATCTTGGAAACATCGGTGCCGATGCCGCCATCTTCCATGCCACCAGCTGCCGCAATTCTAGCCTCGGGTGCCATTTGTTTTGCCAGTTCCACTGCCCCTTCGGCAATTTTCTGACTGTGAGAAACAACTACGATTCCTACCATCCCTTACTTACCTGCCTTCTCAGCGACTTCTTTGGCAGCCTGAAAAGCATAAGCCATGGAGGTTGCGCCGGGATCCTGATGCCCGATGCTGCGTTCACCCAGATAACTGGCTCGTCCTTTGGTAGCAATAATCGTTTTGGTATATTCGACGCCATCCCAGGCTGCTTTTTCAGCATCTACCAAGGCGTCAGTCATCGATTTGCCAGCAGCAATGCTTGCTTTAATAGCGTTGATTGCCGGAATCATGCTGTCCAAAATAGTTTTTTCACCTTGAACTGCCTTACCCCGAAATTGGATCCCGCCAACCGCTTCATCAAAAGCCAGAATAACATCCTCATTGGATAATTCTTCTTTGCCTTTGACGGCTGCCCCAGCTTTCATAAAAGCAGTGCCGTAAAGTGGGCCGGAAGCTCCACCAACGGTGGAAACCAGGGTCATCCCTACCGATTTTAAGATATCATCAATATTCTTGTCTTCAACAGTCGGCAATTTTTCCATCACCGCTTTAAATCCCCGGCTCATATTAATACCATGATCACCGTCACCGATTGCTTGGTCAAAATCGGTCAGTTCTTGTCGATGTTCTGCCATCTTATCCGCATAAACCCGGATAAAATCCAGCACTTCTGCCTTTGTTGCCATTCACTTTCCTCGTTTCTATGTTCTTTTATTGGATTGTTAAAAGCACCAAACTTAATATGCTTTGTGGTAGTTTCACAAACAATTCTGTAACGTGTAGACGAACAGGCCTAAGCCTGTACGTCGTACAGTGTAAGAATTGTTTCGTGTAATTGCCAACAAAGCTAACGGTACTTCAGTAATTGCATCTTACTATTGGCTGCGATATTTTAGTACATTTTGAAGCCGATGGTATCAGCTTGAGCCAGTAATAAATCTTTCAGTTCAGCGTCCAGTTTTAACAGCGTGATCGATGCGCCTGCCATATCAATGGAGGTCATGTAATCGCCTACGAAGGTTTTAAAGACTTTAACGCCTTTGTCGGCCAGAATTTGCTGAACCCGACGGTTTAAGATATATAGTTCCATTGGTGGGGTTGCGCCGGCACCATTGATCATCACAGCTACTTCGTCGCCAGCTTTAGGATCCATATCTTTTAAGATCCGTTCCATCAGGTAATCGACGATTTCATCAGCCGTCTGGATTGGTTTTCTTTCGGTTCCTGGTTCGCCATGGATCCCGATACCCAGTTCCATTTCATCTTCAGATAATTCAAAGCCTGGTTTTCCGGCCGCTGGAACAGTACATGGTTTTAAAGCCACACCCATGGTACGGACGTTAGCAATAACCTTTTCAGCAGTCGCTTTGACTTCATCAAGGCTAGCACCGGTTTCGGCTTTGGCGCCGGCAATTTTATGAACAAAAACCGTTCCGGCCACGCCCCGGCGTCCGGTGGTATAAAGACTATCTTCAACAGCAACATCATCATTGGTAACCACATTAGCTACTTTAATGCCTTCAGCTTCGGCCAGTTCAGCGGCCATTTCGAAGTTCATGATATCACCGGTGTAATTCTTGATAACTAATAATACACCTTCGCCAGCATCAACTGCTTTGATCGCTTCGAATACCTGGTCTGGTGTGGGAGAAGTGAAAACCGAGCCAGCAACCGCACCATCAAGCATCCCTTTTCCGACAAATCCGCCATGAGATGGCTCATGTCCGCTGCCGCCACCGCTGACCAAAGCAACCTTGCCAACTTTTTTGTCAGCGCGAACCAGCACATCAAAACCTTCCAGACGGGTTACGTATTCAGGATGCGCAAGGACGATACCTTCCAGCATTTCATTTTCCACATTTTCTACATCGTTAATAAATTTTTTCATAAGACTTCCTCCTATAAACATTATTAGTACTATAAACCTAACTATAACACGTTTTTACCCATTTTGAAGATAAAAAAACGATATCAATTGATTTTTTTTAACCGATTTTGATCAATTCTAGAAAAATAATGAATCAAAACTGTAAAAAATCGATCCGTCAATACGGTTTTGGTTTTCTTTTTAAAATTTGTGTTAAGTCGATGTAAATTCTATACTTTAATAACGAGTTGTATGATGGTTAATATTACCCAATACGATTTTGAGATTAACCCTAAACCAATGCCGCCTTCATTTTGCGGACATAGTCACTTAAGGGTTCGGTGGACGCTGCCCCATGTTCGGCAATGATCCGGACGATGGCACTGCCGACGATGACCCCATCCGCGATCTGGGAAATCGTTGTGGCCTGTTCCGGGGTAGCGATCCCAAAGCCCACCGCAACGGGAGTCTGGGTCACCTGACGGATATCGGCAATGATGGCGGCCAGATCAGTTTTGATCTCGCTGCGCACCCCGGTGACGCCCATGGATGACACCAGATAGATAAAACCAGTGGCTTCTTTGGCCAGCATCTGAATGCGATCCTGGGAGGTCGGGGCAATCAGGGTGATTACATCCAGGCCGTGATTACCGGCGGCACCCAGCACCTCACCCTTTTCTTCAAAAGGCAGATCGGGAATGATCACGCCATTGATGCCAGCTTTTTCGCAGGCGGTAAAAAACCGTTCCGTTCCATAAACAAAAATGGGATTCATGTAGGTTAAAAAGACCAGCGGAATGTCGGTCTTTTGCCGAACCCGAGCCACCATCGCAAAGATCTTATCGGTGGTGGTCCCGACGCTTAACGCCCGTTCATTAGCCGCTTCAATCACTGGTCCTTCAGCGATAGGGTCGGAAAAGGGAATGCCAATTTCAATCAGATCGGCTCCGGCATCTGCCATGGCCAGAATAAATTCCTCGGTTTTTTCCAGCGATGGATCACCGGCGGTTAAAAAAGCGATAAAGGCTTTCTGATTCACAAAGATCTGAGAAATTTTATTTGTTTTATTAGCTTCTATATTAATAGTATTACTCATAGATATTTTCCCCCTTGTATCGTGCAATTGCGGCCACATCCTTATCACCTCGGCCGGAGACATTGACGATGATGATTTCATCTTTCTTCATGGTTGGTGCCAGCACCATTGCATAGGCTATCGCATGGGCTGATTCAATGGCCGGAATAATCCCCTCAGTGCGGGACAGGTATTCAAAGGCCGCCACCGCTTCGTCATCAGTGATCGGCACGTATTCCGCGCGTTTGGTGTCATGGAGATTGGCATGCTCCGGACCGATACCGGGATAGTCCAGCCCGGCGGAAATCGAATAAACCGGGGCGATCTGACCGTATTCGTCCTGGCAGAAATAGGATTTCATGCCGTGGAAGATCCCCAGACTGCCATTGGCAATGGTGGCTGCATGGAGAGCGGTATCCACTCCTTTGCCAGCGGCTTCACAGCCAATCAGTCGGACGGATTCATCAGGAATAAAGTTATAGAAAGCGCCGATGGCATTGCTGCCGCCGCCGACACAAGCAATCACCGCACTGGGCAGTCGGCCTTCTTTTTCGAGAATCTGCGCTCGGGCTTCTTTGCTGATGACACTCTGAAAATCCCGGACCATTTCCGGGAAAGGATGCGGGCCCATCACCGAACCAAGAACGTAATGAGTGTCATCCACCCGGGTCGTCCATTCTCTAAAGGTTTCGTTGACGGCATCCTTTAAGGTCATCGTTCCGGAGGTGACCACATGTACCTTGGCGCCCAGCAACTCCATCCGAAAGACATTGAGCGCCTGGCGGTCGGTGTCCTCTTTGCCCATAAAGATCTCGCATTCAAAACCCATCAGGGCCGCCGCCGTAGCCGTGGCCACCCCATGCTGACCAGCGCCAGTTTCGGCAATCAGCCGGGTTTTCCCCATTTTCTTGGCCAGCAATGCCTGACCCAGTACGTTGTTGATCTTATGGGAGCCGGTGTGGTTTAAATCCTCCCGCTTCAAATAGATCTTGGCACCGCCCAGATCGGCGGTCATTTTCCTGGCATAATACAGCCGCGAAGGCCGGCCGGCGTATTCATTTAATAATTCGGTTAACTCGGCCTGAAAGGCCGGATCGTTTTTATAGTGTTCATAAGCTTTTTCCACTTCAATAATGGCATTCATCAGCGTTTCTGGTGTGTACTGTCCGCCGTGGATCCCGTATTTTCCTTTACTCATTTTCAATTCTCCTTATTCTATTTCCACAAAACCGTTAGCCTTGCTGACGGTTTTGTGGAACAATTTTTAATGAACTATGGATTCACACTTCGCTATCGTACCGACCAATTGTTAATCTGTTGTTCGCTGCGGGATCGGACACTTATAAAAAATCCGCTATGCTCCTTTCTCATAAGTCGCGGGCAGACGCCAACTACAAGCAAGCTTGTGATTGGCTCGTTGCCTTCCCGCAGGCTATCGCCGTGTTCGCCCCGATGCGTAGGGTCTGCCCTTTGGGTACAACATGCCAACAATTGTCAGTGCTAGGTTATGTATAATTACTCTGTTCGTTCCTTAACTCTACAAAATTGTTTTTTTGAACCGCCATCAAGGCAATGATTGTCAGTTTATATTTCTTAAATCAGCTATTTTTCTTACTATATCTACTATATTTATAATCTTGTCCCGGTCTTTCACTCCATCGGTTTCGACCCCGCTGCTGATGTCCACGCAATAAGGTTTGACCTGCTTGATGGCGGCTTCAATGTTGCCGCTGTTCAGACCACCAGCCAGAAAAAAATCGCCGGTAACGTCGTCAAGCAGCTCCCAGTTAAAGGTTGCCCCGGAGCCACCATATTGGGACGGGTCGTAGGTGTCAAAGAGCCGGTAATCGGCAGTGGTTTCCTTGATGTCGGCCTGGCTCTTGATTCGGAAAGCCCGGATCACCGGCAAGCCGGTTTGCGCCTGCAGCAACCGCACCGTGGCCTCGTCCTCATCCCCATGCAGCTGGATGATATCGATAATGCCCGCCTCGGCCAGCGCGATGATCTCGGTCACCGGGTGGTTGACAAAAACCCCCACGGCTTCAATGCCGGGAACAAGAGCCTGTTTTAAGGTTCGGGCTGTTTCCATATCGACCTGGCGCTTACTGGTGGCAAAAACAAAGCCAATATAATCCGGTTTGACGGCGTTCACCGCCTCGATATCTGCTAAGCGGGTTAAGCCGCAGATTTTTATTTTTGTCATGGTAATCTCCATATCTAATTGGGTCGGTACCGCAGTTAGCAACTACCCCCGCAGCTTATCCAATTCCTGCTTCTTGTCCCCACTGCGCATCAGTGTTTCGCCGATCAGTACGGCATTCGTCCCATTTTCCCGCAATTTAGCGACATCTTCCGGGGTTCGTATCCCACTCTCTGAAACAAAGACGATTTCCGGCGGCACCAGCTGGCGTAGCCGGATGCTGTTGTCGAGATCCACCTCAAAGGTTTTGAGGTTGCGGTTGTTGACTCCAATCACCCGGGCACCGGCGGTCAGCGCTTGCTGTACTTCCGCTTCGTCATGGGCTTCAACCAGCGCCGATAGCCCCAGTGAATCGGCAATCCTAAGATATTCCCGGAGCTGTTCCACATCTAAAATCGAGCAGATTAGTAATATCGCATCGGCACCGATCAGACTGGCTTCATAAATCTGAATCGGGTCAATGATAAAATCTTTGCGCAGCACCGGGATCGTCACCTGCTTCTTGATTTCCGTCAAATAATCATTAGACCCCTGAAAAAATTCCGGTTCGGTGAGCACCGAAATCGCATCCGCCCCGGCGGCCTGATAGTCCCGGGCGATTTGCACATAAGGGAAATCTACCGCAATCACGCCTTTGGAGGGCGAGGCTTTTTTGACTTCGCAGATAAAGGCAATTTCTCCGGCGGCCTTTTTCCTGGCCAAAGCCTTTTCAAAAGCAAAAGGTGCAACCGAAGGTGTCGCCTGACTTTTCAGTGCTTCCAGACTGGTCGTTTCTTTAAGCGCCGTCACTCGTTTGGCAGTGGATGCCACAATCTGATCCAATATCATGCCAGCACCTCAATGGCAATTTCATTGGTGCGTTTAATAAAGGCATCCAGCTTGGCCTTAGCCTTCCCGGAATCGATAATCGCCTCGGCCATTCTGACGCAATCCCGGAGGGTGATATCGTTGTGGGACATATACAGGCAAAAAGCGGAGTTTAGTACGACCACATCCCGCTTGGGGCCCTTTTCGCCGTTTAGGATATTCAGAGCAATAGCGGCATTTTCTTCCTTTTCGCCACCGATCAGATCCGATAATTCACAGCGTTTTAGTCCCAGTTGTTCCGGAGTGATAAAAAAGCTGTTGATCTTACCATCAGCGATTTCACAGATGGTGGTGGTGTCGGTTAAGGTGATCTCGTCGAGGCCGTCGTGGCCGTGCACCACCATTCCCCGCTTCACATTGAGCTTGTTCAGCACATTGGCCAGCGGTTCGACCAGGTTTTCATCGTAGACCCCCAGCAGCTGCATATTGGCGCCGGCCGGGTTGGCCAGCGGTCCGAGAATATTAAAGATCGTCCGGATCCCCAGTTCTTTTCGCACCGGCCCGGCGTATTTCATCGAAGCGTGGTAGGTGGGGGCAAACATAAAGCAGATCCCCAGCTCGTCCAAGATCACGGCGCTTTTTTCCGCCGACAATTCAATATTCACGCCCAGGGCTTCCAGCAGATCCGCCGATCCGCATTTGCTGGAGACGCTGCGGTTACCGTGTTTGGCCACCGGCACCCCACCGGCGGCAATCACCAGTGACGACACCGTGGAAATATTAAAGGTGGCCACCTCGTCGCCACCGGTACCGACAATATCGAGCACATCGGTTTTGGGGAAAATCTTGGTGCATTTATCCCGCATGACCATGGCGCAGGCGGTGATCTCATCGATGGTTTCGCCCTTCATCCGCATCGCCGTCAGAAACGAACCGATCTGGGCGTTGGTAGCCTGCCCGTTCATAATCTGATCCATAACCGACCGAGTCCGCTCCAGGGACAGGTCTTTGCCGTTGACAATATCATATATGGCTGATTTAATCATTTCTCATTTCCTATCTTTAAAAAGTTCTCAATCATCTTGTGCCCATCATCGGTGAGGATCGATTCGGGATGAAACTGCACCCCGTAAACGTCATAATTGCGATGTTTCACGGCCATCACCTCGCCGTCGTCATCCTCGGCGATAATCAGAAGATCATCTGGCAAGGTGCTGCGCTCGGCACTGAGGGAGTGATACCGGCCGGCCGCGATAATCGGCGGCAAACCCCGGAAGATTGGACTGCCGTTGGCGATATGAACGTTGCTGCTTTTGCCATGCATCAGGGTACTGGCATAGGTGACCGTGCCGCCGAAGACCTCACAGATGGCTTGATGCCCGAGGCAGACTCCTAGAATCGGGGTTTTGTCTTTGAAATAGTCGATGACCTCTTCGCAGATCCCCGCATCGGCTGGTCGTCCCGGCCCCGGCGAAACAATGATGTGATCCGGTTTTAAAGCAATAATTTCGGCCATACTGAGTTCATCATTTTTAATCACCCGGATATCCGGATTGATGATCCCCACATATTGGTACAGGTTATAGGAAAAGCTGTCGTAATTGTCAATCAGTAAAATCATTATTCCACCTCCTGAGCCCGTTCCAGCGCTTCAAACATCGCCCGGGCTTTATTTCGTGATTCGTTGAATTCTTTTTCCGGAATGCTGTCAGCGACGATCCCGGCGCCGGCGGAAACATAGACCTTATCATTCTTTTTTACCGCCATGCGAATGGCAATGCACATGTCCATGTTGCCGGAAAAGTCGATGTATCCCACCGCTCCGCCGTAAACGCCGCGTTTCTGACCTTCCAGGGCATTAATAATTTCGATCGCCCGCTTTTTCGGCGCTCCAGACAGGGTTCCGGCTGGCAACACTGCTCCGAGGGCATCCAGCTGATCCAGTCCATCTTTGAGGGTGCCGGTCACCGTCGAGGAAATATGGGAGACATGCGAATATTTAACGACCTCCTGATAGGTTTCCACCTTGACCGAACCAAATTCACTGACCTTACCCAGATCATTCCGGCCCAGATCGACCAGCATATTGTGTTCACTGAGTTCCTTTTCGTCCTTCAGCAGTTCGGCAATAAAGGCAGCATCCTGCTCAGGCGTTTCCCCCCGGGGACAGGTGCCAGCAATCGGGAAGGTCGACAGCTTGGAATTCTTCAGCGACACCAGCGTTTCCGGGGATGCCCCGGCCACCTGGATCTCGTCAAAGTCGATATAGAACATGTAGGGCGAAGGATTGATGGTTCGCAATACCCGATAGGCGGACAGCAGATCGCCTTCAAAGTCGGCTTCCAAGCGGTTGGAAATCACCGCCTGGAAAATATCACCTTGATAAATATGCTCCCGTGTTTTTTCAACCATCTCGCAATAATAGTCTTTGGTAAACAGTGCGCGGTACTCTGAAGTCACCTGACCCCGGAAAGCCACGGTGCTGTTGCAGTTTTTAATCAGCGCTTCAATTTCCTTAAGTTTGATGACCCCGTCGATATAGTTTGCCTCAAAGTTATCGGTTTTAATATTGACGATCACGACAATTTTCTGGCGCAGATGATCATAGGCGATGACCTTGTCAAAAAGCATCAGATTCATGTCATCAAAGTTTTCGGCATTGTCATTTGTAAGCACCAGATTGGTTTCGGTATATTTAACAAAATCGTAGGAGATATAACCGACAAACCCGCCGGTAAACACCGGCAGGAAATCCAGCTTGGGACTTTTCCACTTGGCCAGAATTTCCCGCAGCACCGTCCGCGGATCATCGGTGAGAATATCCCTGGTCTTGCCGTTTTTAACCACCACTTCGCCGTCCAGACAGGTCACCGCCAGAGTCGGGTCAAAGCCCAGAAACGAATACCGCCCCCACTTTTCGCCGCCCTCTACACTTTCCAGCAAATAACACTTTTTGCCAGTGGCTTTTAAACATTTCAGCACCTCAATCGGTGTCTTAATATCTGAAAACAGCTCCAGACTAATCGGGATGCTCTGATAATCCCCGCAATACCCTCTGGCCTCTTCCATCGATGGTTTAATCATAATCGTATCCTTTCGTTGGTTGGTTTTGTCGTTATTAATTTATACGCTTTTTAAGTAATAAAAAAACGCCCGTCCTTGATTAATAAAAATTAATCAAGGACGAGCGCTAAAATTTAAGCCCGCGGTACCACCTTAATTTACAGAGAAAAACCCCTGTACACTCTGCAGGATACAAACATATCCCTCGCAACTGACGTATGCGTCACGTCGCAGAATACTCAGAAATGGTTATTTCCTTTGACTGCGCCCTCAGTGGTCCATTTGATGTTCTGCGTTGTGCGAGGCTCTCAGCCTTCCCCGCTCTCTGTAACTGCACGATACACCGTTATCTCCACGTCAACGGTTTGATTGAAATATTAAATTAGATAAATCTTAATCGATATCGAAGCTTTTGTCAAATATTATTTCATTGATAACGCAATCATTAAGAAAAATCCCGATTCGCTTAACGAACCGTCATTCTCATCGGCACAAAGCGAATGCCGTTGTTGACCTGTTCCGCTGCCGTGGCTTCAAAACCGAAACGCCGGTAAACTGCCACTGCATAGGGGGACGAATTAACGGTCATTTCAAAGAGTTGTCCGTCCTGTTGGTGTTTTAAATCGGCGATGACGGTGTCAAACAACGCCCGGGCAATGCCCCGCTGGTGATAATTTTTATCGACAAACATCAACGAGATATGAAATGCATCCCGGGTGCCGATCACTCCGACAATTTGGTGGTCTTGATAGAAACCCCATAATTTCTTGTGGCCGCTTTCCAGATCCTCGGCCATTTCCTGCAACTTATAGTCCAGATAATCGGTAAAGGTCTGACGACCTTCTTCCGAATAGCCATCGGCAATGAATTCGTGAAAAACCTGATTGGCCAGATCTACCGCTGCTTTTAAATCGCTATCGTCAATTTTTTTAATCATGTAAACCTCTCCTGGGATGTCAATAAGTTCAATCAGTGTCGACGCTTAAATCCCTAATTATTTTTCATTGCATCCGCCAATGTCGGCAAATTAATGGGCTCCGGACAAAAGTCGGGGCTGTTGCTGCGCAGGGTATTTAGATAATCACTATCCTGTTCGCCTAGTTTCTGGAAATAACAATTGATCCGATGATTGAGAAACACATTATTCAGCTGAAAACCAATCGGCACCGCCATATTAACGTGCTCATAAAACAGCCCCTTTTCGGTAAACGGCGGCGGATATTCGGCGGCCGGCAGGGTGGGGATAAAATCATGGACATTAAAAATCCGATAGCTGTTTTTAACCAGCTGATTATATTTTTTCGCAAAAGCCACATCGCCGGGCCGCCCGGCCGCATAGGTATAAACGATGGTATTTTTTGGGGCCGTATTAACCGCAAAATCCAGGGCCGCCATCATCGCAAGATCCCCGCCCAGACTATGACCCGTCAGATAGAGCGGTTTGTCTGTAGAAAGGCTGTTGATAATCGCAATCAGTTCGTCTCGCATCGACTGATAAATCCGGGTAATCCCCCGGTGGCTGGAACCACCATCGGCCACATAGGGAAAGGGAATCTGAAACAGATCCAAATCCGAATCCAGGTTTGGGGTTGAATCTGATCCCCGAAAAGCAATCACGACCCGCTCCGGAGATTCAGCCACAAATCCGAAATTCTCTGCGGTTTTCTCAGTGACCCCGGCTTTTCCCGAGAATGAATGGATGGGTTTAAATTCTTCCGGTAAAACCAGTTTGTTTTCACTAAAATACGGATACGTCTGATAACAAAACCCGGCCATTAAAATGGCATCACTTTTACTTAAGCCAAATGGATTCTCGGCTTGATGTTCTATTGCACTCATCGATATCTCCTTTATTCTTTTTTACTAAGCAAGTACTAAAATCATAACACCGAACAATTATTGCTTTGTGTTCAGTTTCCACAAACGATTGTGTAACGTGTAGGCGAACAGGCGATAGCCTGTACGACGTACAGTGTAACAATTGTTTCGTGCGAAACTGATCTCAAAGCATACGGTAGTTTGGTAATGCAGACTTACATCCTTTAATTTCG
This sequence comes from uncultured Acetobacterium sp., assembly GCF_963664135.1. Taxonomy (NCBI): domain Bacteria; kingdom Bacillati; phylum Bacillota; class Clostridia; order Eubacteriales; family Eubacteriaceae; genus Acetobacterium; species uncultured Acetobacterium sp. Next base: position 335,796 of record NZ_OY760905.1, on the reverse strand, counting down.
TTTATTTTTGTTTTTTGCTTGCCGCATGACTTGTTTCATTTCATTTTTGCTGCCAAACATATTCTTGATTTTTTCCGCTTCGAGTTGTCGTGAATTTAGCCCTTCGTAATCCAGCTCGCGCTTCAGCTTGTTATAGTTTTCGAAGCGCTTTTTGGACAGTTCTCCGGTTTCGATGGCTTTTTTAACCGCACAACCCGGTTCGCTGGTGTGGGTGCAGTCGCTAAAGCGACAGTTCTCCGCCAAAGCTTCAATATCCTCAAAGGATTTGGACAAATTAGCCATATCCAAATGCAGCTCCCGCATCCCCGGCGTGTCGATAACCACGCCGCCATCGGGTAGCAACAGCAATTGACGATGGGTGGTGGTGTGGCGACCCTGATCATCGTTGCGAAGTCCCTTGGTTTGCAGTATTTCTGCCCCCATCAAGCGGTTGATAATGGTGGATTTCCCCACCCCGGATGATCCCAGAAAGACGATCGTTTTTCCCGGTGACAGGTAGGCAGCAATCTGATCATAGCCGCGGCTGTCGGCACTGGAACAAACGACCACATCCGTTCCCACCCGAACCGTGGAAATCTCTGCCAGACGACTGGCCAGATCGTCACATAAATCAGCTTTGGTCAGGACAATCACCGGCATCGCCATGCTATTCCAGGCGATGGAAAGATAGCGTTCCAGACGGCGCAGGTTAAAATCGGCGTTTAATGACATGCAGATGAACACCAGATCGAAGTTTGCGGCAACGATCTGGATGGCATTACCGGTTCCGGCAGCTTTTCGTTCAAACAGACTGGTACGACTTAAGACCTGGTGGATCACCGCATTGCCAGCATCGCTGTCAGTTCGATCAATCATCACCCAGTCACCAACCACCGGAAACCCGGTACTATCATCGGCATTAAACGCCAGTTTACCGGACACTTCGGCCAATAATTCACCATTTTCGCAGATAACCTTATATAACTCCCGATGTTGCTCGGTCACTCTGGCAATAAACAAGTGCTCATACTGGCTGGCTTGCTGCTGAAATCGCTCGGTTAGTCCGTAATTTTCCAAATTTATTTTATTCATTTTTTCCTCCAATTTTTTTATTCGAATTTTATATTCATCCGATTGGAGGGTCAAAGGTTTATTGTATTTCTTTGCCCTCCGGCATCACTACAATATCCATTTTATAATTTTTCATAAAATCTCCTTATTTTTCGTACTTTATCTCATTGTAAATGATTCTTTCAAAACAAGTCAAGGTAAATCAATACATCCTGATGATAATTATCCCCTTCAACCGATCAAATTGAAGAAAAGCAATGCATTATCTGACAAAATCAGCTAAAATAGAAATTAAGAATCTTTTGCTAAAAAATCAAGACTTTAAGACAAATGCACTTTAGAATCCACAACCCTGACTGCGAACCAGCAGCGTAAAAAACCGCACCAGTTCCCAAAACTTTAACACTACAAGGAGACCTTATGAACCAAATTATCTGCCCCAAATGTGGCGGTGCTAACACCAGTTCGGTTGTAGACCAGAACAAAGACATCCCAGAAAACTGTTTCAACGAATCGCAACAACCCAGTATAAATGATACCGTTGCAACGCTTCCTTCACTTTATTGTCATGACTGCCAAAGCGATTTTGGCGGCGATCACCGTGACCGCATGGCGAACACTCGTCAAATCATCCTGAACACTTATAAAAAAGGTACTGCCAGTCAAAACCTGACCTTTTCAAAAACCACCACCGGCGCTACCATTGAGGGGCCATTTCTCTGTTATTACCCGGATCTTCCCGAGATTTATATCGATCAGCAGCAGTGGCAGCAGTTACTCCAAGATTTTTATGCGCTGTTTATCATGGATTGGCAGTCCACCTACACGGCTATTGATACCGCGGATGATTTAAGCTGGGATTTAAAAATAATCTTTGAAAATCGGGAGCCGTTTCTTTCACAAGGTCAAGGTTGCTATCCGCCCTATTGGGCAGCGATGATGGATCTTTTTGTGGGCTTCGGTTTACCGAATATCGGCAACAAGCTGGGTCAGAATTTTTTGCAGTTGCAAGCACAAAAATCTTAAATTTGGCAATTCTGTTGCGCTCATCTTATTTGCATTAGCTTGAGGGTGTTTAACGTTCCAACTAAAAAATGACAACTGAATTTTATTTATCATACATTTAACAATAAGTTCTATAGCGTTTCGGTTTAATATGCTTTAGAATGTGGTATAAAGTAACAACTCAGATAAAAATATTTTAAAGGCGGAAATCAGGATGAAAATTTTTAACAAGCATTCAATTGGGAATAAAATTACCTCGATGGTAATTATTTTTGTAGCCTTAGCCCTACTCGTAATTGGCATTGCGGTAATTGTTTTAAGCATCAATACCGAAAACCAGCAAATCGAAGAGCGGATGAATCTGCAGCTCAACAACACCATTGGTGAGATTGAGCAGGTACTCAGCAATCACAGCAAAGCGACGAGCAGTTTGGGGACAACCATCGGCGTCACCGGCACCCAGATGACCGCCCCGGAATACAGCAATCTGCTGACCCAATATGTGGGACTCAATGACGATACCTATGGCATGGGGGTCTTTTATGACTACAATAGTTATAAACCAGAAATTAAATATTTCGGCCCTTACGCATATCGGGATAATGCTAGTATTGCTTTTGCTGAAGCCTTGTTCAGCACTGACGAGTATGACTATCCCAATCAGGAATGGTACACCGTAGGTAAGAGCGCCGCTGGCGAGATTGCCTGGTCACCGCCATTTAAAGACGATGCCCTGGGCATTTCCATGGTCACGGCGGCAGCTGCCTTTTATGACAGCGGCAAAAACTTTAAAGGTGTGGTCACCGGCGATATCGATCTTTCCAGTCTCCAGCAGATGATCAGCGAGATCAAAGTCGGCGAAACCGGCAGAGCCTTTCTGGTTGATCAGACCGGTCTCTATATTGCCGATGCCGATGCTGCCAAAGCGATGAGCGTCAACCTGCTTGAAGACCCTAACGCCAGCTTGGCCGCCTTGGGGAAAAGCATGATCAGCGGTGAACCCGGATCTGGCGTATTTACCGATACCTCCGGCAAAAATAATATCTATTATGCCCCAATCCCCGCAACCGGTTGGACATTGGCGATTATGGAGCCCCAAAGCGAGCTCAATGCCCCAATTATGATGATGATTTTCCAGCTGATCGGTTTATTCTTATTAACCCTGATCGTGCTGAGTTTTATTATTGTCAAACAGATCAAAGGCGTGGTCAACCCCATCGTCCTGATCACCGAATTGTTCCATAAAGCTGAACTAGGTGATTTTGACAGCGAGATTCCTGATGAAATCATTAAACGGGAAGATGAGCTGGGCAAACTGGGATTATCCTTCCAGAAACTATCCGAAAATATTCAGGAAAACATTGCTACCCTGGAACAGATTTCTCTGGGTAATCTCAATGTTGCCGTCGATGTGAAATCCGATCATGATATCCAGTCCAAGAGTCTACTTGAAGTCGTCGAAAACCTCAAGAACCTGGAAGCCGAGGTGGAAATGCTGACCCAATCGGCCACTGACGGTCATTTATCGATCCGTGGCGATGCTGACAAATTCCAGGGCAAGTACCGGGATATTGTCGTTGGCGTCAATAATACTCTGGATGCCGTGGTCGAGCCCCTAAATATGTCAGCCGACTATGTCAATAAAATCAGCAAGGGCGAAGTTCCTGCCAAAATCACCGCTACCTATCATGGCGACTTTAATACCATTAAAGAAAACCTAAATTCCTGCATCGATAACATCAATGCACTGGTCGCCGATGTCGATATGCTGGCTCAAGCCGCCACTGCCGGTCAGTTGGAAATCCAGGCGGATGCCACCCGACACAGCGGTGATTTCCGAAAAATCATCGAAGGTTTTAACAATACCCTGAACGCCCTGTTAGCACCCGTTAATGAGGCGCGCCAGGTAATGACCAAAATGGCAGTCAACGATTATACCATTTCAATGGTAGGCGACTACAAAGGCCATATGAAAGAATTTGGCGAGGAAATCAATCAGGTTCATACCCGACTGCTGGCTGCTCAGGATGCTTTTATTCGGATATCTCAGGGCGATACCAGCCGACTGAAAGAATTACTTTCCATTGGCAAACGCTCTGACAACGATAAACTGATGCCAGCACTTATTGGCACCCTGACCACCATTGACAATCTGATTGGCGAATCCCGAAGCCTTGCCCAGGCCGGGATTAACGGTAACCTGGAATTCCGCAGCGATGCGTCTAAATTTGAAGGCGGCTATCGAGATATTGTCGACGGCTTTAACCAAACCCTGGACGCCATTGAACAACCGATCAACGAAGCTGCTATCGTCTTAGCCGAAATGGCGGCGGGTAATCTGACTCATTCCATGCAAGGGGATTATCTGGGCAGTTACGCGATTATCAAGAATTCCCTCAATGATACGATGCGGTCATTTAACGAAATTCTCGGCAATATCAATGATTCTGCCGACGAGGTTGCCTCGGGATCGAAGCAGGTCTCCTATGGCAGTCAGGCGCTGGCGCAAGGTGCCACCGAGCAGGCTAGTTCCATGGAAGAATTGAATGCTTCAATTGCTGAAGTCGCCGTTCAAACCAGAGAAAATGCCGTAAATGCTAACCAGGCCAACCAGCTAACGCTGACCGCCCAGAAGAATGCGGTAAGTGGTAACACTCAGATGCAACAAATGCTAAGATCGATGGAAGAAATTAATGCCTCATCTGCAAAAATTTCTAATATCATCAAGGTTATTGATGATATTGCTTTCCAGACCAATATCCTGGCACTGAATGCGGCAGTTGAAGCCGCAAGAGCCGGACAGCAGGGCAAAGGTTTTGCTGTCGTCGCTGAAGAGGTCAGAACCCTGGCCGGACGCAGTGCCGAAGCCGCCAAAGAAACCACCGAACTGATTGAAGGCTCCATTTTCAAGGTTTCTGAGGGCACTGTTATTGCCAACAATACCGCCGAATCCCTTAATGAAATTGTCGACGGGGTTGCTAAAGTCGCTGCTCTGGTTGGTAAAATTGATGTCGCTTCCAATGAGCAAACTGCTTCCATCAATGAAATCAACAAAGGGATCGATCAGGTTTCACAGGTTGTTCAGACCAACTCGGCCACCGCCGAAGAAAGCGCCGCTGCCAGTGAAGAACTGTACAGCCAGGCCGAGCTGCTTAAAAATATGGTCAGCAACTTTCAATTAACCAAGTCGAAATAAGGTCTCTCTTCCGCTCATTATCATGATCACCCGCAAGCCGGTGGTCATGATTTACTGTTCAAATCGAAAACAATAAAAAATGAGCATCATCCATCTCGGATAATACTCATTTTTTTGTTGTTTAAATTAATGTCAACCTTATTTAATCCAAGGCCACATTGATTTCCAGCTTAATACCATCAATATCAAATTGAACACACATAACCTGGTCCTTGCTCATACTGAGTTCGATATCTTCACCAGTCAACATGGTTGGCGGCGAAATATCAACATTAATGCCATCATTCGAGAAATTAATTGTCGCATTGGCGGTTAACATGTTCGATAGCTCAGAAATTGCACTCTTTGCCATATCATCCAACTCATCGACCGGCATACCCATCATCATGGTGGAGGCAATCTGTTTTGCTCCCTCGGTATCAATGGAGTAGGCGACATTTCCCTTTTTATCACCGACAATTCCCAATGTCAGCACAATTCCGCTGGCAGTTATTTTTTTGGATTTTTCGATTTGTTCTTTTAAAACGATATTTTCAAATCCTAATTGAGGCATTACATCCGTAACTGATGCAATAAAAGGATTGATAATTGTTACATCCATTCCACAGCCCCCTTTTGAAATCCGACATTCATAAAAACGTCACCAAGATCTGTTTTGATAACGAAAGACTCGCTCATAATATCGCCAATGGAAATCGTTATGTCTTTTCCCCTGAACACCGTTGGCGGCGAAACCCGCAGGCCAAAAGAACGATTGAGCCCATTTAAAAGTGAACAGGCATTCCCGGCAATAACATTGGTAAATTCACTTAAGAAATTAATGGCATCGTCAATCTTTTGGGTGTCATCCTGCAATATTTTTTTCGTCATACCCAGGGCGGTATCTTCGGACATATCCATAATCAACCGGCCGTCATGCCGTCCAATAATCCCAATTGCCACCGAGATCCCGGAAGAATTTGTGGTCATCGAATGTGCCAGTACTTTTTCGACAGCAATTTCTCCGCCGATTTCTCTTTTCAAAAAGCTGAAAATCGACTCTTTGAACGCTTCCTCAAAATTGCTTTTTAGTACCTTATAAAGTTCTTCGCCCTCAAACAATCTTTCAATTGCAGAATCTAAGTCACTTTGATCAACTGGTTTTTGCAAATACCCTTTAATACCAACCTTTTTTGCCCGGTTGATTATTTCTTCGTCCATCATGGCACTGATTGCGATTATCTTTGTATCATTCAAATGTTTTAAAATTTCTTTTGAACATTCGATTCCATCACCATCAGGTAAAGTCATATCCATTGTGATTAAGTCAGGTTTCATTTCCTGGGCTTTTTTTATTGCTTCACTCATATTAAGCGCAGTCGCAACGATTTCCATTCCATCTTTTTCCAGCATTCTTTTTAAAACTGCTATTGAGAAAGAGGAATCATCAACTATCATAACTCTAATATTTTCCATAAATCCACCGCCTTTTGTAGAATCATATCAATTCGTATTACTTTATTCTAATTGTAAAAATGTGCATACGTCAAGTAATATTTAAATCAGTATCCAGTAAACTTTAGATACCCGCGTATCGTCAGATTATTCTAAATTTTAATTATCTTTTTTCTTATTCTTTGAATAATAGCGATCCCGATCTTTTTTCCCACCCGTGCTTTTTCCACCATCACTCCCATGATGTCTGCGACTTTTGGGAGCAGTGGCCTTATTGGTTGATGGTCTTCGAGCAGATGCCAATTTTAATTCAGCCGGTGCTTCCACTAAAGGAAAGGGATGCACTTCAACCACAGGGATTGATTTTGATACCAGTTTTTCGATGCCTTCCAGCAACGGTATTTCTTCCTGATCACAAAAGGCAATGGCGATCCCACCGAGACCCGCCCGGCCAGTACGACCAATCCGATGAACATAAGTTTCCGGTACTTCCGGCAAATCATAATTAAACACGTGCGATAATTCTTCAATATCGATTCCCCGAGCAGCGATGTCGGTAGCAACCAGAATCCGGGTCTTTCGTTCCTTAAAGTTATTCAGCGCCAATTGTCGGGCATTCTGGGATTTGTTGCCGTGAATGGCCTGAGCTTTAAAGCCGGAACGTTCCAGATGTTTGACGATTTTGTCGGCCCCATGCTTGGTTCGGGAAAAGACCAGCGCCGAAACAATTTCTTTGTTTTTCAGTAAATGCACCAACAGATTGATCTTATTATTTTTGTTGACATAATAAACATTTTGCTCAATCACCTCAACAGTAGATGAAACCGGGGTAATTGTGACCTTAACCGGGTCTTTTAAAATCGAACCCGCCAGCTTGGCAATTTCCGTCGGCATGGTTGCCGAGAAAAGCATATTCTGACGTTCTGCCGGCATGTGTTTAATAATTTTCCGGACATCCTGGAGCATTCCCATATCCAGCATCATATCGGCTTCATCCAGCACAAACGACTTGATCTGATTGAGTTTGATATATTTCTGATTAATTAAGTCCAGTAATCGACCTGGTGTTGCCACCAAGATATCAACCCCAGCGCCTAAAGCCTTGGTCTGGGGGTTTTGAGATACGCCGCCATAAATAACCAGGGTTCGTAGCCCCAAGAATTTGCCATAGGCTCTAAATGAATCGCTGATTTGCAGCGCCAGCTCCCGGGTGGGTGCCAGGATTAACGCCTTAATGGGTCGATTACCCTTGAGATTTCGCTGTTCATAGGAAAGGCTCTGTAAAATTGGAATCGCAAAGGCGGCTGTTTTTCCAGTGCCGGTTTGGGCACATCCCAATAAATCTTTACCTTCTAATAAAGACGGAATGGCCTTTTCCTGAATCGGTGTGGCCTCGGTGTATCCTTCAGCGGTTAAAGCCTTCTGAATTGGCTGTATAATATTTAAATTTTCAAATTGCAATAGGTTCTCCTTAAATTTATGAATGTTAGGTAATTGCGAAAATGCCGTGTGGTTTACGATCAGTTTCGCAATTACCTAGTCAAGTATCTGCTTGATCAGCTAGAAATTTCGTTAATTAACGAACTGCACAAATAAAGAACGCAGAGTCTGCGTTCCCAAGAATAATGCATCGATTTATTTATCGAAAAATCCGCCTCGTTTTGTTGTTTTAAACGCTTTGCGTTGACTTACCTTGTTCTGATTCGGTTTGTCAGCTTTTATTCCTTGCTGTGCACTTAGCTTTTTCTTCTCTTCAATTATTTTCTTCATTCCTTGAATATTGTCTATTGACATAAAATCCCCTCCTTTTCCCCGGAAAACCACCGCAAATACCAATTATTAATTGGGTATGTGTGATATGGGATTAGTCTCATCTTATTTTTTTGACAGTATAAAAAAAAACTTATGCCATTTTCAGGCATAAGTTTAAAATATTGACGTTATTAGATAACTTGAATATTTTCGGCTTGTGGGCCTTTAGGTCCTTGAGTGATTTCAAAAGAAACTTCTTGGCCTTCTTCTAAAGACTTGTAACCGCTTGATTGAATTTGTGAAAAATGTGCAAATACATCTTTACCATCTTCCCCTGTAATAAAACCAAAACCTTTTTCTGAGTTAAACCATTTCACTGTACCATTCATTGATGAGTACCTCCTAATTTTATTCCCTAAATCCTTGTAATACGGATAACAACTACATTTCTAAATTAGGATAATACTGTAAAGCATAGTACCAATTAAAAAATATTAATGTTAAATTCATTTACTATTAATTTAAGTTCTTACTTATAATAACACGAATGTTTCAATATAGCAAACTTTTAATTATTTTTTTTATCATAACTTAATCTTTTTAATGAAACGCCTCATCTTTCCCGTTTCAATTCCAGATTTTTTTATCGAAACAATGGAAAATCATTATTTAACATGTTACAATATAACAACTGTTTCTAAATTCTTACTGATATTAACAGCCCGTGAGGCTTTTAAATTTAAAGTAGCATTTAGCTAGTATAATTTGTTCATTAGGAGGTTTCATATGCGTTTAGTTACTCGTTCTGATTTTGACGGTTTAATATGTGGCATGCTGCTAAAAGAAGCCGGTATCATTGACGACTGGATTTTTGTTCATCCAAAAGACCTGCAAGACGGGCTCTTTTCCCCCACTGACAATGATGTGCTGGCCAATGTTCCCTATGTACCCGGTTGTGGTATGTGGTTTGATCACCATACGTCAGAGAAAGATCGGTTGGGCTGGGAGCCCGGTGTCGAAGGCGAAAGCCGTTTAGCCCCTTCCGCAGCCCGGATTATTTATGAATATTATGGCGGCGCGGGGCGTTTTCCCAATTATGAAAACATGATTCTTTCCGTCGACAAGGTCGACTCCGGCAATCTTACTCAGGATGAGATCTTAAACCCCACCGGTTGGATCTTGCTTGGTTTCATTTCCGATCCCCGCACTGGCCTGGGTCGTTTCCGAGATTTCAGGATCAGCAATTATCAATTGATGGAAGAACTGATTAATCTCTTTAGAAATCTCTCGATCGAAGAAATTCTGGAACTACCAGACATAAAAGAACGGGTTGAGCTTTATTTAGATCAGTCCCGACTCTTTGCGGCGATGGTCAAAGCCCATACAACCATCGTTGAAAATGTCATTATCACCGATTTGCGGGATGTCGAGACGATTTACACCGGTAATCGCTTCATGATCTACAGCCTTTATCCGGAACAGAATGTTTCGCTCTGGATCGTTGATGGCAAACAAAAACAGAATGTCTCCATTGCCTGCGGTTACAGCATCCTCAATCGCACCTGTACGGTCGATATTGGCAAGCTGATGCTCAAGTACGGCGGCGGCGGTCATCAAATGGTTGGCACCTGCCAGATTCCCTATGATGATGCCAATCCCACCATCGACGCAATCGTCGATGTCTTAAAAAACAAATAGCATCTTTAAAAATCAGCCAGCAACCCTGGTTGATTTTTTTATTTCTGGTGATGTTTTCAAAAGAGCGTTCAATTTTTTCCAGATTGAAGGTAATAATTTTCCATTTAATTTCGTTGACAGCGTTATCATCCCGTGATAATGTTTGCATATGTAAACAAATAGTCGGGTTTCATGTAATATTTTTATACCAGTGGGATCAATTGTTATTCTGGAGGGATGATCAACCGGCAGCAAGTTTGATCGCTCACGTCTTGCGATGGTCAAATGAACACACCCGATAAAATTTTAAGGAGGCTATAAATGGCAGCTCGTATTTTATTAGTCGGCAGTGTAATGATGGATCTTATTCTTCGGTGTGAACGTGCACCAGAACCCAGTGAAAGTGTTTTAGGACACGATTACCGTAACGCCCCAGGCGGAAAAGGGAGCAATGCGGCCGTTGCCGCCGCCCGTACCGGTGCCAAGGTATCGGCTTATGCCACCATCGGCGATGACTCCAACGGCGAATATCTACTTGATTGCTGGAAAAAAGAAGGCGTTGATACCACTCATACCATCACCAAACCTAGTGCCAACACCGGATTTGTGGCGATCACCCTGGAAGACAACGGTCAAAACCGCTTGATCATCTTCCCTGGCGCCAACATGCTTACGCCGCCGGATCAATTGGAAAAAGCATTTAAGGATGACTTTGATGCGGTGCTGCTGCAGTTTGAAATTCCCCTGGAAACAAATGCCAAGGCGATCGAAATCGCTAATCGAAAAGGCATCATCACCGTTTTGGATGCCGGCCCGGCGCAAGATTATCCGCTGGAAAAATTGCCACCGGTAACGATTCTATCCCCTAATGAAACTGAAACCAAGGCGCTGGTGGGGATCTATCCCGCTGATGAAGCGTCCTGCCGGGAAGCGGCCCAAAAACTGATGGAACGCAACGGCTGTAAATTTGTTGCCCTTAAACTGGGTGATCGCGGTTCCTATCTCTATGGCGATGGTCTGGATGTGCTGATTCCACCTTACAAGGTAGATGCCATTGACCCCACCGCCGCTGGCGATGCCTACACTGGCACCTTAGCCAAAGCGTTTGTGGAAATGGGCGACCTGGTCGCAGCGGCCAAATATGCCAGTGCCTCCGGTGCGCTGACCTGTACTCAATTGGGCGCTCAACCATCGTTGCCGACAGCCGCCGAGATTGATGCTTTCCTGGCTACCCAAAAATAACAACGCTTAGATAAGAAGACACCTAACATTAGACTGCTTTGGTTTGTATATCAACCAAAGCAGTCTTTTTAGGTGACTAACGATCTCACATTTTGTTTGTTTACGCAAATAAAATAACATATAATGGGTATCAATCAAGCAATTATCTAAATAAAATGTAAGAAGAGGTATGAAATGAAAAAGAGAAAACTGATTTTGGTTCTAACCACGCTGGGACTGAGTCTCTTCCTATTGGGAGGCTGTCAAAGCAAAAAAGATGTCACCGATTATTCAAAAGCCGAACACTGGTTGAACGTCCCGACGACCGTGGATAAAGAGGTCGATGTTTTTTATCTCTACCCTACCACCTATTCGCCTGCCGACCAGACCAACCCCAGCATCAGTACCATCGATGACTCCGGGATGGTTGCCAATGCCAAACTGGCTTTTGACCGCCAGGCCACGGCCTTTGAAACAGTGGCTAACATTTATGCCCCCTACTATCGTCAGGATAATTTATCCAGCGTCGATCGGGAAGAAACCATTGCCGGTATTCCCACCACCGATGCCACGGCCGCCTTTGACTACTACATCAAACATTACAACAATGGCCGTCCCTTTATTCTGGCCGGTCATTCCCAGGGCGCTGACGTGACGAGCAATCTATTATCTGGCTATTTAAAAGAGCACCCGGATGTCTATAAACGAATGGTAGTTGCTTATGTCATCGGCTTTACGGTAACCGATGATTATCTGGCTCAAAACCCTCATTTGAAATTTGCAGAAGGCCCGGATGATACCGGGGTTATTGTTTCTTATAATACTGAAGCGGAAACCGTCTTGCCACCGGGTAATCCGGTTGTTACCGCAGGGGCACTGGTCATCAATCCGATTAATTGGAAGCTCGACGAAACCCGGGCCACCGCCGCTGAAAACCTCGGCTCGATTGCCTTAAATCGCGATGGCTCGGCCGTCAGAAATGCCGAAGGAAAAATTGAACCGGTGATGAATTATGCTGATGCGCAAATTGATCTGGAAAAAGGAGCCCTGATTTGCAGCACCGCCAATGTGGATCTGCTCTCGCCGGGGAGTGCCACCTTTGGCAAGGGCGTTTACCATACCTTTGATTATCCCTTTTATTACTTTAATCTGAGAGAGAACGCCGATAATCGGACAAATAAATATTTTGAGAAAGAAAAAACCAGTAAATAAAACATGACTCTTTTTTACTTAACAGGGCCTTACTGCAGTTAAACCGCAGTAAGGCCCTGTTTTAAAAATGTTTATTCTCGCATTACGTTTCTATTCGGAAGCGTCATTCAGCAGCTGAATCCCGAAATATTGTTTGAGCACTTCGCGAATTTCGTCGTCGTTGACGATTTTTTTTTCGATCTCTGCATCCTGATCAACACTGTTGATTATTTTCAATAACCCATCCAGATAGGTGATTCGCCCGACATCAGTCGTCAACGAACACATCATCAGCTGGGTAAAAAATGAAGCCGGATAGGTCGATGTATAATGATTGGCGATCAGGTAATCCGCCGGACAACATTCTTCCAGGGTAAAAGCATAGATTGGTAGAAATTCACCGTCTGTCTTAAACTCCAGTCGATAACCGTATTTTGAGTCCGCCATGACGCGATGAGTTCGATAAAAATGTTCCTGTTCCAGTCCCTCTTCAAAACGAATTGGTGCAACCAGCCCATTCCCACCAAACCCGACATCGCAGATCCATTTTTGATTGTCTACTTCCACCAGCACCACCATATGAGTTTTTCCCGAGTTTTCAAAGCCATTATTATAAACCCGGGCCAGGTGATTGGTGACCTGAAAGCCCATTTCTTTAAGAACCGCTGAAAACAGGCCGTTCAATTCAAAACAGTAGCCGCCCCGGTGATTGATGACAATCTTATTAAACAGGTCATCCCGTTCCAGCGAAATTGGTTTTTTATAAAATACATCCAGGTTTTCAAAGGGCACGTTCATGGCATGGGCAATGTGTAAATTTTTCAGCGTTTCAGCTGAAACGTCCCGCCCCCCAGTGTAGTGAATCCGCGCCAGATAGGCGTTAAGGTCAAATCGTTGATTGCTCATTCGTTTCTCCTGTTCTATTATTGATATCTATTATTACACGCTATTATATAAGGTGCTTTTCGGTGTGCCTAAATTTATTTCTGATCGATTATTTGGGTAATTACTTTTGCATTGCTGCCTGCACTACCGCAAATCCTGTGAAAAATTCTGCTCTTTTCAAATTAGCACTCCTGGTCTTCACCAAACCAGGGTATTCACTATATGGTAAAGATTGTTGAATATACATTGACAAAATATAAATTTAAAGTTATTTTAAATGGTGAAATTATTATATTTCGATACTTAAAACAAATCGGGAGGCTATCAATGAATATACTTTTTATTGTCGGCGGCGGGGCATTGATTCTGGTCATTGCCTATTTCACCTACGGGAAATTTATCACCAAAAATGTGTTTGAACTAGATGATGAGAACGTGGTTCCATCAGTGGCAATGGAAGATGGGGTGGACTATGTTCCCACCGACGCCAAATATCTGGCTGGCCAGCATTTTTCAGCCATCGCGGCGGCTGGCCCGGTAACCGGCCCAATTATCGCCGGTATCGCTTTCGGTTGGATTCCAACCCTGATCTGGATTCTGGTGGGGACGATTCTAATCGGCGGCGTCCATGACATGGGCTCCCTGGTCACATCCATTCGTCATAAAGCCACCGGTATTGCCGACACCATGAAAGAATATGTATCCAAACGGGTCTGGATCATTTTCAATATTTTCATTTTTTTTACCCTGATTATGATCATTGTGGCCTTTACTGATATTACCACCTCGTCCTTTGTCAATACCATCACCTTAGCTGACGGCACCTCCATCGGCGGCGGAGCCACCGCGACCTCTTCTATTTTATATTTAATCCTGCCGGTTATTATGGGGTTTCTGCTAAAATTTACCAAGCTGAAGCTCAGTGTTGCCACCATCATTTTCCTGCCTTTAGTCGGCATTGCGATTTGGATTGGACAATACATCCCTTTTAACCTTCAGGAAGTGTTGGGCTTGAATTCTCCCCAGGATGCTCAAAAAATCTGGAATGTCATTATTATCGCTTATTGTTTTATTGCCGGGATTGTGCCGGTCTGGGCACTGTTACAACCCCGGGGGCATTTGGGCGGCTATTTTCTTTATGCCACCCTGCTGGTTTCCTTTATCGGGATACTCTTCGGCGGCTTCCCAACCCAATATCCCGGTTTTACCACCGCCTTTGGCTCCGATGAATTCTGGCGACCGATGTTCCCAATGCTGTTTATCACGGTGGCCTGCGGGGCCTGCTCGGGTTTCCACAGCCTGGTCAGCACCGGCACCACCTCCAAACAATTAGCTAAAGAAAGTGACGCTAAACCGATTGGCTACGGTATGATGTTGGCTGAGGCAGTGGTAGCACTGATCGCCTTATCAACAGTGATGATGCTGCCCAAAGGCGATGTACTGCTGTCCCAGTCACCCAACTTCATCTACGCCAACGGTCTGGGGTCGTTTATGGGATTATTGGGAATCAGTAAAGCCTTTGGGATTTCCTTTGGCTTAATGGCCTTTACCACCTTTGTTTATGACACCCTGGATGTTTGTACCCGTCTCGGCCGTTATATTTTTCAGGAACTCACCAATATGCGCGGCTGGTCGGGACGGATTATCTCGGCTCTACTGATTGGCGGGATTCCGCTGATACTGATGTCCATCAATTTAACCGATCCTTCCGGGGCTCCAATTGCCGTGTGGAGTCTGTTCTGGAAAACCTTTGGCGCTTCTAATCAGCTGTTGGCAGCGCTGGCATTGATCGGCATTACCGTTTGGCTGCAGCGCACTGCGCAGCATGCCAAAGCCTGGCTGGCAACTTTTATCCCAGCCGTTTTCATGCTGGTCATGAGTATCTGGGCATTAATTCGTACCTTCGCATCTTACACCTTTGTTAACGGTGTCTTTGTCATGCCGGCTGGAACGAATGCTGTTGTGCCGGGTCTCTGTCTGGTATATCTGGTTCTGGCGATTTGGGTGGTCTTTGAATGCTCACCAGCTTTGGTAAAAAACGCCAAGCGCCTGCCGCTGGTGATTGACCCGATTGGATAAGACATCATGCAGTCATTAAAAGCTCAAATTAAAATCTGATATTAAAACACTTATCAAAATCTCATAAAATCACTGATCAAAAGAAAATATTGCCGATAAAAAATAACACCACAATATGCACCGGATAGAAAATGTAGAACAGGTATTTCATGCCTCTGCCCTTTTCTCCATTATACATCAGCATAAAGGGCAGGGCAGCAATCATCATCCACTGATAATTGCTGTAAAACAGCGCTGACACTCGCGGATCGATTGACCATTCCAGCGCCAGAAAGCCCACACAGAAGAGCCCATAAGCGACAATCAGCCGTTTGGGATCGGTGCGATTAAAGTAGATCAGCACCCCCAGAAAAACAAAGATAAAACTGCCCTCGTTAAAAATAAGATTGGCGGTGATGGCGCCAATAAAGCTCATCATCCCGGTAAGCGGCAGCAATTGACCCGCCAGTATACAGAGAATGGTGGTCAGAATCTGATAAACCGAGAAAAGGCCGATGTATTTCAGGCCTTTTTTGTTGTCCTTTTTTCGGAGTTCGATCAGCCAGATAATCACGCCAACCAGAAACAGGGTTACAAAAATATTATTGGAGATCATTGCCACCGGATCGGGATAAATATTATTGCAAATGATGTCGATAACACCCATCCCCACACCGAAGAGGTACATCCGCAACAGATATTTCTTGCGGTCATGGGTGTAATAGAATCCCCAGGCCATGCAGAACATAAAAACAGGTGCCGAGATGCGCCCCACCCAATGCAGCCATAAGGGCGCTCCCGGAATAAACTGCCCCACATGATCTAAGAACATTAGCAGTAGTGCAATTACTTTTAAGG
Source organism: uncultured Acetobacterium sp. (assembly GCF_963664135.1). NCBI lineage: Bacteria > Bacillati > Bacillota > Clostridia > Eubacteriales > Eubacteriaceae > Acetobacterium > uncultured Acetobacterium sp. The sequence continues at coordinate 319,469 of NZ_OY760905.1, read as the reverse complement.
TTGTCGATGTCATCTGTCCAACTCCTTCTCTGGTTTGTTTATAGGCCTTTGCGAAATTAAAACATCGAACAACGGTTGCTTTGGGTACAGTTTCCACAACAAGAAGAAACCGCGATGCGAATTTCTTCTTGTTCGCGGGCAATGAGCCAACTACAAGCAAGCTTGTAATTGGCTCATTGCCTTCACGAAAACAATTTCGTAACGTGTAGGCGAACAGCGCAAGAAAATGTTGTTCGCCCTAGTGTAGAAATTGTTTCGTGCGAAACTGGGCTCAAAGCTCACGGCACTTTCGCAATTACCTATAATTTGTTTATTGTGAGCTATCTCAAGCTATTTTTATGAATCACAATTTTGATATCTTCATAAGAGCAATCTGTCGGCAGGGCTTCTTTAATCGGTTTAAGTCCTTCCAGTCCAACGGTGCCAATGGCATTGATGATCTGGATTTCTTTCTCTTGATCCACGAAGCCCGACCAATCGACGGGTTTTTCTTCTTGATCGCAACGGAATAAATGCCCTAAGACGGTATTCTCCGTCAATTCCCGCTGGACGGCAATTTCGGCAATGGTCTGTCCCTGCATAAAAAGGTCATAGGTGATGTCGCAGGAGGGAATCTTGGCATCTTTATCCGGCGTCGCTTTTTCCTCAGTATTTGGATCAATTCTTTTTTTAATTGGACTAGACTCCGTATAACTCGTCTCAAGTTCAGGACGGGTTCTGATTTCGATCGGGTTGTTTTCGGCAAAACGCTTGATTTCCTGGATAAAGACTTCGCCATAATGATCATAGCGTGCTTGACCAACGCCGTTGATTGCTAAAAAATCGGCTTCTGTCCGGGGAAAATAGGCGGCCATTTCTTTAAGGGTAGCATCGTGAAAAATAACATAAGGTGGCAATCCTTTTTCCTGGGCAATTGCTTTTCGCAGCGCCTTGAGTTCCAAAAACAAGGCTTCGTCGCAATCCACCGGTGGTTTGGATTTGCCCGTGGGTTTTGATTTACCTGCCGGTATATTTAATAAATGTTTTTTATGAAAAACCGGTTCCTCGCCTTTTAATATCTTGCCAGCGGCGGTTGTTAATTTAAGCACCGGATATTCATCGGCGGTAACCATAATATAGCCCTTGGCGACCAGCGTCATGATGATTTCCCGGAGACTCTCAGTGGTCTGATTCGTCATAATGCCATAGGTTGACAGTTCGTCAAAACGCAGCTCCAGAACCTTTTTGTTTTTGGAACCCCGCAGTACTGAAATCACCATATTCAGACCAAAGCGGTTTTTCATCCGATAGATACACGAGAGTATTTTCTGGGCATCCTCGGTAATATCCACCATTTCTGATTGATCCAGGCAGTTGCCGCAATTGCCGCAACGTTCGTAGTCGGCGGTTTCGCCGAAATACTGGAGGATGCTTTTTCTGAGACAGTCGTTGGTGTGGCAATAATCCACCAGATATTGGAGATTTTCAAAAAGCAGTTTTTCCCGCTCGGGTGAGGTCTGGTTGAGTTGGATCAGCTGTTTTTGTTTAACAATATCGGCTGGAGAATATAAAATGGTGCAGTGGCTGACTTCCCCGTCCCGACCACCACGGCCGGCTTCCTGATAATAGGCCTCCATGTTCTGGGGCATATTGTAATGGATGATAAAGCGGACATCCGGCTTGTTAATCCCCATCCCAAAGGCATTGGTGGCCACCATGATGTTAATGCGGTCATTAATAAAGTCCTGCTGATTCTTTTCCCGATTCTCTGGGCTCATCCCTCCGTGATAGGCACCGGCTGAAAGCCCCAAGCTTCTGAATTTTTCGGTGACACTCTCCACTGTTTTACGGGTGGCGCAGTAAATGATGCCGGACTGATCCGGGAATTCCCGGGTAATGGTATTGCGAACATAGCCCAGCTTGTCACCGGTTTTAATGACTTGGTAGAGCAGATTGGGCCGGTCAAAGCCGATGATCGATTCCACTGGGTTTCGCAGCGCCAGCAAGTCCTTAATTTCATCGATAACCTTAAGGGTGGCAGTGGCGGTATAGGCAGCCACCACCGGCCGAGGTGAAATATTGGCAATAAAGTCGGGAATTTCCCGGTAATGTGGTCTAAAATCATGCCCCCACTGACTGATACAATGGGCTTCATCGACGGCTACCATGGCGATATCAAGTTGTCTGACAAGGTCAATAAAGGTCGGGGCGCACAGCCGTTCCGGGGCAATATAAAGCAATTTATAGTGATTGTTCCGGATGCCTTCCAGACGTTTTTCATAGCTTGCATCATCCAGACTGCTGTTTAAAAAGGTCGCCGGGATGCCCATTTCTTCCAGGGCATCGACCTGATCCTTCATCAGCGAAATCAGCGGCGAAATAACCAGCGTGATCCCTGTCATTTGTATCGCCGGAAGCTGATAACACAAGGATTTCCCCCCACCGGTGGGCATAATTCCCAACACGTCCTGGCCATTTACGGCGGCAGTGATGATCTTTTCCTGACCTGCTTTAAATGTATCATAGCCGAAATAACGACTCAAGTTTTTTGTAAGTGTCAATATGAACCTCCAATAAGGTAAACTAATTATTTCTTTAAAACGTGGACCGTGTCGTTTGACTTAATCTTATTATAAGATAAAAAATAGGTCGTGACAAGGATCGCACCACGGGGACCTTCTATGAATATTGATCATGCCAGTTTTGCTAATTAATCAAAATACGTTCCATCATTTTAACACCTGCAGTCAATGAATCTTCAAAATTCACACAATCTTAACATTTACTTCAAAATTCTGTAACATTTATCGGTTAGACTTATACTCAGATCAAACATTAAACCGTTTTTAACCATCATCCATACTATGATTATGAAAGTGTTTAACAGAAAGGAAATTAAAATGGTAAAATTACGATTTGCAACCTATTATGAAAATCACCCGGAGACTTATGATATTTCTAAAATTCTCGAAACAAGCAACGATCAAATTAAATCGACGATCGACGTCAAAAAAGAAGCACTCGAAAATGAACAGAAAAAAACAGCAAGAATCGCTCAAGTTTCTGAAAAAAATAGACAGGCCGATGAACGCGCCTACCTTAAACAAAGCGTTGAAATGAAAATTGAGTTGGCACTGATGTACCTTAATCGTTCAACCGCTCATCTCCAGTATCTATAAAAAAGGGGGCTTTTGCATAATTTACACCAAATGTAAGAGCCCTTTTTTAATTTGGTTATTTAAAATCGCCGGGCCATAATTTTGATAATTGTGAATGCGAGTAAAATTCCGAGCAGTGCTCCTGCAGTATCAATGAGTACATCGCTGAATTGACAGGATCTGCCGAACACGAATAACTGATGAAATTCGTCACTCATGGCATATGATATACAAATAAATAATGCCAATAACGCCGCTTTTTTGATATTGCCTAGTTTTAATGACAGCAACGTCAGAATTCCTAAAACAAAATAAGCAATAAAATGAGCATTTTTTCTAATGCCGGTTTCGAGACTCTCAAACTCAAGATTGTTTATCCCCGGAACGAAGTTTTCGATAATGATGACTAACCTTTTTGTGACGCCGCTGCTGAGCTGAGATGATTGAACCGCCGGCTGATTGGATAAGTAAAATATAATGCCCATCCACACAAGGGTCAAAACCCAAACCACAATCATTATTAATTTTTTCTTTTCCATATTTCTTCCTTCGCTAAATGGGATTCTACTCAAAGCTATCCAAGTCCATTCGTTCTCTTATTAACTATTTGAAAAAGTCAAATGATTGATTCTTATTAATGATCATACTATTATAGCGTTTTGATGTAGACTAATCGACCGACTCTTTTAAAAAGCCTCGATAGTGTTTCAATAATCGATTTTTGACATTATCTCATATAATTGTCTGTTGAATATTATGTTTATTAAACAATTATTTGGATATATAAATAATAAGAAGATTATGGAATTAAATTGAAGGAGGTAATGACTATCGAGAAAATCGATAAAACACTTCAGTCCTAAATCGATAACTAAATTTTGAGGAGGTTTATTATGTTTAATAAAATGTTAATGATTTCTGAGATATCAACTGCATTTCCAGAAATGATAAAATGTATCGATGGCATGAAAGTATTGGGTACAAAAGACTGTTTACTCGTTCAAAGTTTCAATCCTAAAGAAGTGGACGAAGGTATTTCGACTTATTTAAATCTAAAACCAATGTTTGATGATAATCTCAAAAAACAAGTTGAAATACTTGAATTACAAGGTTTCAATGTTCAAACCCGTCGTGTTTCTGGTAATCAGAAAAATGCAATTAATCATATTGCCGAATCAGAAGCGTGTGATTTGATTGTGATCAGTACTGCCAAACGTTCAATGCTTGGATCCGTAATTTTGGATGGTGTCACCAATAATGTCATTATTCATTCATCGATTCCAGTGCTTCTGATCCGTGATCCTGAGTATCTAAGCGAAGACTCATCGATTCCACAAAAATGCGATCTGAATAGCCATGTGCTTTATCTGACTGATTTTTCAGATAATGCCACCATCGCTTTTCAATATGTTAAAAACATGGTTGAAAAAGGCGTTCAAAATGTTACGATTCTCCATGTTCAGGATAAATCAAAAATTGAGCCCTACGTTTCCGAGCGACTTTCTGAATTTAATGAAAAAGATACTGAACGGATGGAAAAGCTGAAAAAACAATTGTTGGATATTCGTGCAATTAACGTCGATATTCAACTCCCTTATGGGTCGCCAACTGCTGAAGCGATGCGAGTCATCAAAGATGAAAAAATCTCTTTAGTTGTTTTAGGTACCCAGGGCAGAGGTTTTATTAAAGAAGTATTTATGGGTAGTGTTAGCCATAATATTGTCCGTCATGCCCCCACCTCCGTTTTACTTATTCCTGGCAAACGAGAATAGCTCGGATAGTCAGGAAAATAGCCGTTTACTTGTGTTATACGGTTTATCTATGAAACTAAAAAACCTTTCAGCGGGACATCTTTTGAACACTTTAATCTGAAAGGTTTTTTCATATTTATTTTAAACACACAATGCTCACTTGATTTCTACCTTTGTCTTTTGAAAGATAAAGAGCCTTGTCCGCCGCTGCGATCAAATCATCTGGTAAATAATTGGCTTTCATCAATGTTGTTGCGACTCCAATACTCAAGGTAACATATTCTGAACAGAGCGAATTAACATGTTCCATGCGTAATCCTTCAATATTGGCCCGCAATTTTTCTGACAGCGAAGCAGATCCGACATCATCTGTATT